>JAXHSV010000059.1:0-14914 GCA_034190305.1 Planctomycetota bacterium | reverse complement strand
GCCAAACGCCTGGGTCTTATAAATCTCTTCAACGACGAACCCGCCGGGTTTCTTTTGAACCTTTATCATTGCCGAACCGGCCCTGTAGCCGCCGGTGATGAATAACCGGCTGTCACCGATTTCTGTTACGTTGGGTATCGGGATTGTGCATTGCCAGCCGTAGTAGGTCCATAGCACTTGTCCTGTCTTCGGATCGATCCCCACAACCGCGCCCATGCCGGGACGCCGGGCGGACTTCTCTGCCGGAGCCTCCGCTGCTGACTGGTCTTCCCGTTCAGGTTGTCGGGTTTCTTCTAGTCCGGGAGACTGCCGATTGTCTCCGGGGCGCTCGGGTTGTTGCCGCCGTCTCCTCTGCCTGGACTTTGCGCTGATCATAACCAAATGGTCATCGCCGCCGATCTTGACGATCTTCGGCGAGACATAGCCCGGACCGCCGGGGAGGGGCTGCGAGGTCCACCGAACCGCGCCGGTTGTTTTATCATAGGCAACAACTCCCGCCTTCGGTGTTTGCGCCGCCAATATCAGCATATTCCCGTAGATCAAGGGGTTCTGCGTGATGCCCCACGTCGGCAACCTGTTACCCCCACCGAAGTCTTTCCATATATTCTTCTTCCAGACAGCCCGGTGCGTGCGTTTATCGACGCAGTGGACATGCCCTAAGCAACCGCACGTGTAAACGTAGTTACCGTCGATAGCCGGTACGATCCGCGAGCCTGGTTCACCAATTGTGCCGGGGGCATTATAGGCAAAGTTCCATTCCTCCTTGCCGTTGGCCAGATCAATGCAGCGCAGAACGTCCTGCTTGCCTCCGACGCGGTCGAGCACATACACCTTGCCGTCACTGACGGATGCACCGGCCCATCCCTGGCCCAGAGGAAATGTCCAAAATACCTTGGGGCCGTTCTTCGGCCAGGAACGAGACAGACCTGTTTCCTGTGAGGTTGCATTTCTGTTCGGACCAAGATACTGGGGCCAATCGGCCAAGGTGGTTACGACTGCTGCCAGGATCAGAATTCCGCAGATAGCCAGGTGCTTTTTCATGATTTTTATTCTCATTCAGTGTCGTTGGAATCATTCATCGCTTCGCATAAAAGTCGGCTAAGGGCTTTTACCGACCGAAGAAACTGATTTTTCAGGTAGTAAGATAACTCTGGCAGTGAGGGGTTTTCCGTTGGCGGGATCCTCTACCAGAATTCCCCATCGCATCCCTGAGTGACATGCTATCGCGTCGTACAGCACCAGTCGGCCCGTCCGGCCTGGAATTCGCAGGCCTTCGGGATTATAGACGTAGGGCTTACCGGAGACGGGGCAGATTAACTGCGGCATGTACCCGATGTCCATCGTTTTCATCTCGTCGAGCTTTTGAGGCAGCCTCTTGTGAATACTGTGGTAGAGCAGCAACTGTCCACAAACATCGTGAAGCCTCTCAGCGCATGGATCGATCTTGGCGCTTGGACTTTGTGTCGGAGGGGCAGACGTATCGGGCGTCCGGCACCCGGTCAAAAGCGAGCCTAGGACAATCCACCATGCGAGGCAGAGGATGTTACGGTTGCGTTTCATGCTCTTCTCCTGCTGGCTGAGATGTCGCGCCGCGCTGCATACCCTTGAGGTGCTTGTCGAAGGCGCCGTGCTCCACTGCCTTCTGAAGAGTCTCGGAACCGGCCTTTTCCGCATCCGAGATCTTCTTCAAATCCTCAGGCCTCTTCGCCACGTGCGGTGTAAGGAAAATCAGCAGTTCAGTCTTTACTTTACTCTTTATTGTCCGTCGAAACAGCAGGTTCAGGAGGGGTATGTCGCCAATAATTGGGACTTTCCGAACCTCATCCGTAATGCGATCCTCCATTAGCCCGCCAATGACGATGGTCTGACCGTTGCTAACCGCCACGCGGGTCTGTGCGGACCGCTTGGCGACGACAAACCCACTGGCCACGTCGGAGATCGGAACGGTGGTGCCGGTCAGGGTCGAGATTTCGGGCGAAACGTCCATGATGACCAGGCCTTCCGGATTGACGTGCGGCGTGACGGTCAAAATTATACCGACATCCTCGTACTGGATGGTGGTGATGGTCTGGCCGGTCTCTGTCGTACGGGTTTGCCGTGGAAACGGAACTTCCTGCCCGACGGTGATGGCGGCTTCCTGATTGTCGCTTGCGAGGATGTAAGGCCGAGAGAGCACGTCCAGTCTGCCCACTCTCTGAAGCGCGGCGAAGACATTCGACAGGTCCGCCTCGACGGTTGCCGTAATCAGTCCGCCGGTGTCCTCCCGATTCGCGCCATATCCCACATTAAACGTACCAGTGGCTCCGAACCGAAGGTTCAGGACGGAGAACTCCGTTCCCAAATCCAGAGACTTATCGTGTGTAACCTCGGCAATGAGGATCTTGATCAGCACTTGTCTTATCGGCCGGTCCAGTTCCGCCAGGATTTCCTTGACGCGATCGAAATGCTTTGTAGCCGTTCTCACCAGCAGTGAATTGGTATCCTCGTCGGCGACGACATACACCTGGCCTACAAGGTCGGCGGACGTTGCTGCGACTGTTTGTGTTACAGAGGTGCGGCCGAAACGGGTCTGTATTGTTGAACCCCGCGCGCGTGCGGCTGCGGCGGTTTGGCTTGTCTCGGAGAATATCTGGTTCAGCACGGTCTCCATGTTCTTGGCCTGTGCGTTTTTCAGGGGGTAGATGAACACGGCCTGCTCGGCGCTGGGATTGGAGTCCAGTTCCTTGATGATGCCCTCGATGGCTTTGAGGATATCCGGCGGGGCGCTGACCACAACTGTGTTGGTTCGGTCGTCGGCGGACGCGATTACCCTCGCCTGCCGGTTGGCCTGTTCATCTCTGCCGGCTTCACCTGTTTCGCTCGCGCCAAACCTCCTTCGCATAAAAGCAGGTAGTTGTGCGCGTCCGGCTTGATCCTGATCCTGTTTGAACAGGTCCGTAATCAGTTTGGCGGTGTTGGTCGCATTGGCGTACTGCAGCTGGAATACCTTGACTTCCGCCACACCGGCCATGTGTCCGTCCAGCGCCTTGATGATTTCCATGAATCGGCGGACGTCCGCCTGCGTTGCGGTAAGCATCAATGCGTTGCTGGCTGCGTTGGAAGATAGATCCGCATAGGCCGGCTTGAGACTGGCAAGGTCAGTCTTCAGTTTGACCGCGTCGGCGAAACGTATCGGGATGACCTGGGTGATCAGTTTGTCGGTGGGTTTGACCTTTTCCGGGTCGTTGCCGGAGTGGACGGGGATGCTGGATTTTTTTGCCTGCTCAAGTGTTACGATCTTCAGCGTTCGCCCACGGCGTATCGCGGTATATCCCTTTTCTTTGAGCACGGAGTCCAGGAGCGAGACCGCCTCGGACGTATCAATCGGATGGCGACTCATGACTGTTACCCGTCCATCCACGCGGGCTTCCTCAAGGATTACCAGGCCCGCCGCCTCAGAAAGATACTCTAAAACAGCGTGAACCGAAGCGTCCTTGAAGTTCAGTCGGAGAGAAGCATCCTGCGTTGTTGCCGGCCTGGTCGTCTGTTCCGGTTGGGACTGTTTAGTCTGTTGACTCGAAACGTTCGGTTGGGTTGACGCTTCCTCGGACGGTGCGGCGCTGCCGCTGATAAGAATCAACAGGCACACAGCCGCCGGCAGCCAATGTTTAAATATACGGAACATTTGTTTACTCCTTTGCTTGAGTCACTTTCGGCAAGAATATATCCCGCCGGAGATATTTTTTATCTGTTAGTTTCCTGTTCGCGCCGCCTTCGCATTCGCTCCAGGATGGCGGCGGTATTGGTCTTCAGCGTATTTACTGACCCGCCGGCATCAGCAGGCGCAGCCGGTTTTGTAGATGTCGCTGTTTCTGTTGACATACGCCGGACCGTTGAGCCGGCAAGGTTGCCGCCGATTTCGATTCGTATGGTGTTGCCTTTGCACTCGTACTCAACGTAGTCGAGTGTAATTTTCACCAGCCTGCCGTTTCCAACGTGCTCGCCCGTTCGTTTCCTGATCGTCTCGACCGAGCGGGTATCTTCGACGAATGCAATCCCTTCACTGCCACAATGTCCGATACCGGTCAGTACAAGGTACCTGTCGGTATTGATGACGCCTGCGGGTTGTTCCGACGCAGTTTGACTTTCTCGCTGCTGGCGACGGTTACGAACAAAGATATTCCGCTCTGTCAATACGCGGTAATGCTCCCACGAGACAGGACGACTGGCTTGACCACCAGTCGAGGCCACGGCAAAGATCGTAAGCACGCCAAGCAGAACCTGCAAACAAAGTAGTTGGGTTCGGCAATTCATTGGATGCCTCCTTCCGAAGCGATTTCATTGCCTCTGCCCGGAGGCAATGGACTTTCGTCGGACAGGTACAACGTCGAAATACGTAATTGCACCGACAAGTCGTCGATTCCTTCCTTGCGGCTGCGTAATTGCATTGTCTTCAATCTGGTCGGGATGTCGGCTGTCTCCAGGCTCCACAGGAATCGCGAAACAGATCTCATCGTGCCGTCGCCCGCCACGTGGAAAGTGATTTCCCGAAGATCGGTTTTCTCCGTTGATCGTTCCGGCCTGAGCAAAGAAAGATTCAGACCGGCCTGTTCTGACCAGTCACGAAGGGCGTGTAACATTTGGCTCTCCGCCTCGGCAGGGTCACTCTTCAGGCTGCCGGTGAGTATCCGCCACCGGGGAGCGACCTTCCGGTGAAGAGCCAACAGATTTTCGGCATGTCTTGTCTCGGCCAGGAGCATTTCCTTTCTGGTTCGGACCGCCGAGTATCTATCCAGCAACGGTGTCAGAGCGTAGCGGTCCAATACCAATACCGATATTGCGACCAGCGTGGCGGTAATGATTATTTTTTCGCGCTTGGAGAGAATCATCTTTGCCTCCCTCTTAGGTAGATAAGACTTATAGCGAAGGTAACCTCTCGTTGACTCTCGCCCGACTCGCGAAGATAAATAGATTTGACCTGTGAGAATACGGAGTTGCTCTTAAGCCGGTCGAGAACTTCCAGCACCGCTGTCTTATCGACCGCCTTGCCGGAAAAAAGCACTTGCATGTCATCCCGGACAGAGAGGCTTGTCGTCCAGATTCGCCCCTCCTGGGGGAATGCCAGTGTCAGTTCGCGCAGGCAGTCGAGGTGTTTCGGCTGGCGGTCGTACCACCCTTGCGCGAATGTCGTTTTGTCAATGATATCCCTGGCCTGGGAGACGTCCGGTTTCATTACGCCTAGACGTTCCTCCAGGGCGACAATTTCACTTTGCGTTTGTTTCCAGTTCAGCAGCAGGCCGAGGCAGATTACGATGACGACCGCAACCACACCGGCAATCCAGACAGCCTTTCTTCCCGCAGCGGCTTTCCCGGGTGGAGTCAGTTTGGAATGCAGGAAATCGACCACTGGCCGCCGGCCATGGGTCCCTGCGGCGCCAAGACACGCCGCAGCTGTGATTTCATCTCTTTGAAGCCCGCCCGAAATGCCGACCGAATCGAGATCGACAGGTGACCGGCGCAGACCGGCCTGGGAACCAATCCGCTTTGCCAGGACCTCCAGGCTTCCATTGTCCAGCCCTGCGCCGTTCCATATGTGTACCTGGCGTTCCTGTTGGGCTACCTGATCACCCGGTAGCAGCGACATCACTCGGTGTAATTCGCTCACAAGACCATCCAGCCGAACGCCGGTCTTGCCGGTGGAGGGATCTTCAGGAGTCTGTAGCGAAAACCTTCTCACCATGCGAACAGCGCCCTTCGATTGAACGACCAGTTCGGCGCCGCTTTGAGTCAGATACAGTACGACTCGCTCGGAAACATCAGGGGCGGTTGACGAACAGGCCAAAGTCATCGCGGATGACGTAATCGCTATTGCCCTCAGACCGGCTGCCTGCGCTATCGCCTGGAGCAGATTCACGTGCTCACGAGAGGCCGCCACAAGCAGAACGAGTTCTCCCTCGTCGGAACCGGTCGGGCCGGTGTAATCAAAGACCAGATCATCGCGGTCCGAGGCGAACTCGCGTTCAGCCATGATCGAAAGGATGCCGACGAGCGAGTCGCCTGAATCCGGCGGCAATGCCTTTTCCCTGGCCGTGAGCCACTTAGCCTCCATGCCGATCACACAGCGCCGGGCGGAGAACCCTTCCCTTCGCAGGAATTCCTTCAAGACCTTGCCCATTTTCTCCGGCTCTTCGAGGCTAGTTTCTTCAGGGTATGTGAATTTCGCTGCGCGGAATGCTTTGCATTGGCCGTTTGAAGAACCGACCTCGACGGCGATGATCGAACGGGACGTAACGGCAAGCCCCAATGTCCTGCGATTCAACAGCATACTAATAGATCTCCTTGTAAAAGTTCTCGATGACCTGATCCATGTGTGTGCCTGACCGCAGTTGGTCGATAATTTCCGGTGAAAGTGGCCAACCCAGGCGCGTCAGGTCCTGCCGGTAGATTATCTGCGGCGGGCTTTGGCGGGCATCGACCACGATTCGGCACCGTCTGAAGGCCCGCCCGTCGCCGGAGATGCTTACGATGTCAGCGGAAAACTGGAACGACCTCGCCGTTATGTGCGCCCCAATGCCGACGGCCTTTTCGCGGGTCAAGGCTTTGGCGACCCATGCAATGCTGTTCAGGTCTGTCTCATCGACAGATCGCATCGCCATCATGGCCGATACATCGGCCTCTTCCAGGCCCGGCAGGGTCAGGAGCACCTCTTTGGGTGCGGTGTTAATGTTTATCAATCCCGTCAGATTTTCCTGATTACCGGTGGTTATTTCGTCGGCGATGGCTGCGAATTCCTCTACTGTCAGGCCGGTGCGGAAGTAGAAGTCCAGCACGTTCTGAAACGGGCGTTCACGCTGGGCGAGACTCAAAACATCTGATAATCGGTTATGGGAAACGGACTTTTCCAGAACTTCAGACAACGCCTGCCTCGATGCCTGGTTTACGTCCAGTCGTTGTGAACCGGCTGCGGTGGTATTGGGTTCGGTGCTATAGACGGTAACGAAATCATAGATGCCGCGGTTCAGTATTCCGTCATTGTCGTCGGGTGGCTCGCTTTTATCGGCGTCGTTTTCATTTTCGTCGAGCGTTCCGTTGCGGTTGACGTCTTCGCCGAAAACTATCTCACGCGAAGAGCCGTTGAGCAGCAGCAGTTCCTCGACGGTCTCCAGAGGGGCGTTCTTGCATTCGTAGGGATTCGCCAGAAGCAGATAATGTTCAGTCTCCGCGCCTTCGGGCGTCGGTTCGCTGTCCTCGTCGCGCCAGTCCACGATTGCGGCGGCCAGTTCATTCGTCATGTCGGGCAGTTTAAGGAGCGTCTCGGCTGTGGCGGAGTTGAGGTTGACCCTGGACGCCTCGTCAACAACTCCGTAGAGGCATTCGCTGTCATCCTCATGATTGGGCCTGATTATCCAGAAGGCCCCGTCGCCCACCTGCACGCCCTGGCATGGCATATCGTCTTCGGATGGCATCCGGCCTTCGAGGCCGTCAACATTTGCCAGCACATACTGAATCGCCCCCTGTTCGATTGCCGACGCCTGTTGGGAAGCGGCTGTATTTGCAGCACAGACGCCTTCGACCCGCATGGAGCGGGCCAGCACCAGCACCAGACCTGCAAGCACCACCATTATCCACATGGTAACGATTAATATCGTACCTTCGGTGCGACATTCGCGGAGAAGCAAACGACCACCTTCGCCCGGACGGCGGTAAGGTCCGCTCAAGCAAACCTTGCCGGATTTTACGATACAGCCATTCATTATGTCTCTCACTGTGTCGTCCCAGACGCCGGGGAACTGCAGGGAATCAGGAATACGCCTGAAGCGCAGTATCCGCCGTCGTCCTGCTTCGCTTCCTGCTCGGATTGCAACTGAAGCGTTACCTCGACCGCCAGCGGCAACAGGTTGTCTCGTGTTGCGGAGTCCCAACTGTCCTGCCATTGCTCGCCGTCGAAGTACCGAAGATTGAACGCATGTACACCGCGACAAAGCACCTCCTGTGGCGTCTCGTCGATATCAGTCGCCAACGGGTTTGGCGTTATCCGACGGACGAGTATTTGTCCTGCGCCCACATCGACCGGCTCGCAGGACAGTTCTATCATCCTGATGTCGCCGGATTGTTGGGGCTGGGACGGACCGGCGCCGGTGCAGTGCAACAGCAGCGAGTCACAATCTCTTCCGGAATCATCGGTTCGGTTCTCGCCAAGGAACGATCCGGCCATGACGCCTTTTGGGACCACAGCGGACTGTATGTCGGCCCGCAGCAACTCCAGGGCAAGTTGGGTCTTCCTGACCGGCTCGATGGATTCTGATGCGCTGCGACGCGCCCGGAAGGCAACATGCAGGGTGGCGTAAAGGGAACCGGCCAGAACGGCTGTCATGGCTGTCGCCACCAACATTTCCAGCAGCGTGAACGCGCGTTTTTCCCGCCGGCTATTCACTTGGCGCCCCTTCGTATATCAGCGTGGTCAGCGTTACGCTGCGCTGTTTGCCGCGATGGGTCCAATTGACCGATACATCCAGTTGGAGCAGGGGGGTGTCTTCCCATGTGTTCACCTGCGCCGACCATCGATATTCCGGCCAATCCGGACCGAAATCGCCGGTTAGTTCCGAATTGTGGAATTGCCCGCCTGCGACTAATTCCGCCAGTTTACTCTGTGCCAGCGAGACCGCTTCGCTCTGCCGCCTGGCATGACCGGCGGTGGCCAGGGAAAGCAGAATTCCATCGACCACTGCCGGAAGAACGATTGCCGCCAGCGTCAGCGTAGTCAGGACCTCTATAAGTGTAAAAGCCACCTTGCTGTGTATGGCCTGACCTCGAAATGTCCGGCAATCAATCATAGTTCATCGGCCTGCGAGGGCGAAACGACGCGAAACCGTTCCGTCGCGGACGGGCAGGTAACTTCGAATACCTCGCCCTGTTGCCCTGTCAGTTCGATCCTTGCTTCGTCGGTTCTGCCGTTTGGGTAAAACTGGATATATGAGACGGTATTGTCTTGCGACGGTAATTCCAGCCTCACCGACATCCCATCGGGAAACTGGAAGCGGCGGCCGGATTCGTTCTCAATCGCCACGAAAGCGCCTGCCCGCTGCCTGGTAAGCCAATAGGTCTTCTCTTCTGTGTCGATGTTCAGGCGATAGACGCACCCTTGCGCGGCGGCCCGCGACCTTGCCAGTTTTGTCAGCGACAACAACTGTGCGGCGGCCTCGGCGGTTTGTCGTCCGCCGACAAAGCCGCGCAGCGACGGCGCCGCCATCGCCAGCATCGTGCTGATAAGGACCAGAACGGCGATGAGTTCCAGAAGCGTGAACCCGTCGGATCGTGTTTCATCGCTGGGACCAATTGTCAATGTCATCTTCTGTGCCATCCTGCCCGTCGGGCCCGAACGAATAGAGGTCATAGCCGTTTGTATTGTGCCGGCCCGGACATTGGTACACGTAATCATTCCCCCACGGGTCTTTGGGAACGCCCCGCTTGAGATACTCTCCATGCCATCCGTCCGCGTTTGAAGGCTGTTCGACCAGCGCTCCGATGCCTTCCTCGGTCGTGGGATAGCGCCCGCAATCCACCTCGAAGGCATCCAGCGCCAGTTCGATGTGCCCAATTTCCACACCGGCTGCGGTAATCCTGGCCTGTTCCGAGCGCCTGGTGAATTTGGGCACCACCACGGCGGCCAAGGCCGCCAGGATCACAAGCACCAGAAGCAGTTCGATGAGTGTGAAGCCGCCTTGTGAACGCTCATCCGAGCGCTGGAAACCAACGAGTCTTTTTATGATCTTTTTTTTCATAATCTATTCCCTAGCGAATAAATTCCTGAAGGGTGAAAACGGGCAGGAGCATCCCGATAACAATCGTTCCGACGATGCCGGCCATAATGAACAGCAGGACCGGTTCGGCCAGCGCCACCAGCATCCTGAGTCGCCGGTCCAGTTCTTCTTCATGGACGAGGGCAAGCCGTTTCAACTCGATGTCCAGTCTGCCGCTCTCCTCGGCGACCGCGATAACTTCGACTACCGACGCGGGAAACAGTTGTTCGCATGACGCCAGGCTCCGGGACAACGGTTTTCCCTGCTGGACCTGTTCAATGGAAAGTCCCATGGCGTCCGAAAGCGTCTGGTTTCCGATTGCCTCCCTGGCTACTCTAAGCGATGCAACAAGGGACACGCCCGCGCCAAGGAGAGTTCCCAACATTCGACAGAAACGAACCAGTGCAAATCTCGCAAGCACGCGCCCCAATGCCGGAATGCGCAAGAGCAATCTCTCGGTTGCAAGCCGACCTGATTCGGACATCAATACCCGGCGAGTCAGCATCACAACCAGGGCTGCGCCAACGAGAATTAACAGGCCGTGCTCGGTTATCGCCAGACTAATGGCCACGATTCCCCGCGTCAACGCGGGCAAGGCTTCGCCGAAATCCGCAAAGATTCCCGTAAATCGCGGAATGAAGTACGTCATTAGGAAGATGAGGACCCCGGTCGCCAGAACCGTCAGGATGGCCGGATAAATCAAGGCGCCTTTGACTTTCGATTTCAGGTCGCGTTCCCGCGATCTGAAATCCGCAATCTGCCCAAGAACCACATCCAGGAACCCGCCGGTCTCGCCCGCCCGCACCATTGCCACTTGCACCGCAGGGAACGACCTGGGCCATTTGTTCATGGCGTCGGCAAGAGACTCGCCGCCTGCTATGTCGTCGTGGATGGCGGTCCATTGTTTTTTCGCAGCCGGCTGAGTCGCCTCACGACAAAGGATATTCAGCGCCCGGTTCATGGGCACGCCCGCTGCCAGGAGATTCGCCAGTTCGCGCGTGAACGCCTCAGCGTTGGCCTGGGATACGCGCCCGGACGATCTCCGTGAGATGACTCGCTTTACCGCGGCAGGCTGCTGTTCTGTCATGGAGACTGGGACCAGTCCCTTTTGAGTGACCTGTTCCAGTGCGGCGGAGCGACTCTGCGCAGGTACAGTCCCGGAGGTCTTCTCCCCGCTGGCGTCCAGGGCTGTGTAGGCAAAGACAGGCATCACTCAACTCTCCGCATATCCTGCCCGGAAGTGTTTGCTTGGGCCTTACCCGTCACGACCGGATGACTCGGACGAGATTCGCCGTTGCCGTTGAATCGCTCATCCTTTGTCGCCCGCAGAACTTCGGCAAGAGAAGTCTTTCCGCTTCGCACCAGGCGCCATCCGTCCTCGCGAAGGCTTTTCATGCCATATTTGGCTGCCTGCCTGCGTATGTCGCCGGAGGAGGCGTGTTCAAGAATCATGGTCCGAATTGCCTCGTTGACGGTCATCATTTCAAAGATGCCGGTTCTTCCGAGATATCCGGTGTCCCGACACTCCCGGCAGCCCCTTCCGCGGTACAGCAGATCGGGCACGTCGCCGCCGAACTCCTCCCGCAGCGCCTCGGTGTCCTCCGGCTCGAAGGCCTCCTTGCAGTGAGGGCAAATCAGCCTCACAAGCCGCTGTGCGAGAACCATTTCCAGCGAGGAAGCGACCAGGTACGGTTCGACGCCCATGTCAACCAGGCGAGTCAGCGCGCCGGGCGCGTCGTTGGTATGCAGCGTCGAAAAGACCAGATGACCGGTCAGCGACGCCTGCACCGCGATGTCTGCCGTTTCGCGGTCGCGAATCTCCCCGACGAGTATCACGTCCGGGTCGTGGCGCAGAATGGATCGCAGACCGCGAGCGAAAGTCAGACCGGCCTTGCCGGACACCTGTATCTGATTGATCCCGTGCAAGTGGTATTCGATCGGGTCTTCGATCGTTACGATCTTGCGCTGGACGTCATTGATGCGGGACAAACCGGCGTAGAGGGTTGTGGTCTTTCCACTTCCGGTCGGGCCGGTTACCAGCACTATGCCATGGGGAAGAGTGAGAACCGACTCGAATTCCGAACGGTCGCCTTCGCCCATACCAAGATGCTCCAAACCCAGCAGCGTCTCGCTGCGGTCCAGCAGCCGAAGGACCACGGCTTCACCGTGAAGCATGGGGATAACCGATACGCGCACGTCGATCTCGCGCGAAGCCACTTTCAGTTTGATCCTCCCGTCCTGAGGCAGGCGCTTCTCCGCAATGTCCAGATGGCTGAGGATCTTCACACGCGAGACAATGGCCGGATGAAACTGCCTGACTTCCGGTGGTATGTTGGCCTCCTGCAAGACGCCGTCCACCCGGTATCGCACCCGAAGGGAATCTTCAAACGGCTCAAAGTGCATGTCCGTTGCCCGTCGCTCGATGGCTTCGGCAAGCACCTGGTTGGTGAACTTGATTATGGAGGCGTCTTCGGCAGCCTCTGCCAGATCGAGATCCTCGTCTATCTCGTGATCGACAACCTGCACCTCGGCGTCCGCCGTTTCTGAGACCAGCGATTGCAGCGTATCGGCGCCGACGCCCAGAAGGGTATTAAGCCATCGGCTGATCTCTGCTGATGGCGCCAAGGCCAGGCATACGTCGTGTCCGCAGGCCATGCGCAACTCGTCCAGACCGCTCGTGTCAAACACCTTGTTCGACGCCACTAAAACAACGCCGTCTTCCTGCGAGAGAGGCAGAAGCCGGTGCGCAAGTAAAATGCGCGCGGGAAACTGCATCAGGAATTCCTTTTCAGGCGAGCGCGTTTCCAGGTCCACGTAGGGGACGCGGAATTCTTTAGACAGGTAGCGAAGCAACTGCTCTTCTGACTGTCCACCCGCCGCCAGCATCGCCTCGTCCAGGCCCTTGCCCTGGACTACGAGCGCCTCAACGTCTCGGGCTGTCTGTTCGTCGAACAGGCCATCTGTCTGCATTTTGACAAGTATCGCGTTCATTGCACCACGGATAATCCTTCCTTGTGCCTCTGCGGTAAGTCCCGCCGAGAGGGCGAGCCCCGAGCGACCGGCGAACCGGAAGATCGTGGTTCAATCAAGCACGCCCATCAGCACAAGTTGGGCTTCCTGCCGAACAGTTACTACTTCGCGCAGGTCCTTCCTTGCATTGGCAAGGTCCTTCTCGACCTTCTCCCGGGCCTCGCGAAAGGCCTTCAAGGCAGACTTAATCTCTTCTGTCTTGGATTCCTTATTTTCAACGATTTTCCCGAGAGCCTCGGATTTCTTCTCAAGGTCGCTTTGCGGGCGAGTCGCTGTCTCTTGAGCCGATCCGCGTGGTCGGTCCCCTCGTCTGTCGCTACGATCGCCAAACCTGCCGCGCATGGCGCCAAAACGCAACTGGCGGGAGAGCGTCTGCACCTTTTCGATCCTCGGCTGGAGGACCTTCCATTCCTCTTCACTGGCTCCGAGGTTCTCTTTTATCCGTTCAGCCGCCCGTTGGCGCCACTGCTCCATCCGCCTGCGCATCTCTTCCGGGTCTCGCTGGCGGCGCGCTTCGCCACGAGACTGGCGGTCCCGGGGACGATCCTCCTGCTGCGAAATCGCCTGCCCGACCCAAACCGCGACCACAGACGCTACGGCAACCAGGGCCAACAATGATTTCCACCGTACCATGTTAATGCTCCTTTCTCTTGAAGTTCCCATTCTTTCAAAAAAACGCTACTCCTGACTGTCAGGAGCAGCCCGATTACCTGCTCGGTTGTTCCCGATATCGCGCCGGTTCCGGCCCCTTTCTGTCCTCTGTTTCCTGAGTTCCTCGTACTTCCCGGCCTGTTCGGGAGTCAGAATCTGTTTCGTCCGCTCAACGGCTTCCTGAATCCTCCGTTGTCTTTCCTGCGAGAGTTCATCCGTCTTCCTTTTGTACTCCTGGACGATTTGCTCGTATTGCGGACGCTGCTCGTCAGTAAGCAAGGCGACTATGGCTTCATCCCGCTCCCATACCAGCGCTCTTCGATTTTCTCGCCGGGAGCCCATTACCTCCGACCATATCTCTCGCATCTGATTGCGCTGTTCCTCGCTGAGGTTCAGTTCCCGCCAAAGCCTTGACCGACGCGAAGGCTGGCTCCTGGGCCAGGAAATCAGCAGCCCCAGGGAGGTCCCAGCCGCGAAAGTCAGAAGGAAAGACGCAAGCAGAATTACCTTGGACCTGGCCATCATCATTGCCCTCCAAGATCTTCTATGATCCATATTGCCAGTTGCTCATCGCTGGTTCTCTGAGCCGGGAAATCGGTTGACCGCAGAGCGAATGCTTCCCATGGAAGACTCTCTCCCGCATTGACATCCGATCCCGACAGATGCCACAGCCAGGAAGAGCAGACCAACAGAACTATCGCAGCCACAGCGGAAATCGCCTTCGCCATTCGCCAAATGCCGGCCCGGGAAGAATAATCAGCGCTGCGGTGCAGTCGATGCAGAAGGTGTGAAGGAATCTTCGGCTCAGCCAACTTCCCGACCAGCCTCGACAACTCGCGAAGGTCAGCCAGTTCAGCGGCGCAATCGGGGCATTGCCGCAGATGTTCTTCAAACTCGGCAACGGCTGAAGCCGGCAGTTCGCCGTCGTAATAAGCGCTGATCTGTTGTGCACGTTCGCATTCTGTCATGGCTAAAAGTACTCCCCGAGGAATCCCTTTATCTGTCGGCGCGCCCGGAAAAGTCGAGATTCGACAGTCCCACGAGGTACTCCCAGGACCTCTGCAATCTCGTCATATGAGAGTCCCTTAATCTCTCTCAAAACAATTACCTCCCGATGCGCCGAAGATAGCGACTCTATCGCGGCTTCAACGTCCATTTGCACGTCAGCCGTCCGGGCCGGTGAAGGAACGCTCCGCTGCCGGCCTGCCGCAATTTCAAGTTCCATCGGAATCACTTTACGCCTTGCCTGGTTCCTGTAATGTCCGGCGACCTGGCGAACGAGAATCCGCGTCAGCCAGGTCTTGATTGACGAGTGGCCCTTGAACGATCCGAAACCGCGGAAAGCACCCGCGTATGTCTCCTGTAAAATATCCTCGGCATCCGCCCAATTCCCCACGAGGGAAAGGGCCAGCCCGAACAGATATTGCGAATACTGATCCACCAGCCCATGGAAG
>JAXHSV010000058.1:0-14948 GCA_034190305.1 Planctomycetota bacterium | reverse complement strand
GCCCGTGAAGTTTTTTACAAGTGAAGACAGACCGTGAGGCCGGAATACCGGAGGACCGGACCGATTTACTGATTTACTGATCAACCAATCAACTGATCAACTGATCAACCGATCAACCGATCAACTGATCAACCGATTCACCGTAAATCCGTGTAATTCGTGTAATTCGTGTAATTCGTGAAAATTTGTGTAATTCGTGGATTTTTTTAAAAGTTCGCGCTGTTCGCCCAGACGGGCGACTGTATGGTCGCGGTTCGAAAATCACAACTGTTTGGGCAACAAGGGCTTACGGAATTAGACCCCTTTCCCAAACTTTCCCATTCTTTCCGAAACTTTCCGAATCTTTCCGAATCTTTCCGAATCTTTCCGAATCTTTCCCGAATCGTTCCCAATCGTTCCGAATCTTTCAAACACTCGCGGTGTATCAGGATTTCAGGTTTGCCTGCCCGTACGGACCAGTCCGGCAGTCAGGAACGCTTTTTCGACTTTCGTCAAGCCGGCTACGGTGTCGTCGATCTCTTCGTCTGTCCAGTTTTCGTGGATGTGGATGAGGAAATTGCTTGCAGTTACCGCTTCGCAATTCGGCAGGTTCGGCGGCTCATATGGAGTTCTCCACGGATAACCGCCGGAGCCGTAGGTGTTACGATTGCGGAACCAGAGGTGCTCCGCCGGTATGTGTCGGTACGAGACGCCTATCGGGATTCCCTCGGCTGCCAGGGCTTCGGCGAATGCGTCCTTATCGACGGTGAGTTTGTCGGTATCGACCGTCATCCGCAAATGCCAGTAACTTGCCTTCGAATCGGGGATTATCCGCCCAAGCGAGACGGCCTGGAGGGATTCTATCCCTTCGGCGATTGCGCCGGCGACCGCCTGTCGGCGTTCGACGATCCAGGGCATTTTGCCCAACTGGACTCGCCCGATAGCGGCGGACAGTTCGTCGGTGTTCAGGTTCAGGCCGAGACGAACGTTGGTGGATTCGTCGGTGCCGAAAGGTTTTCCTCGGTCCATGAACCTCCTGGCCTTCCAGAACATCTCTTCATTGCGTGTGAAGAATATTCCACCCTGCCCGCCGCTGGCGAAATGTTTTCCGAACATTGTGCTGAATGCGGCGATGTCGCCGCAGGTTCCGACGAATCGCCCCTTATATGTCGCACCGTGCGCCTGTGCGGCATCCTCAATGACGGGCAGACCTTTCCGACGGGCGATTTCCATTATTGGGTCCATATCAACCGGTTCGCCCATTATCTGCGCAACGATTATGGCCCGCGTTCGGTCGGTAATCGCAGCGGCAACCTGTTCGGGTCCGGTGTTGAAGGAGAATTCGTTCGTGTCGGCGGGAACCGGAACGCAATTCATCATGACTATCGGCATGACTCCGCCGGGATCGGTTATTGGCGGGCAGATTACTTCGCTTTCCGGTTCCAGTTCCAGCGACGCCAGCGCCGACAGAATCGCCGACGTACCGGAATTGACGGCCTTGGCGAACCCGCCGCCGAGGCGCTCGGCGAACTCGGCCTCATATGCCTGCTCGCGTTTTCCACCGTATCCGAATGCTTCGCCCGCGGCGATGGATTCATCAAATACTTCGATGGCGGCAGCCTTTTCTTCTTCGCCGAACAGCCGCCGAGGCGGAAACGGTTTTTCCCGCACCGCACTGCCGCCATTAATCGCCAGTTTCTCGTCAGACCTGCTCATCATCAACTCCATTACTGTTTAACCGTCGCCGGCGGAACAGTCTGCGGATCAGTTCCTCTTCGCCGGAGCGGTTGCCTTCTATCAGATGGCCGAGAAATTGCAAGGCATATCCGCCGAAAAAAAATCCGGCTGCGAGAAGCCAGCACTTCATCACAGCCGCCACCGGCGCAGCGACAAAAGCGGCTGGGATGCCGACCATGTGCAGCACGAAACTCGTCCGGTTGCGATGCCGGGAAAGCCAGTTGGAATACCATTTACGAAACATAATTAGCGTTCAGCGATCATCTGTCAGCAATCATCTGTCAGCAAAAGATAAAAAAACTGAACGCTGACTGCTGAATGCTTTTTACATCACCGGCGGCGAGCCCCATGTGATGGTGTAGAAAGTATTTAGCGCAACGCCGATAAAGAAGTCCAGCGCCAAAATAGCCATGCAGGATTCGACGAAACTCTCCGTGCACGCCCTTCCGACGCCTGCGGCTCCGGGTCTGCAGCGAAATCCCCTCCAGCAGCAGATAAGGCTCATCACGCCGGCAAAGAACAGGCTCTTGAACAGACCGGTAATGATGTCGAACATTTCCACCGTCCTGGCTGCGTGGTCCCAGAACGCCGCAGCATTGACGCCGTAGATTTCGACGCTGATGAGGTATCCGCCGAGGATACCCGTCAGGTCCGCGTATAGCACAAGTATCGGCATCAGCAGCAGGCAGGCGAGGAACCGTGGAACTACCAGGACTCTCAGCGGGTCTGCCCCCATTGCCCGAAGCGCGTCGATCTGGTCGGTAACTCGCATGGTTCCCAGTTCGGCGGCCAGTCCTCCGCCGACCCTTCCTGCCAGCATAATCGCAGCCAGAACCGGCCCCAACTCGCGCACCACCGAAAGGTTGACGATGGCGCCGAGGTTCGCCTCCAGACCGACTGCCTGGAACTGAAGCACCGACTGAGCGGCAAGGACCATCCCTACGAACGCGCCGGTGAACATAACCACCGGAACGCTGCGAGTGCCGACTTCGTACATCTGCCGAAGCGTCAGGCGGATGTTACGCCCGCCCAGGCCCACCGATATGACCCATCCGAACGTCCGCCCGCAGAAGCGACAAAAATCCCCAAACGCCGCCACGGAAGAAAGACTGCGCGAACCAAATTGTGTAAAAACGCTCACGGTTCGACCCTTCCGATACTGCCCGGATAAAATATCTTCCGCCCGGCTATAACCAGTTCCGTTCTCGCCGCCTGCCTGACGGCTGAGTAGCCAAGAGCATTGTCCAGCCGCCGTTGGGCAAGGTGGTCAAGATGCGACCGCAGCGCGGTCGTCAGGCTGACCTGGCACGGGCCGTAACGCCGCCGATACCAGGATATGACCATGTCCCGACAGGACCAGAGCATCGGTGGGATGCGGACCTGCCTTCGTTCGACATCGATGACAAATCGCTGATCATCCAACACAAGGCGATTGAACGATACAGAGAGCCTGTCTAAAAAGCCTTTCTCGGTGAACGGTTTTTTCGGCAGGGGGGCGTAATCGACCCAGGCGCCGGGTGCGCAGGCGGCGATGCGAAAGTCCCCGCTCCGCCTCGCCTCGTACAGAAGGATCGAGTCGATTTTTTCCAGCGACATCTCCCGCCCGTCGAGCGGGAAAGTTCTTGCCCGCGCCGCCGTCGAGCAGCGCCGCCGGGGGCAACCCGCCAGGTCGGCCAATTTCATCGACCATGCCGCACGCGCGTTGTACCACCAGGCAAGTCTGGCCTCATCTGTGACGAATAAATCAGGAGTAGCCGTCGGCCCACAACGGGACATCTTCAGCAATTGCTCGTCAAGCCGGTCGCGCACGCGAGCAAGGGCGTCGGGGATAAGCCGACCACGTTCATCAACCGCTTCGGCAAAAATGGCGGACAGGTCGGCAGCGCCGTTTGGGGTTCGCTCACAGGCCGGATCAAGCCGCACCTGTCCGAATTCAACACCGGACTCACAGCCAATAACTAACAACGCAATCACAATAACCATGACTCTTCCGAACATGCCGTTCATGATGAAGATTGTAAACGTCTCTTCGGGAAAACAACAATTATTATCTTTTGCGCCTCCGCCGCAGGAGTAAGTCGGAAATATGTAACAGGCGCGGGTTTTCAGCGGGTTCGTGTTTGATTCGACTGACAAACAGGACGCATCATTGCGCCTGTTGGTCTTCGAATAAAAGTCGAACGGCAAGCAATGCACAAAAGGTTACATATATCTCGAATTAAAAATGCAAATGGTCGCCTTTGTGCATATGGCGACGAGATGAAATGTGAAACCGTGGAAAAAAACTTGAACAATGCGGAGATATGCAGAGAATACATTAGTTCCATATATATAAGGAGAAATAATATGGCGACATTTAAGTGCGACAAGTGCGGAAGAGAGTTCAAGAATGATCGCGCCCTGAAGGTTCACATAGGTATGGCGCATGGTAGCAAGCGCAAAGGCAAAAAGAAGACTCAACGGGCGTCGTCCCGTATAGGCAAGTTCACCTGCGATATTTGCGGACGATCGTTCAAGATGGCGATGCACCTGGCGCGGCATGTAAAGGCGGCGCACGGGATAAAGCCTCGTAAAGTCGGCAGGAAGACACGCGGCGGCGTTCGCGGCAGAGGTGCTGTCGGCGCCCCAGCCGGCGTCCCGAAAGGACTGAACGTCGATGCACTCTCAATCGACGAACTGCTCGCTGTAAAGAAGGCGGTGGACACCCGGCTCAGCGGCATTGCGCAGAAGATGCGACAGTTAAAACTCGGGTGATAAGACCTCCGGCGCAGGACAACTGACGTTTGCATATTTTTACAAGCGCGTCAAAAACGCCGAACGGCGAAGGCGGAAAATTCCTTGTCGTTCGGCGTTTTTATATTGTTTCGTTATTATGTTGCTTTACTTTTCTTCGGGTTTATCGCCTTCGGATTGCTCATCAGGCGTCTCTTGTGATTTGCCTTCCGGTTCCACATTCGGTTCTTCTGTCTTTTTGACCGGTGTTTGATCTTGCCCGGTTTGGTGGGCGGATTGTTCCGCCTGTTCGCCGGTCCTGGTTGTGGCGATGAGGGGTTTGCCTTCGATGGAACCGAGCAGACCTGTTTCTGCGCCGAGTCCGCCTCGCCGCCTGACGGGCGGTTCGGGCGGCGCCTCGCCGGGTACGCCGTCCTCCGCCGCCCACTGCGCGCGTTTGAGCGACAGGCCGATTTTCCGGTCGTCGCTGTCCACACGCAGAATCTTGATTTCTAATTCGTCGCCGACCTTGACCATGTCTTCGGGATTCTCAACCTTTTGGTCAGACAGTTCGGATATGTGCAGCAGACCTTCCAGCCCGTCTTCCAGTTCGACGAAAACGCCGAAGTTCGTCACCTTGATGACTTTTCCTTGTACGATCTGCCCGGCAATGTAATGTTCGGGAATTTGTCGCAGCCAGGGGTCTTCGGTAAGTTGTTTCAATCCCAGTGCGACCCGGCTTTTATCTTCATCGACCGAAAGGACGACACATTGTATTTCCTCACCCTTTTTGAGCATCTCGGAAGGATGCGTGATTTTGCGTGTCCAGGAAAAGTCCGAGATATGTAACAGCCCGTCGATACCGTCCTCGATCTGAATGAAAGCGCCGTAGTTGGTCAGGTTTCGCACCTGCCCGGTAACGACTGTTCCGGAAGGATACTTCTCCTTCACCAGCGTCCACGGATTTGTTTGGATCTGCTTGATGCCGAGTGAGATTTCCTGCTTGTCCTTGTCCGTTTCGAGTATGACCACATCAATCTCGTCGCCGACGTTGACGATTTCTGACGGGTGGTTTATTCGCTTCGTCCAGGACATTTCCGAGATGTGCACAAGACCCTCTATGCCTTCCTGGAGTTTCACGAACACTCCGTATGGAACCATGTTCACGACTTTTCCACGGACACGCGAACCTACAGGATACCGCTCCTCGATCCCTTCCCACGGCGAAGGTGTTTTCTGCTTGATGCCGAGGGAGATTTTTTCCTTATCGCCGTCAATGGCGAGGACCACTACTTCGATTTCCTCATCGACCTTTACCACCTCCGAGGGGTGATCAATCCGTCCCCAGGACATGTCGGTTATGTGAACCAGACCGTCTATCCCGCCCAGATCGACGAATGCGCCGAACTCGGCGATATTCTTGACGGTGCCTTTGCGAATCTGTCCGATCTCGATCTCGGAGAAGAGCTTATCCTTGGCTTCGTTGCGGCGCTCCTCGATGAGTTTGCGGCGGGATATGACGATATTTCGAGCGGTCTGATCGATCTTGAGAATCTTGGCCTCGATCTTCCTACCCACGTATTCGCCGATATCGTAGGGTCTGCGAATGTCAACCTGGCTTGCCGGAAGGAACACCGGGACGCCGATATCCACAAGCAGCCCGCCCTTGATTTTCCGCGAGACGACGCCCGAAACTATGTCGCCTTCAGTCTTCGTGGTGATGATGTTCTCCCACGCCTGGATGCGGTCGGCTTTGCGCTTGGAGAGGTTCACCAGCCCGCTGTCGGACTCGACCGCCTCCAGAAAGACCTTTATTTCCGCACCAGGCTGGATTTCGCTGCGATCGGCGAATTCGCTAATATCAACCACGCCTTCGCTTTTAAGCCCGACTTCGACGAATACATCATTTCCAATGACACTGACGACCTGGCCGGAGAGAATGCTGCCGACTTTGAATCGCGACGAGGCCTCCTGCATCGCATCGGTGAGGTTCTGTGAGATATCCCCCCCGCCCAGCGCGTCGCCAATCTGTTCGGCTATCTGCTCTTCGGTAATGCCAAGTGACTGAATTAGATTTTGATCTACCATTTGTTTTTCTTATGTCCGCCTGTAGTTATCGAATATCGGCGGGACTTGTCGTAAAACTTCCCACCCGGTGCCCAATCGGACCACCCGATTGTAAGCCGAAAGGAAATCCCAGGCATAAAGACATCCACCGGCGAACCGGTAAGTCTAGTCGGGATATCGACGTTTCTCAAGGTAAATTGCAGATAAAAAAATCGGCAAGCACGGCGATAAAAATCACTTTGACGATTTTGGCTTGAGTATTTTGTCAAACAGGTCGATCAGCGGGTCGGCGGGTTTTGTGTGCGTCTGGGTTTCGGGCCTGGCGCCGGGTTTGAGGATCGGGTCCAGAATGGGCGGCAGACCGAGCATCGGCCTGGTTCGAGTGCCGGTGATGCGAATATCAATATGCCGGCGGCTGCCTATGATGGGAATGTTCCCCAGAAGGGGGCTGAGTTTGTCCAGGCCGATTCCGGTGGCGATCTTGTCGGGTGAAATGACCTCGGTAAGTTTGGCTAGTTGCCTGGGAAGAACGGGAAGCGAGACGATCAGGTCCAGCGTATCGTCGAAACCCACTGAACCGGAAAATTTCATATCGAGTGTCTCGGCTAAGGTTACAGTCAGGTCGTCGTAATAGCACCGCCCTTGCTTTATCTCAAAGAGAAGGTCGCTGATTTTCATGGATGTCAGGTCTGTCGGCGGCACCAACCCGCCCAGATTGGCCAGATTGGTCATCAGTCCGTCGGAGATGATTTTTACATCCTTCAAAACCAGCTTTCCGCGCCCGCTTCCGGTTCGATTAATACTCTCGCCCATCGGCAGGAGCAGGTCCTCAACGCTCATCGAAACCCGTCCGGTAAGTTTCTGCGGTTCGTAGAATATAGGGAATATTCGGCTGAGCAGGTCGCTCCCCAGTTCGTGGTAGATTAGGATGTTTTCGGCTACATCAAGGACGCCCGGAACTTTCAGCACCGGATCGGGCGCGGAAAAATCTATCTCGCAACCGACGCGCAGAACGCCGCCAGGCTGATCCTGCCGGCTAATAGCGCTTGATACGGGAATCGTAACGACTGGAAGATCGAAGCGCTCGTTGCGAAAGGTGGTCTTGAATGTCGCCTCCCCCAGCACCAGGCCGTACGTCTCGACCGAATCCCATGAAAACTCGCCCGCGACATCCTTGAGTGTGTTCAAATCAAATCGGGCTTCAAGCCCCGACAATTCGCCGGTTTGCCCATCTTCCAAAAAGGCGTGAACGCTTCCGTCTTTAACAGTGATTCGTCCTTTCAGTTCAGGCAGGGGCTTGCCTGAGGGTTTTTTCATGCTTACAGCATGGGCGAGCGAAATCCTGCCGTCCGGACCGATGAAGAGTTTGGCTTCCGGCTCGATGACCTCGATATTTTCGAAATATTTCGCGTCGGTAATCCCGCGCCACGCGCCGTGGTCCCAGATAATCTGCTTGACGTTCAGAACCTCCCTGTCGGACGTATCGACTACCCGCAGCCCCGTTATCCGGCAGGGTCCCATCCATGACAGGGAGATATCGTCAATTCCGACCGTACCGTGGATGCGGGAATTAATAGCGGGGACTATCATGTCCCTGGCCATATCGGTCGATGCGAGGTAAGGCCCGGACCATACAATACCAGCCAGGACAAGTAAAAGGATAATCACGGTCCGGCGAAAGCGTCGTCTTCGGCGCGGTGCTGTGCTGTTCTGATCGGCATTATTTTTATCGCTGCTCATTCTGATCCTCTATCAAAGTGGGCCACAGAGGCGCAGAGAGCGCAGAGGAGTAAAAATGTAAGAAGAAACAAAAGCAAAAACAGTATTTTTTGATTCCATTTACTCTCTGCGTCTTTTTATGTCTCTGCGGCCTCAGTTTTTTTATGTTAGACATTCTAAATCATCTCGCGCGATTATGCACCTGTTGGAGATCAATTGTTTGCCTCACACAGCACGGAACGCATAGAATCATTCTCACCGTGGACAGTCCTGTATCCATTTCGATCGAGACCTCCTGCCGGTGCGGCGGGGTGGCGCTGGGCGCCGGCGACGAACTAATCGAGTGCGTCGGGTTCGAGGCAGCTCGCCGGCACGCCGTACAGCTCGTTGCGCAACTGGATGAACTCCTTGCCCGGCACGGACTGGCGGCGACGGACCTGGAGGAGGTGTACGTCTCCGCCGGGCCGGGGAGTTTCACAGGCCTGCGAATAGGCGTTACCGTCGCTGCGATACTTTCCCAAAGTATCGCGGAGATGGGCTGTGTTTCTGTGCCTACGGTCGAAGCCGTCGCTGAAAACGCCGCCCAGGCCGGCATCGACGGGCATATCGGTGTAATCATGGATGCGAAGGATTCCATATACGCCGCCATATTCACAGTCTGTTCAGGTCAAATCGTACCGGAAGGCCCGCCCGGAACTACTTCGGTGCAACAATTTCTGTCCGATGCTCCCAGCCCGATTACGCTGCTTGGTGAGGGGCTTGGGTATCACCGGATTTCCGGCGAGGGAATAATTATCGCCGATGACAGGCTGTGGTTTCCGACGGCGGAGGGCGTCTGGCGGGTCGGTCGCCGATTGTCCCGGAAAGGTCAATTCGTCCAGGCAAACCCAATTCGCCCGCTTTACCTCCGCAGACCTGCTGCCGAATTTTCCGCGAAGGCATCCCATTTCAGTAGGTAAAATCATGTCGAATTCTGGCCTGGTTCAAAAATGGCGCTTTCAGGTAACATATTGTTTTGTAACAGGCCCCTGCTTCAGCGGGGGCCTGTTACAAAACATTGAATGAGAATCTCCTGCATCGTAGTGTTATCCTGAATTGAACCAGGCCCGAATTCTCCTTAACTTAAAAAGGTTTCCTCCACGCCTTTTACGATTCATCGGCGAGAGAGTTCTTTTGACTTGTTGAGGCGGGATTAGGATACTAAATTGTCGGGGAAAAGATGTTGGCAAACTGTGGGCAAATGTCGGCTCTTCGCCTTAAAATTTTCTATTATAATGAGTTACCGCAACAAATCGACGGGAAGGGATGTGCGTGCTCGTTTCTGATGAGAAGCCTGGTGAAGGAATGACGCCGAAAACATCAGATTTTGACTACGACCTGCCGGGCAAACTGATAGCACAAAAGCCGGCAGAACGGCGCGACCAATCCCGATTGATGGTTCTGGACCGCTCAACCGGGTGTATCGGTCATCACATCTTCAGCGATTTGCCCAGCCTGCTCGGCGAAGGTGACCTGCTGGTGCTCAACGACACCCGAGTTGTCCCGGCGAAGTTCTTCTGCCGTCGGCAAACGGGCGGTCGAATCGAAGGACTGTTCCTGCGTGAGTTATCCCCCGGCCTATGGGAAGTGATGCTCAAAAGGGCGGGGCGGTGCAAGGTCGGCGAGGAACTGATACTCTCGAAAGAACCGCCTCTGTCAGCCAGGCTGGAAGCAAGGCCTGGTGGAGACCTGCCTTCCGGCAGGGAAGGTCTCTGGCATCTTACTATCGTCCCTCCTTACGGAGCGGATGAAATTCTGGGGCGCATCGGCGCGACGCCGCTTCCGCCCTATATCCGCAGGGACCGTCCCGACAGCACGGACCGACGGGCATATCAAACTATCTACGCCGACCGTCCCGGCGCGGTGGCGGCTCCGACCGCCGGTTTGCACTTCACCGAGGATGTCCTTGCGGACCTTCGGGCCAGGAAAATCGAATCGGCCACGGTTACGCTTCACGTGGGGCTGGGGACGTTCGCGCCGGTAAAGACCGAGCGACTCGACCGCCACAAAATGCACTCGGAGTGGTACGAACTTCCGGGCCCGTCAGCCGATGCCGTATCCGCCGCCGGGCGCCGGGAAGGTAAAATCGTAGCCGTCGGAACAACCAGCGTTCGAGTGCTTGAATCGGCCGGCGGCGGCGGTTCGACCTTGCCCGCCGGCAGGCGGGTATCCGCGCGGACAGGATGGACGGACCTGTTTATCTATCCGCCGGCGTCCTTTAGAATGGTCGATGCAATGGTAACCAATTTCCATCTGCCGCGATCGACGCTTCTGATGCTGGTCGCTGCGTTCTGTAGCCCCGGTTCGACCGACGGGATAAAAATAATCAAGGACGCCTACGCCGAGGCCATTCGCAAAAAGTACCGTTTCTATTCCTATGGCGATGCAATGTTGATATTGTAGCGAGCAAAAATACGACATAAGACAATTAAGGACAAAAGCATGAGCGATATACAAAACCAGAAGGTTATCGGCGAAACCGTTCATCAGGTTCCTCCGATTCAATACCAGCCGGCAGGAGACGCCACTGGCGGGCTGATTCCGTATAAAAACGTTCCGGCGCTGGTGACGTACTACTTAGGAATATTATCGCTTATTCCGGGGGTGGGTCTGATTCTTGGCCTTGCCGCCTTTGTTCTGGGAATCGCGGGACTCGTTAAAGCGGACAAACATCCGGAGGTAAAGGGGCAGGTCCATGCCTGGGTAGGCATTATCATCGGCGGTCTTTGCGGCTTCGGGCATGTGGTTCTTGTGGTCTTTCTCGTGATTATTCCCGTCTTAACCAACAAACCGCCGTTTTGATATTACAGCACCAAGAGAATCGATATGTCGCGAACACGGATGCTTCTGGTACTGACAATAGGAACCATGGCGATTTCGTCTCCGGTGCAGGGTCAGTTCACCACCGATTTTCCGGAACTTTATACGACCCAGCCGGCGGCTGGAGAGAATTTCTCCTGTCGCGCAATTGTCTCGCATAAAACCGTCAGGCCCGGCGATTCGCTGCACGTAGCCGTCGAGATGACCATCGCCGAGGACGCGTGGCTGTACGGTCCGGTAGCAGGCGGAACGGTCGTCAAACCTATAAGCCTTCAGGTTACAACCGGCCCGGTTCCGACTGCGCTGATCGTCGGCGAAGTCCTGTTTGAACCGACCATGCCTCACATTACGCAGTACGAGGACGGTCAATCCGACACGCACAACGTTTATGAAGGTAGGGGGTACTTTTTTATTTCCCTTTCGGTCCCCGACGAAGCCCCGCACGGGAAAGTCGGACTGCCGGTAACCATTAACGGTCAAACATGTGATAAAAACGGGCGCTGCATTTCGGTCAGCCAAAACGTTACAGTTTTCGTCGAAGTCGGTCCGGCGACGGTCGCCTTTCCGGCCTGGACCGAACAGATTAAGCAAATTCATTCACGGTCAAAAACGCTTAAGCAATGGGAGGAGATGCTTTCCGAAGAGCATGAGGTAACCTCCGAGTGGGGCATGCCGTCCGGGGCCGGAGCGAGCGTCCCGGCGACTTTCGCTCTGGCGTTGCTGGCGGGGCTTATACTCAACATCATGCCGTGCGTCCTGCCGGTGATCCCGCTTCGTCTGCTGACGCTGCTGGAATATGCCGGACAATCGCGCCGGCGGTTCATCACGCTGGGACTGGCCTTTGCCTGGGGAATCGTTCTGTTCTTTGCGGGCCTGGCTGTCGCCAACGTGGTTCTGAAACTGTCGATGCAATACTCGCTCAAGCAGGCGGACCTTTTCCGCCACACCGGTCCGGTCATGGCGATGATACTGCTTCTGGTGGCGTTGGCGGCCAACATGTTCGGCGCGTTCACCGTTACTGTCCCGGCGCCGGTTGCTTCGGCCCGGACGGGAAGGGGGCATCTCGGAGCCGTCGGTATGGGGCTTATAATGGCTGTGCTCTCGACGCCGTGCAGTTTCGCCGTCATCGCAGCGGTGTTCACATCGGCTGTGCTGTTCCTGCCCCTCACGGAGGGTTCGGCGGCGATTATCCTCATCGGCGTGGGCATGGCCGCGCCGCACGCGCTGCTGGCCTTTCTGCCTAAAGTCGTCTCCCGCCTTCCCAAAGCCGGTAGATGGACCGACCTGTTCAAGCAATCGGTGGGCTTTGTGTTTCTGCTGATTGCGGTCTGGCTGCTGCGAACGCAGATGGGTCGGGCGTATCCGGCATGGGTGGCTGCTTATGGCGTGGTGCTGGCGATGTGTCTTTGGATGTGGGGGTCGTGGGTGCGGTTCGACTCGCCTGCATGGAAGAAATGGTCCGTCCGCGCCGCCGCGACCGTTATCGCAGTAGCGGCGGGGTTCTGGATGCTGACGCCGCCGAAGCCCCTGGCTGTGATGATGCGCCCCTTCGACGCAGCAGAGATCGCCCGGGCCCGGGGGGAGGGAAAAATCGTCCTGGTGAAATTCACCGCCACCTGGTGCCCGGAGTGCAAGGTGCTGGATATGACGGTCTATAACGACCCCGACCTCGCCGAAGCGATTCGAGAGAAGGGCGTGGTCGCCTTCAAGGGCGACGTTACCCGCAAGGACATGCCCGCCAACAAGATGCTCTTTGAAAAACTCCGCGAGACTGGCCCGCCGTTGACAGTGATATTTACGCCGGGAAAATCAGAACCTCTCCGGCTGAGAAAGGGATTGAGCAAGGAATTGATAATCCGAAAATTGGACGAAGCAGCAGGGAAGAGGTAAGCAAAAGTCAATCGCACATTTTTTGGGCTTGGTTCAATTTGAGGTAACACTTAATGGCGCCGGAAAAACAGTTCAGCCGTCCCTGCGGGACTGACCATTGCTCGGCGTCTTTGACCCACCAGTAAACTGGTGGGCTATTATCATAAGCCCCTACGGGGCAAGGCAATAACAAAAAGCAGTCCCGTCAGGGACTTTGTGAAAATAGCCCAGCAATTTATTGCTGGGACTTGAGCAGAACACCGATATTGAGTCCCGTAGGGACGAATGAACACTGTTACCTAAAATTGACCTTTTTGAACCAAGCACATTTTTTGGAGTGTTCCGTGACTGATACGAATAATTCGGATCGCCTTCTTTCGGGCGTGAAGAACATCATAGCCGTCGGCGCAGGTAAGGGCGGCGTGGGCAAGAGCACTATCGCTGTTCACCTTGCCGTCGGGCTGCGTCGGGCGAGTTCAGCCGTCGGGCTGATGGACTGCGACATATACGGTCCTTCAATAGCGACGATGACCGGCATCGAAGGCGCAGCCCCCCTTGTCGCCGACAAAAACAAGATCGCCCCTTTCGACGCCTGTGGGCTTAAAGTCATATCAATGGCCAATTTCATCCCGCCGGACGCTGCCATGATATGGCGAGGCCCGATGGTCCACGGTGCGGTGAAGCAATTTCTGACTGACGTTGACTGGGGCGAATTGGATTACCTCGTCGTGGACCTCCCGCCGGGAACGGGCGATCCCCCGCTGACGCTGGCGCAGACGGTCGGCGTAACCGGAGCGATAATCGTAACGACGCCGCAGGCGCTGGCGATTAATGACGCAATGCGGGCGGCGCAAATGTACCGGAAACTGGGCATCCATGTCCTGGGCGTAGTTGAGAACATGAGTTATTTCGTCTGCCCCGCATGCCAGGCCGAACACGACATCTTCGGGCGGGGCGGGGCGAAAAAAGCAGCCGAGCAGGCCGCCCTGCCGCTGCTGGGCGAGATACCGATGAACCTGTCGATGCGGGTCAATACCGATGGCGGCGACGCTGAAGCCGATTTCGACGAATCGCAGAACCCCGCCGTCGCCGGCGCTCTGGCGGCGATGGTAGAAAACGTAACTGAGCAGGTCAAAATCCGAAAAGAGTCCCAACCCCCCGCAGAACCGATCAGGGTCGGGAAAAAATAATTCGCCGCGAACAACGCGAACAAAGATTAAACCAAAAGAAACAAAAAAATCGATTTCGAGCGAACAGTTTTTCACCAAATAAATCCGTTTCGGTTCGCGTTGTTCGCGGCGAATAAACCCATGAACAAAACATACGAAATATCCAAGCGTATCTTTGATTTCGCCGCTGCTGCTGTGGGGCTTGCGGTTTTGAGCCCGCTCATGCTGATTTTTTATCTTCTGGTGCGGTGCACCAGCAAAGGTGGGGGATTTTATATTCAGGACCGCATCGGTAAAGCAGGGAGGGCTTTTCGGATGATAAAGTACCGCACCATGCGGGCGGACCACAAACACGACCCTGACCCGACAATAGTCATTTCCTCCACCCACGAAGCCGTCACGCCCGTCGGGCGATTTTTGCGGAAGTTCAAACTCGACGAACTACCCCAGTTATTTAACGTCCTGGCGGGACACATGTCGCTTGTCGGGCCCAGGCCGACCGTGCCCGAACAGGTGACAGAGTATGGCCAATTCGAGTGTCGAAGGCTTGCCGCCCGCCCCGGAATCACCGGACTGGCGCAGGTCAACGGCGGAACAGGGCTGACCTGGCCCGAACGGATCGAATGGGACGTTTATTACGTCGAGCACCGGTCATTAATGATGGACTTGAAAATCCTCCTGCAAACAGCCTTCAGCCTGATCGTCGGAGTCGAAAAAAAAGTCCGGCGATTCAGAGACGTACACACCGAAGAGAAGGTCTGACGCGACTTTGCGGATTTTCGTCCGAGATGTTCGCAGCCCTTTGGTTTGTGCTCTCGGCATCGGTCCTACAGAGTC
>JAXHSV010000057.1:0-15139 GCA_034190305.1 Planctomycetota bacterium | reverse complement strand
TTCGTTGTCGTACTCTGTTGCATGTGGCGTATCCCTTTCCTTGTTGGAACTTGGTACCTTCATAGCACCAAGGATACGCCGCGTTTTTGCGCCCGTCATCCACAGCTTTTGACAATATCTCCTCCCCTGGTGAACACGGACGGAACCACCGACAGTGTTATAGAGGTCGTTCGCGACATTACGGATCGCAAGAAGGACGAAGAGGAGTTGCGTCAGGCCAAGGAGGCTGCCGAGACCGCCACACGTGCCAAGAGCGATTTCCTGGCCAACATGAGCCATGAGATACGAACGCCTATGACGGCGATCCTGGGATATGCCGACCTGATGATGGACTCGCGTCAGAGTGCTTCGGAACGTTTGAACTGCCTGTCCGTCGTCCGCCGAAACGGTGAGCACCTGCTGGGACTGATTAACGACATTCTGGACATTTCCCGTATCGAGGCCGGTAAGTTCGTACTCGATCAGCAACCTTGCAGCATTCCGTCCGTAGTGGCCGAGGTTGTCAGCATGATGCGTGTTCGCGCCGGCGAGCGGGGCATCTTGCTGGAGGCCGAATACACAGGTAAACTACCGGAGACGATTCTCACCGACCAGGCCCGCCTACGCCAGAGTCTGGTCAATCTGGTTGGCAACGCCGTCAAGTTCACCGAGACCGGCGGAGTAAAAATAATCGTTTCGTTCCTGCCTGAGTGGCAGAACGATACTCCGGCTGTTGAGATTAAAGTCGTCGATACTGGCATAGGTATCGCCTCGAAGGACCTGGTGCGTCTGTTCCTTCCGTTCGTCCAGGTCGATGCTTCCACCTCGCGCAAATACGACGGCAGCGGACTGGGATTGGCAATCACCCACCACATTGTCACGCTGATGGGCGGCGAACTGACTGCTCGGAGTACTCCGGGCGAAGGAAGCGCCTTCACGATAACAATCCCAACCGGCAACCTGGACGGTGTCAGTATGCTCGATCAGCCTGAAGAAGTTGTCGCCGGACAACCTCGCTCGGGGGAAGGCTTCTCGTCGGACGCTCTGTCCGACAAGCGAATCCTCTTGGCAGAGGACGGTGAGGATAACATGCGGTTGATAAAGGCAATCCTCAATAAGGCCGGCGCAGAGGTAGTCGTCGCCGAGAACGGGCGCATCGCCGTGGATCTGGCCATGCGCGAGCCGTTCGACGTGATACTGATGGACATGCAGATGCCGAAGATGGACGGATACCAGGCCACAAGTTACCTTCGCAGCGGAGGTTACAGCGGCAAGATAATCGCGCTAACGGCCCACGCAATGGCGTCTGACCGCGAGCGATGCCTCTCGGCAGGGTGCGATGATTATCTCACCAAACCGATAAATCGCCAGCACCTTGTCGCCACTATCGCCGAGCATTTCCACACAAGCAACGCAGGCGAAGCTCCCCCGTCGCCGACCGGTAACTACGCCCAAGCCGAATTAACCGCGGAACAAAACAGTAATGAAGATATAATCCGTTCATGCTACGACAATGACTCGGACATGATCGAACTTATAGACAAGTTCGTCGCGTCTCTGCCCGACCACATCGAGGAAATGCGACAGGCCTTAACCAATGGGTTCTATGAGCATCTTCAACGAATGGCGCACCAACTGAAGGGGACAGGGGGAGGCTACGGCTACCCGATGCTGACCAAAACCGCCAAAACCCTCGAAGACGCCGCGAAGACTGAAGATGTCGAGACCGCCAACATAACACTTAATTCTCTGGCGTCCCTCTGTTGCGCCATTGTTCACGGGCGAGAAGGTGCAAGGGTAACCCCGGAGGCGAAAACCGATGAAAGTCCTGCTGATTGACGACAGCCCGGACGCCCTGAATATTGCAAAGGCTCGTCTTATCAAGGACGGTCTGGACGTCATCTGCGCCAATAGCGGGCGGGAGGGTCTGGAAGCGGCGCGCCGCGAAACGCCAGACCTGATCCTGCTCGACGTGGACATGCCGGACATGTCGGGCTTCGACGTCTGCCGGAAACTGAAGTCCGATGCGGAACTTTGTATGATTCCCGTAATTTTCCTGACCGGTTCGACTGACAGCACCGATAAAGTCGAGGGGCTCGACCTTGGGGCGGTTGACTATGTAACAAAGCCTTTCGACGCCTTTGAACTTAACGCGCGGGTCCGTGCCGCACTACGGTCTAAACACCTTCAGGATTTGCTCATCGAACGAGCGAGGATCGATCCGCTGACAGAGTTGTGGAATCGTCGAGCGTTGATGGATCGGCTGGAACAGGAACAGGTGAGAATTCAACTGCGAGGCGGATCCATCGCGTGTATTATAGCTGACCTCGATCACTTCAAGTATGTCAACGACAACTACGGACATCGCGTCGGTGACAAAATACTCCGCCTTGTGGCAAAGGGTCTGACCGACCAGTGCAGGCAGTCCGACCTGGTCGCTCGCTATGGCGGGGAGGAATTCGTCATCCTCGTACCAGACGAAGGTACCGAAGGCGCCGCCACCCTGGCAGAACGATGCCGCCGACAAATCGAAAACATCCGCTTGCGGGTCGGCGAGCAGGAGATTTCCGTAACAGCCAGCTTCGGCGTCGCTGACATGACGAACCTGTCATCCTCCGAAACCTTCATAGAATCCGCCGACGCTGCACTTTATCGGGCGAAGCACGCTGGTCGCAACCGTGTTACCGTCGCCTCAACTGAAGAGTCTGTCCGGAGGCGGCTGCGTTGTAACTTTCATAGATAAACCGGCGGGGCGGATTTCGAGATCAAAACAGCAGCAGATGGCAAAAAGAATGATGGGAAGGGGCGTTCATCTGTACTTTACCGTCTGATTCAGGCCGAAATCGCTATGCCGGCGCATAAAATCCCCACAATGTTTCCGCCAGCGGCCGCAATACGCCTCACAGCCTCAATTTCTCGCCCACCACCCCGGCAATCGGACTCAAGCGCATCCCGCCAAACGCACCTTCACGTCTTGGACACGCCGCCAGAAGTTTGTGGGTCGGGCATACTTGCCCGACATTTCGCGAAAAAGGATTCTGTACCGCAACCCAATCCCCGGCGCATGATATAATTGCTCCAAAAATTGAGAAAAATTTTTTCTTTGGGATTAAACTCAACAAAATCAAACCTTACTTTGGGCAAGTCCATCTTCAATCTGGTCGCAACTCTCCATGACTCAATATCCTCCGAACAATGCAACCGCCTTATTTGGAGCAGATTCGATTTGCAATTCCGCATCAAAACCGCCACAATGTTCGCCCGGGTTGAAAGCAGCAGTCAAATTCCGATTGCTGAATGCTAATTGCTGAATGCTTTATCCACAATTGAGAGGTAACTATGTCCAAGACAACCAACTACGACGTGAAGGATATGAAACTCTCCGGCGAGGGCAAGCGCCGGATTCTTTGGGCAGACGGGGACATGCCTGTTCTTGCGATGATCCGCAAGCGTTTCGCGGAGGAAAAGCCACTTCGAGGCCGGCGGATGAGCGCGTGTCTGCATGTAACGGCGGAGACCGCCAACCTCGCCCGAACGCTCCAGGCCGGCGGCGCCGACCTGCTGCTGTGCGCGTCAAACCCGCTGAGCACACAGGACGACGTAGCGGCTTCGCTGGTGAAGGATTTCGGCATCAAAGTCCACGCCATTCGCGGCGAGAACCGAAAGAAATACTACGACCACATCGCCGCCGCCTGTCGCCACCGCCCCACCGTAACGATGGACGACGGGGCAGACCTGGTTAACGCGCTGCATACCAATATGTCCCGCTTCGCCGGCGACATTATCGCATCCATGGAAGAGACGACCACCGGCGTTATCCGCCTGAAGGCGATGGAAAAAAACGGGATACTCAGGTTCCCCGTAATCGCAGTCAACGACGCAGACACCAAGCACCTGTTCGACAACCGTTACGGTACGGGTCAGAGCAGCATAGACGGGATCATCCGTGCGACGGATTTCCTGCTGGCGGGCAAAAAGGTAGTGGTTGTCGGTTACGGATGGTGCGGCCGGGGTGTCTCAACCCGCGCTCGCGGCGCCGGCGCGAACGTCATCGTCTGCGAGGTCAATCCCGTCCGCGCGCTGGAGGCGGTTATGGACGGTTTCAGCGTGATGCCGATAGCCTTTGCCGCCGCTGTCGGCGACCTGTTCGTTACCGTTACAGGCGATATAAACGTCATCGACATGCCGCACTTCAAAAAGATGAAAGACGGCGCGATAGTCTGTAACAGCGGACACTTCAACGTGGAACTGAACCTTACCGGGCTGAAAAAGGCCGCCAAAAAGGTCAACCGGGACGTCAGGGAACTGGTCGATGAATATGTCCTTCCCGGCGGCCCCAACGGGGCGGGCAAGCGAATTTACATCCTTGCCGAGGGCCGGCTTGTCAATCTCGCCTGCGCCGAAGGACATCCTGCCAGCGTGATGGACATGTCCTTTGCCGTCCAGGCCCTGACCAGCGAGTACGCAATCAGGCATGCCGGAAAACTCTCCGTCGGGGTGCATCCCGTTCCGGCGGAAATAGATTCCTGGGTTTCCCGGCTGAAACTCAAGACGATGGGCGTCAAGATCGACAAACTGACGGCAGAGCAGAAAAAGTACCTGGCCTCATCGGAAATGGGAACCTGACAATTGCCGATTAGACAGGGACCGTAGCAGCGGTTTTTCTTCTTTTTCAATCGGCAATTGAAAATCGGCAATTGGCAATGGTTGACGCACCCATATTTCCAGAGACGAAAGACCTTTTCGGCAGCCGTTTCGATTGCCCCTGCGGAAAGACGCACTATATCGAGCCGCGTCAAGTCGTCTATGCCGATGATGCAATCGCACGACTGCCGGAAGTTTGCAGCAGCGCCGCCGACGGAAAAAACGTTGTCGTGCTTATGGACGCCCGCACGCGGATAGCCGCCGGTATCGAGGTGGTCGAGTCGCTCGAACAAACCGGATGGACAGTCCGGCAGGTGCTCGTAGAAGACCCCGCTGAAGGCGTATCGCCCACCTGTGACGACATCACGAAGGATTCACTCCTTGAGCATATCGGCCGGGCGGACCTGCTCCTGCCGGTAGGAAGCGGGACGATAAACGACCTTGGCAAGTGGCTTTCCTGTGAAGTCTCCGTTCCTTACGTGTGTTTCGCCACCGCCGCCAGCATGAACGGTTACGCCTCGTCCAACATCGCCGCGACGATTCAAGGCCTAAAGTCATTACTTCCCGGAAAACCACCCGTGGCGGTGATAACCAGTCCGTCGGTAATATCCAAGGCTCCTGACAGGATGACCGGCTCAGGGCTTGGCGACGTGCTGGCCAAGTCAGTCAGCTCCGCAGACTGGTATCTCAATCACCTGTTGTTCGACGATTACTACTGCCGAAATTCCGTGAACCTGATCGCCCAAATCGAACCGTTGTATCTGGAGCACCCTCAGGACATCAGGGACAAACAACCCGCTGCCATTGCCGCGTTGTTCCAGGCGCTGCTGCTGACCGGTGCGGCGATGACAATGGCGGAGACATCCGCGCCCGCCTCCGGCGCCGAGCATCTGATTTCTCACAGCCTCGACATGCTCTGCTCGATTGACGGCCGGGAACACGACCTTCACGGCCGGCAGGTGGGAGTGGCGACAATCCTTGCGGCTGAATTGTACCGGCGCGTACTGGCGACCGAATCGCCGCAATTCGTCGAACCGCCCACCCACGTTGACCGCGCTTTCTGGGGACCCTTGGCAGAGACAATGGCTCAACAATACTCAGACAAGGCTGACCGGCTGGCGGCGGCGCGGGAAAAACTCTCCCAAGGCGGCGAGTGGGACCGTCTGCGTGTGGAATTGGCGACGCTGTGTCGCAGCCCCGGTCAGATACAGACTTGCCTGCGCCGGGCCGGCGCCGCATGGCGCGCCGCCGACATCGGATGCGACCGCGAAAGGCTACTGTCGGCCTTTGTTCACGCAAACCAGATGCGCTCGCGCTTCACCGTACTTGACCTGGTGTATGTGCTGGGGCTGATGCCGTCGGCAGGCGAGATTGTCGAAGCATGGGCCTGACACTGCCGCCATACCAGCAGGACAACGATAGGAAATCAGTAATTGAGAATTGTCAGGTTTGTTGTGCGGCTGCGGCGGTGGGCGGACCTATTATCCTGGCCAGGGCAATGTCGTCGTTCGTGAAGGGTTGTTCGCCTTTGCGGTACAACACCACCACGCCGATGAGTGAACCCTCCGCCACCATCAGCGGCACCACCAGAACGCTGAGACCCACGAGGAACCTGTGCAGTCTGGTCGGGAATTTTTGGATGTTCTCGAAGGCGTCCAGCACCATCACCTCCGGTCGTTCTAGCATGTCCGGAACCATGGCTTCGGCGATGGACTGGCAGAAATTCACCCCGTCCGGTACTGGAACGCCGAACCGTCCCACCAGTTTCAATTCGGCATTTTCGTCACACAGCATTGCTGCACCGAACAGCGGGCCGGTCCGCTCGGTAAATAGGCGAAAAAACCGGCTAAAGACTTCATGATCGTCGCTGCGAGACAGAAGATGCTTCTGGTAATCGATAACGGCTTCCTGTCGGTCCAGGCGGTTCTGCAAGTCCCGACAGATGGTCGTCAGGTCGGCGCAGGCGGAACACAGGCGCTGATAGGCAAGTTTTCGTCCCTGGGTCAATTTGCGCAGGCGACGATTACGACGAATAAGGTGTGCGGAATGAGCAGTTTTTACAGTCATTGTTCTTGCGATTTCGTTTCCGGACAGGGTGGTCCGTTCTTGCCGACAGCGGGAAGTTCGACAAAAACGACCGTCCCTTCGCCGGGCTTACTTTCAATCCATATTTGCCCACCGTTGTTCTGGACGAAGCACTTCGCTCTCGTCAGGCCCATTCCTCTGCCACGCCCCGCCCGCCGGTGCGAGAAGAACGGCGTGAATGCCGATGCCAGGACCGATTCGTCCATCCCAGGCCCGTCATCGGAGACCCGAATCAGGACGCGAGACGAAACCGCCGCCTTTCCTGCCCGTATATTCACGTTCACCCGCCCATCAGCGGCTGTGGCGGCGTTTCGGAGCAGTTCGACCAGAACTTCCTCCACCTGTCCGGCATCTGCCAGTATGGGCGGACAGCCCGTTTCAATAGTTATATCGACCGCCGGAAGTGGCGGCTTTTGTTGTCCTTCCGATTCGAACCTGCTCTTTGCCCGCTCCAGCAGGTCGGCGACGTCCAATACCTCCGGGTATGGCGGACTCGGACGGGCAAATGCCATCAGGTCCGTCATAATATCGCTGATTTCCTGGGCTTTGACGGCGATAAGATCGGCTGACTCGCGGTCTTTTTTTGTCTTTACCCGTCTGGTTAGTAACTGTGCGCGCCCGGAAATTACCGCGAGCGGATTGTTCATTTCATGGGCTGCACCGGCGGCCATTTCGCCCACCGCAGCCAGCGCATGGGACCGGGCAATGGCGTCGCGGGCTTGCTCAAGACGCTGCGAAGCGCCGGCGAGTTGCTCGGCGAGACGGTCGGCCTTTCCTCGCTCGCCCACAGCGGCAAGGATAAAGGCTGTTATCCGCGCCAGGATTGGAAGAAGTTCATCGTCGGCGCCGGTTACAGACTGTTTGGGAAGAAGAACCCCGCCTGCCAGTCGCCCCTCAGCCAGGAGCGGCAGGCAGATGTAACCGTCTAGGTCGATCATGCCGGACCAGTCGCCGGGCTTGTGCAGCAGCGACTCGGCTATCTCCCGCGCCGGCGAGATTCCGGGCTTCGGTGGCGGATATTCACGCCGGTAGGGACTGAAGCGAAATTCGGTCCGGCCGTCTTCGGTCAGTCCTGCTGCCAGACCGGTGCAAACGGCCAGAAAAACGCGAACATCATCACAAATGGCGAACGTGCAGACAGGGACATCCCGGCTTGGTTTTATCGAAAGAACGTCGGAGAATATACGCACGAGTTCCTCGCATACTCTCGGCAAGGACGATGCCGGCGAAAGCCGCATGATAAATTCGCCAAGGCAATTCAAACCCACTGCGTATCGGGCCAGGACCTCCGCGCGCTCTGCAAGCGATTCTTTGAGTTGTGATAGTTTCGCTCCCGCATTCACCAGGGCAGAGCGGTACATTGATTCGCCGGCGCGGCTCCGGACCGGTCCGACAGGGGTCATCCGATCCTCAAGACGCCCGACAACCTTTGCCTCAACTTGCGCGACGTCCTCACCCGAAAGCCCGATCTTATCCGCTAAAGATTCGCCGCCGGGCGCATTGGTGTAATTACCGCTGAAACCCAGACACTTTCGACGGGCAATCATGTCGGCCAACCGGACCACCGCCACCAGAGACGGCGCTTCAATCGCCTCCGGGACAGCAGCGGTCGGTTGATGGTGCAGCCAGATTACCTCCGTTACGCACGTCGGCAGAGACCACTGCTGTGCCAGTCGGCGCCCCGCGACGGTATGGTCCGACCCGATAATATCCTGCTCGAAGCGGGCGATATTTCCCTGTCCGCCGGCAAGACCTGAGAGAATACGCCGATATGTCCCCGGCAGGGACTCTTTCAGAGCAACCTTGCCAATATCGTGCAATAGTCCGCACATATAAGCGGATAACGGTGTGATGTCGCAGGTAGCCCTTTCGGCCAGCAGTTCAGCCGCACACGCCACCGCCACGCAGTGATTGTTAAATTCATCGTAACGGAATTCACCAACGTCTGCCGGTTCAAACACCTTCATACCAAGAACGGCTGAACGCACACCATCGATGCCTAGGATTTCGACGGCTTCGGTAATACTTTGAAGCTGACGGTCAGGGCGCCTTCCGCAGGCCAGCGACAGCAGGCGCGCTGAAACCGACGGATCGCAACCGGCTATGGCGGCTAGATTCTGTAGATCGCCGTCCTCAAAGGCAAGATTCAGCACATCGGCAACAACGACAGGGGAAGCGGGAAGAGTCTTCAACCGACGAATCAGCAGGTCCAATTGCTGAACGGAAACCTTATCCCGCAGCGGCTCTGCGCGCTCAGGCCATGTTATGTCGGAAGCATCAGACACAGCGACAAGCCTCGCTACTTCTGTTTACCACGAACGAGTTCAACAATACGACCTATGACCGTTTCGATATTGAACGGCTTTTTGATGAAGTCGTCTGCCCCGGCTTCGAGGAGAGCGTCAACCTCCGACTTGTTGACCACGCCGGATATAATCAGTATGCGAATGTGCTGAAGGTCTTCGCTCTGGCGGATTGTCTTGCAAACAACGTTACCGTTGATGTCCGGAAGCAGATAGTCAAGAACCACAATATCAGGACGGAACCTGTTGGCCTCAACGCCCGCATCGAAACCGGTTCCGGCAGTCCGTGTCTCGAATCGACCGTCGCGGGAAAGGGCGTCCACGAACATCTCCACAATATCCGGATCATCATCGACCACCAGGACCTTGATCTTGTCGGATTCCAGCGCATCGAGAGGAATATCGTGCTCGCGCATGAATTTCTTCAGTTTGTCGCGCGGAATACGCCGAAATTTGCTTCCCGGTACACGAAAGCCTTCCAACTGACCGCTGTCGAAACAGCGAATTATTGTCTGCTGGCTCAACCTGCAAATATCAGCCACTTCGCCCGTGGTGAAAACACTTTTATTCCGTAACTTGGACATGTTACCTCCGGATAATTATAAAGTCATGGCGCAAACTACTTGGCAGGTAACGGCTTCAATTCTGCACTACCCGACCAGACAATATTAGAATCGTCCAATACCAAAGTCAACTTAACCTGCACATATTATGTATATTAACATCAATTGCGATAATTACACGACAATTTTTCAAAAAAAAAAAAAAAAGCAAGTAATGCTTGAGGCGAATGCACCCAAGAAACAGATTACGTTTATCTATCTTGCCCAGACAGCCTAATTTCAGTCGCACGAAGCATTTGCACTAGTGGGAGATTAGTGAGCCTCGACCATGAGTGGTCGGGTAAGATAAATTTTTTGCGTCTGTTCGGGTGCTTTTGTACCCTGTTGGCGAAAATGTGGCTCATGATCGGCTGTCTATATTTCGAAGAACGTTTATGTCTCAAAAATTGGGCTCTAATGGCAAACCAGCGACGACTATCACAGCATCGCAAGACAGCGCTGCTGGATATGCAGCACAGGTGATACAACGATACGTGGAGCGAATGAGTGGCGCTAAGCTGCCCATTGTTGCCGATTGTCAACAAACCACCGAAACGCGCATTATAATTCGTGTGCGTGAAAACGCAGCAAAGTTTGACGGATTTCGCATCCACGGCGTCGCTGATGATCTGGTGATTGAATCGGCCGTACCGCGTGGATGCATTTACGGCGCGTACGCACTGCTTGAAGAAATCGGCTGTCGGTTTTACGACACGGAACCATTAGGCATTATTATCCCCGAATGTTCCGATGTCGCCGTCAGGCAGGATTTGGATATTTTAAGGGAACCGTCGTTCGCTATCAGATTTGCATCCAAAGGCGCCCCCGAGGACCACATTCGGTGGGGTTTTAACTTCACTCGTGGCGGGGTTACGCTGGAGCATGAGCAACTTGTCCGGCAACTGGACTTGAAGCAAACCAGGTGGGGACACATTTGGCCTGCGCTCGTACAGAAGCAATTTTTCTCCGATGGTCGTGAACCCCAGACGATGGACTACGCCGAACATGAAGACTGGTTACCCGCCAATGAAAGGGGCAGTCGCAGCCATAAACGGCCAAACACTTTGTTTTTCCAATCATGAGGCGATGAAATGGTTCACCGACAATGCCGTCAACTGGGTTCTGTCCAACTGCCCGAATGCCGATTATATGAGCATGTGGTCGGCGGACAAATGGCGCACCGCGCTGTGCCGTTGTGAAAAATGCCGAACCAGGGATTTAAACGCGACCGATTGGTGCCTGCTTGTGCATAACGATATTTGGCGCAAGCTCAAAAAGCGTGGCTGGAAGGGTATTTTTGGCTGGATCGCCTATCACGGCAGCGAGGAACCGCCTCAAAAGGCAGAACTGGTTGAAAACGGACGGGATATGGACATGTTGTATGCCCCTCGCCCGCGCAAGGCATCAAAATACGGACCTTTTACGAATGACCATACGATAAGTAAATTTTACCGGGAAAACCTGTCGGCATGGAACAACTATTTAGAAAAACAAAACTATCGCGGAATACGAACGGTGCTTGAATACTATTACGATCTCCTGCTGCTTGGACGTTACACCGAAGGAAGAGCGTGGCTGATTCCAACTCATCAGAACATGCAAGCGGAGATGCGTTTCTATTTTGAGCAGGGATTCGACGGTTTCTCCAATTGCGACCCGCCGACAAGCTGCGTTTTTCCCGATCCGCTGAACAAATGGCTGTACTATCGACTTCTGTGGGATGTGAACCTCGACGTTGCTGCGGCGCGACATGATTTCTTTACGCATTATTATGGTCCCGCCGGCGAGGTGATGGAAAAAGTGCGGACGGATGTTGAGCGATTGATGCATGAACCGCCGTCGTTGGCGGGCGTTGAGCAACTACAAGGTCTTTCCGTTTCGGTTGAAACGACACTCGAACAGATTGGTAATGATGAATTGCTCCGGAAACGCATCGGCGCCATGAGCCTATGGGTGAAGTACTGCTCGTTATGTAAAGAAAGTCAATACCATGTGGAAACAACGGAAGTTTCCGACCTCGGACAGGCCGCCGAGATGGCAATCCGTCAGTTGCTCACCGAAAATAAAGAGTTCCTGATCGGCAACAATTTCATAACGCAAGACGATCTTGACATCGTGGCAACCAATGTCGTCGATTACCACATTGGTCTGCATGACGCTATGCGGCGACTATGGGATAAATTAACTATTTAGCGATTTTTAGAGAAAACAAGGATAGTCGATAACGGCATGAAGAGAAGCCATAAGTCGTCTCTATCAAAGGATTTTTTTGCACCGGGTCAAAGGGGATAGTCTCAATCCTGTTCGTAACTCAAATTGTCTGTCTTGTCCAGATGACCCAAACTGTCTCGTTGGAGGCAGGTCCGTCGTGTTCAACGCAACTCCTGCATGACTTGCTGGAGGTCCGACCAGACTTTTTTGCGATTGTCCTGAGTGTATTGACGAAGCAGGAAAGCGGGGTGAAATGTCGGCATGACCTTTATACCTGCAAGGTCCGCATCCAGTATCGGAAGCGACTGCCACTGCCCGCGGAGGCGTGTGATTCCAACCGTCGTATTGAGCATGGCGTGTGTGGCGGGGTTGCCCAAAGTAACGATAATCCGGGGCTGGATTATTCGCAGTTGTCGGATTAGGTAATCCCAGCAGGCTTCGACCTCATCGGCCATTGGCGCGCGGTTTCCTGGCGGGCGGCACTTTACGATGTTACCGATAAACACATCCTGTCGCGTCAGACCCATTGCTGCGATCATTTTGGTCAGCAATTCGCCGGCCCGGCCTACGAAGGGACGACCCTGTTTGTCTTCTTCAGCGCCCGGGCCCTCGCCGATGAATACAAGGTCCGCATCCGGGTTGCCTTCACCGAAGACGGTTTTGTTCCTGCCTTTGCACAGTCCGCACTTCGTGCAAACGCGAACCTCGCCGAGATCCATAGCCTCCAGTTCTTCTGATTTTCGCCCGGCTTCGGTGGAAACGGACGCCCTTGGTCCCGCCCGTCCCACCTGTTGATGCTCGGTTTCGCCCAGCGGCGAACCAGGCGCCAGACCGTCGCCGGCCAAGGCGCGGTCCGTCTCTATCAACTGCCTGGCAGAATGCTTTAACTGTCGGAACTCTTCACCCATGATTCGCTGTACAACTATAACATCAGGAGCACTTTCCGCCAACCTCGTACAACACCATTCCCGTCGCAACCTTGGGATAGAAATAGGTGCTTTTGTGAGGCATGACGGCTCCGGATAACGCAATTTCTCGCACAGCCTGAATCGGCGCGCCCTGAAGCAGCACCGCCAGGTCGCCTTGACCAGACTCGACGGCAGATAGCGCCGCCGGACCGTCGATTGTGTAATCCAGGGACGTCTCATCCGTCCACAAATCCGATAATCCTTTGTCAATCAACAACTTATGCAGAATAACCACGTCTAATTCCCGCCAGGTGTCGATTTTATCGGGCGCCAACTCAGTCATCGTGTAAGTATCCTTCAGCCGACCAACGAACGCGCTGCCTCGACCAATAAACGCCATGGAAGTCCGACCAAAAGGTTTAAGTAAGGTATCAGCATCAACAGCGTCGTCGCAAGTCAACCGGACCGGTTCGTAATCCATAATGTCGCTGGTGGAGGCGATGAATTCCTCCAGGCTGAAATCCTTCAGACCACGAATGATACGGTGCGTCGGCAGTACGATCAAACCTGGATCGTCCATCGCCACAAGAACGAACATCACGAAATTGGCTGGATGGTCGGGAGCGATTTCGCCGAGGCTGTCGCGGTAATTCAAGGCCGTGGTATAACGGTGATGGCCGTCGGCGACAAATACCGGTTCGTCGCACAAAGCATAGGCGATCGAATCAATAATATTTTCGTCGAAAACAACCCATAGTTTCTCAGTTACGCCATTGAGAGAACCGGTGCAATCCGGTTGTTTGTCGGTTGCCGATTGGAGCGTTGTCGCAACCCCCCCCCCGGGATCGTTGTAGAAGCCGAAGATCGGCGAGAGTTGCATCCGCGTATATTCGGTCAATTTTAGCCTGTCTGCCTTCGGACCCGCGAAGGTCTTCTCGTGCGGGATAACATCTCTGCCCAGTTCGGTCGCGCGGACACGACATATCATCATATGGCGTGTATGTGTCAGGCCGGCCCAGGAGTAAGCCTGCCGATACGCATAAATCGCCGGTTTGTCGTCCTGCCGCAGCAGGTGCGACGATTTCCATTCGTCCAGACGGTCTGAGGCGGCCTGATAAACCTCATCCGGCCCGACCTGCTTTGGAGGAACGTGCGGTAAATCGACGGCAACGATGTTATACTCGTCGCCCGCCAGCAGAGCATTTTTGTCAGCCTGTGAAAGGACGTCATACGGCGGGGCAATGAACCGGCTTATGTCGCCGTCGGCACTGCTATAACGCCAACCCTGAAAAGAACGTATATCCATTTCCAATTTCCAATTGGACGGAAAATCTACCACACATCATTCCAATTGGAAATTGGAAATTGAAAATCGGAAATCATTTCAAGGTTTCCTGAAGCGCCAGAACCGCATAGCATGTCGCCAGCACAGGATTTCCTTCATACCATCGTTGCTCATCCTTGTTGACCCATGAGCCGTCCTTTTTTTGCCGAACCGCCAGTACGTCAATCAACTCTTCTCGCCAGTTGTGTTTGACGCCTCGGACATCCGGGATTTCGTCCTGCCCCCAGGCGCGGAGCGCTTTGGCGAAAACGTGGTAATAATAAAACAGGCCCTGCTTAGATTGCGCTTCAGGCATATTGGGATTGGAGTCCAGGCGCCAGTATTTTCTTATCCATCCGTATGCCGCCCGGACTCGCGGGTCGTTGCGGGCGACGTCGGCGTAGAGCATGCTCTTGAATCCGGTGTATGTCATCGAGCCGTATGACCGCAGGCCACGCCGGTTAGCGCCGGCCTTGGATTCACCGACGAATTTTCCGTCCTTTTGGCTGACGGCGTAGATGAATCCGCCGTCGTCGGCGCCGCGAACGACGAATGCCTGTCCTTCAGTCCCTTCGGTCCGGTTCTGTAGTCTCGCCACGAATGCCAGTGCCCTTCGCATAGCCGGGTCGTCAGCGGGCACGCCGGCTTCGTGCAGCGCATCCATCCACATCCCGACATTGCTCAAATCAGGCCGACCGTGCTTTCCGTAACTTACGCCCCCGGCGTAAGGGTGCTTTTCGCCAACGTCCTGACCGGTCGGCGTCTTTGAGCCGGGCACAATCTGTTGTCCTCGGAGGAATTTCACCGCGTCAGCCAGAACTGTCTTGTGCGCCGGATTCTTCGCCGCCGCAAATGCCATTACCGCCACAGAGGTAACGTAGTTTGCGTTGCCCTCCTTGGGTATGTAGAACCCCCCGTCAACCTTGCGGAATTTAAGCAGGCACTTGAAGCCATCCGACACCACTTTTGATTCGTTGTCATATTGGGGGTGTTGGAGCAAGGCCTTGAGCGCCATCGCCGTCAGCGCCGGGTGTGATTGACCCGGCGCAAAACCCCATCCGCCATCGGCGTTGCGCGCTTTCA
>JAXHSV010000056.1:0-15168 GCA_034190305.1 Planctomycetota bacterium | reverse complement strand
GTCTTTGTTCATTTCCATGTCGAACCACATGGCGAACAGGCCCAGTTGCATCGAGGATATGCAGCAGAATATCCACGCCATTGTGCTCATCGGAGGGAACATGCCGTGAGTAATACGCCAGTAAATCATTCGGGCGAACAGCCCTACGCCGACGACCCCCAAGAACATCGAGGCTGCATAAAACAACACAAGCGGATGGAAATCGTAGATGACGTACTTGCGCCAAAGCCGCCAGAAGAAGCGTTTGATTATCATCCAACTCATCGTCGGGACGACCTTCGTGAGCCTCATTTTCGACTGCTCGCCGACGTTGTACACCGGACGGATAGGAACGTCGGTAACGCGGAAGTTATAGACGTTCAGGCGGACGAGCATATCGTTGGGGTATCCGTAGCGCGGGTACAGGCCGTCGAGGTCGATGGTCTCCAGCGCCTCCAGGCTGACGGCGGTAAAGCCCGTCTGCGAATCGGCGACGTGCCAGTATCCGCTGGCGATCTTGGTCAGCATCGACAGGAAGGCGTTTCCGAGGTATCGGGTTCGCGGCGTTGACGCCCACGCCTGGCGGTAATAGAGCCGGTTGGCCTTGGCGTAGTCGGTCCGTCCGGCGGCGACCGGGGCGATAAGCAGACGCAGTTGTTTCGGGTCCATCTGCCCGTCGCCGGCCATGACGGCAGTTACGTCAATTTTCCTTTTGGCGGCTTCTTTGTAACCGGCCAGGATGGCTGCGCCGACGCCCTGATTACTCGGCAGGACGACAAGGACGGTTCGGGGTTCTGCGCCTTCGGAGGCGATATGCCGGCGGACGACATCGGCTGTTCCGTCGGTGCTGGCGTCATCGACGGCGATGACGCAATCGACATAATCGGGCATCGTCTCAAGGACGCCGGCGACCTGCTCTGCCTCGTTGTAACACGGGACAACTACCGCGATGGATTTGCCTTCAAACAAGCGCTATCACCGCCTCGCCAAAACGTGCTGTTCTCTCTTCAAGATCATACTTGTTTTTGTCTTGTAGTTCTTTTTTCGTCATTCGTCATTGGGTATTGAATGGTCATTGGTCATTGTGAATTGGTCATTCATTCTTCCACCGGTTCGCCGAGGATGTTCTGGATTTGGTCGAGTTTTTCCTTCAACAGGCCGGCATTCTTTGCTTCAAGGTTCAGGCGGAGGAACGGCTCGGTGTTGGAGGGGCGCACATTGAACCACCAGTCGTCGTACTGAATGGTAACGCCGTCCAGACTATCTGCCTGCCCGTCGGCAAATTTCTCGGCAAGTTCATTCATTTTTTCGGCCTTGTCCTTAACGCGGAAATTTATCTCTCCGCTCTGAACATAGCGTTTCAGCGGTTCGATCAGTTCGCCCAGCGGAACAGACCCTGATGATACGATCGAGGCGACGGTGGCAAATACGATGGCGCCGCTGTCGGCGTTGTAGTTGTCGCGGAAATAGAAATGCCCGCTCAATTCTCCGCCGAAGATACCGTGTGCGTCAGCCATGGCCTTTTTCATGAATGCGTGCCCGACCCGCTCGCGCCGGGGCGTCCCGCCGGATGCGAGAATTTCCTCCGCCACGACGCGAGAGGAGCGAAGGTCGTACACGACGGTCGATGCCGGATGCAGTTTGAGAAAATGCCGCGCCAGCATCGCGGTAATGTAATCGCATCGGACAATCTGTCCTTTTTCATCCACGAACATGCACCGGTCGGCGTCGCCGTCGAAGCATATGCCGAAATCGGCCTTGTGTTTCTTTACAGCAGAACATACCTGCTTGAGGTTCGCGTCGATAAGCGGGTTCGGCGGGTGGGCGAACCGGCCGCCGAATTCGTAATTCAGCGGGATGATTTCCAGGTCGGCTGCGTCGAAGATTTCCGGCATCATCTTGCCGGCCATTCCGTTGGAGGCATCTACGGCGACCTTCAGCGGCCTGGAAAGTTTGAGCGATTGCAGCACGTGCCCGCGATAATCGCTCCAGAGGTCCATCTGTTCGACCTTCGCGGAGGTTTCTCCCTGCGGTATGCGGCGGAGGGTCGAGACGATGTGGCGTATTTCCTTCAGACCGGTATCTTCGCCGACAGGTCTGGCCTTCAGGCCCGAAACCTTGAACCCGTTATATTCGATCGGGTTATGCGAGGCGGTTACCTGCACGCCGCCGCAAGCGCCGAGGTGATTGACGGCGAAGTAAATCATCGGCGTGTCGCACATTCCGACGTCCACGCACGACAGCCCGCTGGCGATGATCCCTTCGATGAGGTTGTCGGACAGGGACTGGCTGTGAGGACGCATGTCCCGCCCGACCACCAGACGGTTGGCGCTGGCCTGGCCTCGATCGTATCCGCGCAGCAGGCTGCGGAGAAACTGACCGGCGGCAAAACCGATTTTCCAGGCGAGGTCTTCGTCTATTTCAGTCGAATAGACGCCGCGAATGTCATAAGCCTTGAAAACCTTTCCCAGGTTATCCATAATAATCAGTCCTCATAATACCGAAATTAATTACACCGGAATTATTGCCTTGGTGGAGGCTGATTGCAATGATGATGTCTGGAATATACAGTAAATATCGCCAAATCGTGTTTGGAATCCCAAAGCCCACAGATAGCTATCTGTGGGCTGTCGCCCTTTGTATTTGTGTGTTATTGCTTCAATGCGCCGGTTGTGTCGCCCCCGGACAAATTGACGAGAACCTCGTTACTCGTTACCAAAGGTCCGTCCTTGCCCGCTCGCCGCAAAAACGGCTGGGCAAGGAGGGGCTGGATCTTCTGCGTCCGGCGGCGGCTGAAGCGGGAACGTTCAAAACCGTCAAAGACAAACTGACCGACCGGGATGGCGTGCAACTTTCGCTGGATGAGGCTGTTCGGCTGGCAATTTCCAACAGCCTGGATATTCGTGTGGTCAGTTTTGCTCCGGCGATTTCACGTGAGCAGATGATCCAGGCGGCGGCTGCGTTCGACTGGGTCGTATTCGCCGGCGCCAGCCACACGCGCACCGACCACCACGTCGAGACCGCATTTCCGCATTACCGGGCCCGGTCGATTCCCGTAGAGGTCGGCGTCCGCAAGAGCACCGTTACCGGCGGAACCGCCGAGTTGTCGTGGAGCCTGACGCGGACCTCCGACAACCTTGTTACGACGGTCCTGAACCCGAACTACGAATCGCTGCTCTCGCTGCAACTGACCCAGCCGCTGCTTCGTGGCGCTTGGCCTGATTACAATCTTGCGGCTCTGAAAATCGCACAGCTGAGCGAAAAGGCCTCCGCCTCGCAATTCCGCCAGACGGTTGAGCAGGTCGTCGCGGAGACCCAGGCGGCTTATTGGGCGCTGGTCCAGGCGCGGCGCGAACTACAGATACAGGATGTCCTGCTGGAAAAGACGATCCAGACGCGCGACCGCGTGGAAGCCCGGTTGAGAATGGACGCCACAAAGGTGGAGTTGAAACAGGCCGAAGCCGCCGTCGAGACCCGCCGCGCCACGCTCTACAGGGCCAGGCAGGCAATCTTCGACATCCAGGACCGACTGGCGAGACTTCTGGCGACAGAGAGGATGAACCCGCTCCGGCGCTGCGCCATCGTCCCGACCACCTCTCCGGTAACGAGCAAGGTCAACATCGACCCGACCGATCAACTTATCAATGCCCTGCGTCACAGCCCGGCGATGGAGCAGGCGAGGCTCGCCATTGCCGCCGCCGACGTCCAGGTCGGCGTGGCGAAAAATGAGACGCTGCCCGTACTGGACCTGGCTGCCTCCGTCGGCGCACAGGGCATGAACCGCGTCGGAGGAAAGGCCGGCGGAGAGTCGCTCACATTCGATTATCTCGATCACAGCGTCGGACTTCTGTTTGAGTATCCCATCGGTAACCGTGCAGCCGGCGCGATGCTTAGGCAGCGGAAATTCGAGCATCTCCGGTCGGTTACGGAAATGCAGAACACCGCCGATGCGGTGGCTGTGAATGTCAGGAACGCCCTCCGGCAGATAGAGACTGCCTTTCAGGAGATGAAGGCCCGTAAGGCGGCTGTGGCTGCGTCGCAGGCCCAGTTGACGGCGCTCGAGGACACCGAGCGCATCCGAGGCAGACTTACACCGGAATTCCTGCAACTGAAACTCTCCTCGCAGGAGGTCCTTGCAGCAGCGGAAAGAGCGGAAATCCAGACCATCGTCGATTTTAACACCGCACTGGCCAGGCTGGCGCAAATCACAGGAACCACACTCCAGCAGAAAAACATCAAACTCGCCGTCGAAAATAGTAGTCGGTAGCCAGTAACCGGTAGCGGGGCGGATTACCGAAGAATCGAAAGATCCGTTTAGCCGTCGCCGGTACGGCGATGGCATCGGAAAATAAAATATGAATTTCCTAAAAAGGTTAATGCCTTCCGGTGTTGTGTCCTGTTGCGTATATTTTGCGTTTGTCGTTTGGGGTTATAATGTCGCTGCTGCTGCAAATGGCGCTTTTAATAAGCAAGACGACTTTCTTTGTCTTTACCATCCGCTCATAGGACCGACTGTTGCCTGGGTGTCTTTTTTGTTGTCATCTACGATGAAGAGATTCTTCATTCGCGGAAGCGAAAACTGGCCGTCTGGCGCTCGTGGACTCTATGTTTATTGTGGAATCTTGTTCTTCGCCGGTATTATGCTGCTTTGGAAAACTCTATACGGTAATGATTTTCTACCGCTGCCCGTTCCCTTATTGATTTACATGGCATTGACCATGAACCTTGCCGGTTTTTACTGGGGAAATTACCATCGCCGAAAAAGACAATGAGTACAAGCGGCATAGATGTGGCGGATACGGTGTCCCGCCAGCTCAAAATTTACAATAAGTACTTGACCGATCCTGCCGATAGGTATAACATTGTATATACAGGTTAAGGTCAGGGAGTAGGTGAGATGATTAAGACACTGCGGAAACACGGTAACAGTCAGGCGCTGCCCGTAGATAAGGCCACTATGGAGGCTATGGGCATCGACGTGGACACACCCCTACAGGTAACGATCAGCGGCAATACGATGGTCGTAACCCCGGCGAATGTCGGCATTGGTCCCGAAGCGATAAGCAAATCACTAAAGAAGATGCGGCGTCGGTACGGCAATGCGCTCAAGAGGCTTGCAAAGTAGATGAAACACTCGACGTTTCTCAGCGTTGAGGATGTCATCTGTATCCACGCCGATGCTATTGAGGCGGAAGGGGGATTTGGCGGTGTCAGGGATTATGGCCTGCTTGAATCGGCAGTGATGATGCCACAGCAGCAGTTTTCCGGTCAGTATCTCCACGAAGATTTTCCGGCTATGGCTGCCGCATATCTTTATCACATAGCGCAGAGTCATCCGTTCCACGACGGCAACAAACGCGCCGGCGTTATGTCGGCCTTTGTGTTTCTGGATGCCAATGGTGTCAACCTAACTGCCGGCGAGAAACATCTTGAACAAACCGTCATGGCCGTAGCAGCAGGGAAAATGTCCAAAAACGAGTTGATAATTTGGATGCGAGAATACACTCGTCCCAGGAAGAGATGAAGGTGGGCCTATCGGCCCAGCCTTCAAATGTGAGATTCATTATGTCGCTGAAGTATCGACTGATTATCCTGACGGTTCTGGTCTTTGCCGTAACTTTCGGTATTGGAACGCTTCTGGGCGCGCGCAGCGCCCGCCGGCTGGCTGAGGGACAACTTCAATCCCGTCTGGCCAATTCGGCCTATGCACTGGTATCCAGCGGCGCTCCGCTGAGCGACGATGTGCTCGCCCGCTTCGCCCCTTTGCTCGATGCGGAGATCATGGTCATCAACTCATCAGGCGGCCTGCTCGCCCGCAGCAGCGCCGATTGGCCATGGGATGAAATTTGCGAGAATGTCGTCGAATCGACCGACCCGGACCCCCCTGTCCTTGCCGCCGGTCGTGTGTACTATCATGCCGCTTCGCCCGGAAGGCTGCCTGCTACAGGTGAGGAGATTAATGTTATCCTCCTTGCCGATGAAACAGCCATAGCCGGGCCTACACGGACGATATTACGGGGGTATCTGATTATCCTTGGCGTCACGGCTGTACTTCTGGCTATCGGGATGTACGTTCTTGGTCTGGGGCTGGTCGGGCGGATAAAACGCCTAAACCGAACCGTCGATGAAGCCTTTTCCGACGAACCGGTCCACGCTGAACGTCGCGGTGATGAAATAAATCGCCTTTCAGCCGCTTTCGGAGACTTGCTGGCCCGGCTTAATCGCAGCCGGGATCGGCTTGCCTCCCAGCAGCGTCTGGCGACGACGGGCAAAATCGCCTCGTCGGTCGCTCACGAGGTTCGCAATCCGCTCCAGGCGATGAGGCTGACAGTGCAGATGCTGCGTGAAAAATCCCCGCCGGACGCTCACGACGGGTGCGATCTGATCCTAGGTGAGATTGACCGATTGGGTCTGCTGACGGATGAATTGCTTGTCCTTGCCGGAAAGGCATCCCCGCGCGTCGAAAAATTGAACCTTTCCGACGAACTGGATGAAACGGTCCGCCTGCTGCAATTTCAGTTCCGCCGGCGCGACATCCGCGTGGAGGTCGGATTGCCGCCGGACTCACCGACAGTGCAAATGGACCGCAACCACTGTCGGCAACTGTTGTTGAACCTGTTGTTGAACGCAGCCGAGGCCTCGCGCCACGGGGACGCCATTGGTGTAACGGCCAAGGCCGACGCAGACGAAGTGATTCTGCGAATCAGCGACAGCGGCCCGGGCTTTCCGAAAGAAGTTCTGGAAGGTCAAAGCGAGGAATTCTTCTCCACGAAGACCTCCGGCGCCGGGCTGGGGCTGTCCATCTGCCGGCGGATTATCGCCGAAGCCGGCGGGCGATTGAAACTGTACAATAGCGATAACGGCGCGGTCGCCGAAGTGATATTACCGGCTGGAGAAAAGAAGTTCGACACAGAGACGCAGAGGGACAGAGATTAAAAACAGAAATAAGAAATATTTCCTCTGTATCTCTGCGTCTCTGTGTCGGATATTTTTTACTGTAAATGGATTCAAACAAATCTTACATCCTGATAATCGACGATGATCCGGGCGTCTGCCGGGCGCTGGCGGAATTGGCCGGGTCGATGGGCTTGCAGGCGGAGACCGCCTCCGACGCCGGCGAGGGAATGAGGAAACTCACCGCCGGGGATGTGGACGTGGTCGTTCTGGATATTCAGCTTCCCGGTTTCAGCGGCCTGGACGCTCTGCCGAAGATTAAAGCGGATTATCCCGACCTTCCGGTAATTGTCATCACCGCATTCGGTACGATGGAGACCGCCATTACTGCCATTCAGCGAGGAGCATTCGAGTACCTGCTCAAGCCGGTGGATATGGATGTGCTCAAGACGGTTCTCCGGGCCGCCATCGATCACCGCCGGCGCAGCGCCGAACTGTCAGTTGCCGAACCCCCGCCGGTGGCGGACTCTGCCATGATCGGTCGCTGCCCGGAAATGCAGGAGGTTTTCAAGCAGGTCGCGATAGTTTCGGCCACCGACATGCCCGTGCTCATTCAGGGTCAGACCGGCACCGGAAAGGAACTGCTGGGGCGGGCGATTCATCGATATTCATCCCGTTCGGCGGGTCCTTTCGTGGCGGTGAACTGTTCGCTTCTGAGCGGCGAGTTGATTGCCAGTGAACTGTTCGGACACGAAAAGGGCGCTTTTACCGGTGCGACGCGGGCTTGCGACGGTAAGGTCGTCTCGGCTTCCGGCGGAACGCTGCTGCTGGACGAGGTCGGCGACCTGTCGGCAGAGGCACAGGCCCGCCTGCTGCGATTCCTGGATGACGGGGAGTTTTATCGTGTCGGTTCGACCCAGCCGAGGCGTGCCGACGTGCGGATAATCGCCGCTACCAACCGCACGCTCAGGGCGGCTGCGCTGTCCGGTCAGTTCCGCCGGGACCTGTACTTCAGAATCTCCGGTGTAGTCATCGAATTACCGCCACTTAATCAGCGGGGCGAGGATATCAACCTGTTGATGGATTATTTTCTCGCCGGTTGTGGTGCAAGGGGTATAACGGACCGGGCCAGGGGGATATTGAACGCCTATACATTCCCCGGAAACGTCCGCGAACTGCGCAACATCATTATCGCCGCTGCGGCAATGGCGTCGAACAGGCCCGTAGGCCCGGAACACCTTCCTGATGAAATTTGCAGGCCTGTCGTTCCCGCCCGCGCCGATTCGCTCGAGCAACTGGCCGAGGTGATGCTGAACGAAGTACTGTCCTCCGCCGGTGAGAACGGATACGAAGAACTTATATCCCGCTGGGAAAAACCGATACTGTCTGCCGCGATGAAGCGATTTTCCGGGAACCAGGCCAGGATAGCCGATGCGATGAAAATGCACCGCTCCACACTGCGTAAGAAACTGCGCGGGTATGGACTTATCGAAGAGAAAAAACGGGAAATTGCAGGATCGCAGTGAACAGGCGCCGAAGGCGCCCCGCGGGCTTGACCTATTTATAAGATTTTTTAGAACTGTGCGCTCGACGGGACGATATAACTATTGTATAGCATTCCGGTTGATTGGTTTGTCCGCCAAGTATAGAATGTTAACAGGGATTGGAAGGTGCAGCGGGTAATGGATAGTCGCTGTTTTTTGAGTAACCCTGTGGCGAACACCGCGAACGGTGAGGGAGTAACTATAAATGTTTGAACGATTTACGGATCGTGCTCGTAAGGTAATGGCCCTGGCCAACCAGGAGGCCCAAAGGTTCAGTCACGAGTACATCGGGACCGAGCACATCCTTCTGGGACTGGTCAAGGAAGGCACGGGGGTCGGTGCGAACGTCCTGAAGAACCTCGGCGTTGACCTGCACAAGGTCCGTATGGAGGTTGAGCGCCTGGTCAAATCGGGACCTGAACTGGTAACAATGGGCAAGTTGCCCCAGACGCCACGCGCCAAGAAAGTCATCGAGTGCGCCATTGAGGAGGCTCGAGGCCTAAATCACAACTACGTCGGCACCGAGCATATTCTGCTGGGGCTGCTTCGTGAGCACGAAGGGGTCGCTGCTCAGGTTTTGGTGAAATTGGGTCTGAAACTGGAAGAGGTGCGCGACGAGGTTCTCAACCTTCTGGGCGCCGGTATGGAAACCGCCGGGCCTCCGGTGGAAGCACCCGCCGGCAGGGAAGATCGCAGAAGCAAAGGCAGGAGCAAGACTCCCGCATTGGACAGTTTCGGGCGAGACCTGACCGAACTGGCGCGCAGAGAGCAACTTGACCCCGTTATCGGACGCACCGATGAGATCGAGCGTGTCATACAAGTGCTCTGCCGGCGGACCAAGAACAATCCGGTCCTTCTGGGCGAGGCCGGTGTCGGTAAAACGGCCATTGTCGAGGGTCTTGCCCGCCAGATCGTCGCCAACGACATCCCGGAGATACTCCACGGCCGCCGGATCGTCGCGCTCGACCTTGCGATGATGGTGGCCGGTACAAAATACCGCGGGCAGTTCGAGGAACGCATCAAGGCTGTGATGAACGAGGTCCGTCGCGCCAAGAATGTCATCCTCTTTGTCGATGAGATGCACACTCTCGTCGGCGCCGGCGGCGCCGAAGGCGCCATAGACGCCGCCAACGTCCTCAAACCGGCGCTCAGTCGGGGCGAAATCCAGTGCATCGGCGCAACGACGTTGGATGAATACCGAAAATACATCGAAAAGGACAGCGCGCTGGAGCGGCGATTCCAGACGATTGTCGTCGATCCGCCGACGCGGGACGAAACGATGGATATTCTCCGCGGACTGCGAGACCGATACGAAAACCACCACCGCGTGCGGATTACCGATGAGGCGCTGGAAAAGGCGGTTGAACTTTCAAGCCGGTACATCACGGGGCGCGTCCAGCCGGACAAGGCAATTGACGTCATAGACGAGTCCGGCGCTCGCGTTCGTCTCAAGACCATGACCAGACCTCCGGACCTGGCGGGTCTGGAAGAGGAAATCGAACAACTCACTGCTGAAAAGGACGAAGCCGTCAAGAACGCCGATTACGAACGCGCCGCCGAGGCCCGCGACCGAATCGAGCAACTGCACCTGAAAAAAGAGCAACTCACCACAGAGTGGCGCAATAAGGCGAACGAATCCGAAGGCGTGGTGGACGCCGAAGTAATCGCCGAAGTCGTCTCCAGAATGACCGGTGTGCCGCTCCGCCGATTGGAGTCCGAAGAGGCCCAGCGTCTGCTCAGACTGGAGGAGGAACTTCACAAGCGCGTCGTCAGTCAGGATGAGGCTATAGTTGCGGTCGCCAAGGCCGTTCGCCGTGCAAGGTCGGGTCTGAAAGACCCGCGCCGCCCGATGGGTTCTTTCGTCTTCGTCGGACCCTCCGGCGTCGGAAAAACACTGCTTAGCAAAGCCATGGCCGAGTTCATGTTCGGGGATGAGGACGCCCTTATCCAAATGGACATGAGCGAGTACATGGAAAAGCACAACGTTTCCCGCCTTATCGGCGCGCCTCCGGGATACGTCGGGTACGAAGAGGGCGGACAACTCACCGAGCGAATTCGACGACGCCCTTACGCCGTCATACTGCTGGACGAAATCGAAAAAGCCCACCCGGACGTGTTCAACATGCTGCTGCAGATAATGGAGGAGGGACGCCTGACCGACTCTTTCGGCCGGAGGGTGGACTTTCGAAACACCATACTGATTATGACCTCGAATATCGGGGCAGAACTCATCAAGAACAAAGGCGGATTCGGTTTCGGAAGGAGGGATGAAGAAGCCTCCTACGAAAAAATGAAGGAAGTACTCACCAAGGAGGTCGAGAGGCACTTCAGGCCTGAGTTCCTCAACCGCCTGGACGAAGTGATTGTCTTCAAGTCGCTGATGCGGGACGATTTGGTAACAATAGTGGATTTCGAACTCCGCAAGGTCCGCCAGCGCCTCGCTGAGCACGGGCTGGAACTGGAATTGACCGGTGAAGCCAGTGAATTTCTCATCGACAAGGGATACAATCCCGACTTTGGCGCTCGCCCGCTCAGACGCGCCATTGAGCACCACATCGAGGACGTGCTCAGCGAGGACATTCTTCGCGGAACATACAAGGGAAACAGCAAGATCGTCGTGTCGGTCAAAACCGGTGAAGACGGCGAAAAACACCTTTATTTCGAGGGCGTCTGCAAAGAAAAAGCGAAACCCGAACCGGCGGAAATTACCGAAAGCACGTAGCGATAATTGAAAAACAGGGACTTGGGACCAGGGACTTGGAACCAGGAAAAAACAGAAACACGAAATCTCTCTATGGGAAAAAGGAACCAATCACCAATTAACCGGTCAACTCATCCGTTTTAGGTTCCGTTTTTTCTGTTTTTGCCTAATTCCTAATCCCAAGTCCCTAGTCCCTGTCTGTGGGTGCATCCCATTTCAGTAGGTACTTTTTATGGGATGTGTCCAGTTTCATCAGGTAGATTAGGCCCAAAGCCGACGGATAGCCATCCGTCGGTCTCGCACCAAACAGGCGTCTTTCGCCCCTTTCGACGATTTACCTACTCAAACGGGATGCACCCCCTGTCTGTTAGTGAGGCATATTTTATTTTCCCGCGCAGGTGTGTTACTATAGACTTGTGGAATTGCTGTTATTTTCGGGAACATTGTGGTTGAAAGATCGTCTAAAGTCGTAGCGGGCGTCGGCATCGGCTCGAATCGGGCTGATGCGGCGGGCGCGTTTGAGGACGCAGCCCTGCTGGCTCAGTGCCGTAAAGGCGACGCAGATGCTTTTGGCCCGCTGGTGAATAAATATCAGGACCGCCTCTTCAACTCGCTTCTGAGATTTTGTGGAAATTACGACGATGCCGAGGAACTTTGTCAGGAGACGTTCGTCAAAGCAATAGAGGGCCTGTCTTCGTTCCGCCGGGAAAGTGGGTTTTATACCTGGCTGTTTCGGATAGGAATGAACCTGGCGATCAGTCGTCGTCGGCGTGGCGGGATGGTGAAATTTCATTCGCTTGAGGCGACGGATTCGACCAGCGAGCAGTTGCTCTGGCCTCGGGACGTCCTGGCGGACTGCCGGGAAACCGACCCGCAGGACACAGCCGAACAGTCGGACACAAACAGGCGTGTCCTGGCGGCGATGAGAGAACTGGATGAAGAGTTTCGCATTGTGGTGGTGCTTCGGGACGTGGAAGAAATGAACTACGAACAGATATCGCAGGTATTGAGTCTTCCGACCGGTACTGTTAAGAGTCGCCTGTATCGCGCCCGACGTATTCTAAAGGAAAAATTGACGGACCTGGTGGCCAAATGAGTGGCAGGGAAAAAATTTGCGAGCAACTATCGGCGTACCTGGACGGCGAGTTGTCGGAAGACGAATCTCGACGGATTGCCGAGATGGTCGCCGGCGACCCCGAACTGTCGGCTGAATTGGAATCGCTGCGGGCGGTGCGGTCTCTTCTGCGTGGTCTCCCGCCCGTCCACGCTCCGGATGGGATGGCCGACGCCGTCCTGAAAAGGACGCGGCGCAGGCCTGCCGGATGGTGGATGGGATACCTGGCGCGGGCTGCGATCGTGCTTCTGGCCATCGGAGTGGGAATAACTGTAACCACCTTGCTGAAAAGCCCGACGCACACCCGGCGGGAAGACAGGCAAACGCCCCATGTCGAAAAAACACCGGTCCTCGCCAAAGGAAGAATCACCGGACCAGGCTGCGACGAAGCGACGATGGAAACAACAAACGTGTTTATCAATACCGATAATCTCCTGCTGACCCAGCGCGAAGTCGAACGGGTTTTCGTCAACAACAGCATCAAGCCGATAGTGGAAACCGCTGGAAAGCCGATGGACGCCCCGGCTTCGAGAGGCAGGGGTAACTTCTACAACCAAACGCAGGTCACGCCGAAACAGATACGCTACGAGGTGGCGATAACAGATAATCAGATGCGGCAGATCGTCTCGGAGTTAAACGAAATTCGCGCCAAACAGAACGTCGCACAGATGCCCGCCAGAGGCGGGGTTGTCAAAGATGGCGAAGCATTAGACCTGGTTAAGGCTGTTCAATCCAAGTCCGCTATGAACAAGACGGAAGGTTATGCGGCATATATGAGAGAGGAAGGCAGAAAGCGATCCGTCGAAAAGACCTGGTTGGATCGCAAGTCCGGTGGACATGTTGCTGACAAAGTCGGAGTAAGGGTCGGAAAGACTGCTTCCCAGCCGGAGTTGGCGCCTGCAATTATGAGTGGGGGTTCTGAACGGGAGCGCAAAGGGTTGGCCGCGGCGAAACCCGCCGGTGCTGCTCCGACGACCATGCCCGCCTCGGTTGTTGCTGGGCAGCGTATCACCGGCGGGATTCGAGACTTGAAGTCCAGTAACCGCCAGCCTACTACGATGGCGAGCGCCAACGTCCGCCAGTTAATAGTAATAGTCAACGGCGTCAGCGGCAGGGAGTGAAAGTCAACAGAATAAACCACAAAGGACACAAAGATCACAAAGGATAGAAGAATTAAAAAATCTTTCTTTCTCCTCTTTGTGCCCTTTGTGGTTCATCTGTTTATTTTTATGCTTTTCTGCGTCGGCGGAGAATCATTCCCGCTGCTCCCAGCGTCAGGAGTGTCATCGTTCCCGGCTCGGGAATGGTGTTATCGATCCATTCGCTGTAAGAACTGATGCGAATTCCCCAAAACTGGTCCGGGTCGAGATTGCCCGTAACGGAGTTGCGGAACCATGTTTCATCAAGATGCTCCACATAGGCGCTCAGCGCAGCGAGTTGCCACTCGCCTCCGACCTTTATGAACCATCCGCCGCCGGAATCGTATTCGGCAGAAGCAGCCTCGTATTCGGTTCCCGTCTCGTCAAAATCGCCCCTGATTGTATCTGATATGTAACTACCTACGTGAACGTCGGACACAACGGCATCAACCCTGTTGGTGCCCCAGCGAAGCGTCTCGTTGCTCTTGTCGGTTCCGGTCCAACTGTAACCGTAAGCAACCCCGCTGGACGTTTTCAGCGTGTCTTCCCGGCCCTCGCCGAATCCGCCCAAGACGAAATTCTGGACGGCCTCGTCTGTTCCGGTGTACAGGCCGACATAGTCAGTCAGATTGGCGTCATGCAGACCTTCGGCATCCGTAGTTATGCGAGCGATGCGAATGTCGGCGTTATTTCCGGTCCCGCCGCCATCGCCGTCGGTAACCGTTTGAGTGTAATAGGTAACTCCGCCGATCACCACGGTGGATTTCCAACCCTGGTGGCGCGTGGTGATGACATAGTTCGACGCGATTGCCACGCAGGAAGCGTTGTTTCCCCATTGACCGACTACATTATCATTGGGTTTGTCTGTCCAGCCGACGCCCGGCTCACCATCAGGGTGCAGGATGACGCCGAATGCCGGCGTGACCGACGAGAGATACAAAACCACCACTACGACTACCGTCAGGCCGATTAAGCGCATGATTCTCCTCCTTCTTGCGAGGCTTCCCTAGAACCTTGAGCACTTTATATTATATCCCATCACGACGATTTTGCCAAGGGGCTTTTTGCTTTTTCTGCACTTTGCGCAGGCAACGAAAATTACTCATAAATCATTCGTGCAGTTCGTGTAATTCGTGTAGCCTATGAGGGATTATACGGAGAGAACCTATGCGTTTTACAAAGATGCATGGTATTGGCAACGATTACGTTTGCGTGGACTGCTTTTCGGAGCCCGTGGACGAACCGGCCTTGCTGTCGCGCCGGATTTCCGATAGGCATTTCGGCGTCGGCGGCGACGGGTTGATTCTCATTTTACCGGCGGACCGGGCCGACGTGCGGATGCGGATATTCAACGCCGACGGCAGCGAAGCGGAGATGTGCGGCAACGGCATCCGCTGCGTGGCGAAGTACGCCCACGATCACGGACTGACCGACGCGAATCCTATGCAAGTCGAGACCGGAGCGGGAGTAAAAACAATAGAACTGCACCTCGACGATACCGGTAAAGTCGCATCCGCCACAGTCGATATGGGCGAACCTATCCTCGATCCGTTCGCCATTCCGGTCAACATCCCGCGGACTTCGACCAGTTCGGTCGTAGCGCAGCGAGTCATCGACCTGCCCATCCGCACAACAAGGCGCGCATTCAATATGACGTGTGTTTCGATGGGCAACCCGCATGCGGTGATTTTTGTCGATGACGTATCAAAGGTTCGGCTGGCTGAAGTCGGGCCTGAACTGGAAAACCATCCGCTTTTCCCCCGGCGGATTAACGCTCACTTTGTGCAGATACATTCG
>JAXHSV010000055.1:0-15402 GCA_034190305.1 Planctomycetota bacterium | reverse complement strand
AAAAAAATGTTGAAACAATATACAAAATGTCAGTTGGGTTTGGTGTAGGCTTCACCCTTGGATGCATTTTGTTTTTGTGTATGTTGGAGGTGGGATGTATATGAACGTGATAAGATGTTATCCGACGTTGGCCTGGGGCAAGGGCAAGGAATGCACCTTCGCCGGGGCGTTGGAAGCAGCCATGGCTGTAACTGACCACACTTACACCTACACTGACATCATGGGTCTGACCGCCCTGGCCTTCCGCACGCGGTGGTTCACGGGCAATAAACAGGATCGCTGGTGCGGCTCCTGCGCGGTCGGCGAGATGGAGGAGGAGATCGAGGCCGCCGCCAAGGCCACCGGGTGGGAACTGCGTATAGCAGTGCATCCCGATATCGAGAAGTTGACGCCGGAGATTATTGCGTCCATCGATGCGGGCAAGCCGATTCCCGCTTATGACGACAGCCTGGACATGGCCGTGATGTATGGCTACGGTAAAGGCGCAAAAACATTCCTTTTCCGCAACTATCATAAGGGCGACAAACCCCACGAACTGCCTGTCTCGAAGGCGGGCTGGCTCTGGATTTTTCTTGGCGACCACACTGAACCGTTGGCGCCCCGCGAGGCTACGGCCGAGGCCTTGAAAATGGTTGTGCACAACTGGAAGCGCGAGAAAGGCCGGGAAGGACCGGGTTGGTACTGGTACGGCCGGGCCGCTCTAAAAGTCTGGTCGGAGGACCTCGCCGAGGTGGACTCGTTCACCCAAGAGCAGCGGGAGAAACTATTATTCGTCAGTTGGTGGAACTTCTATGCAATGATAGACGCTCGCAGGCAGGCCGTTCCATTCCTGCGTGAAAGGGCGTCTCTATTCACTGATTCGGCGCGTGAGGCCATTGACCGTGCCGCCTCGCTGTACCGGCAAGAGGTGGATTTTATCAATTCCGACGAGTTCACCAGGAATGACTGTTTTCTTAGCCCCGGAAGTGGCAAGGGTATAGATGCCTGGTCGGCGGAAGTACGGGCCCGCGAAAGGAAACTACTGACCAAGGCTGCCGAGTATGAATCCGCCGCCGTCGCGGAAATCGAAAAGGCGCTTGCCGCGATGAAGTAGTCTTGCGGTGCAGATTCTCCCCGGCCGGGATGCGCTCTTCGTGGTTTGTCCCAGCCGATTTTTTCTCCAAGGGCGCTTGACAACCAAACGGCTACGGGTGGATAATCCACTTGGCGACTGAAGGACGCCTCCCTGGTCTGCGGGAAGAACCGAGTTTGCCTTCCTGGAGAATGAATCGGAACCTTCTTTTCTGCCTGGCATTGCAGGCCGCAGGCATTGATTGAAAGGAAGGTGTATCATGACACGTCCGTTACCACCTCGTCCCAATCTCAAGCAACTCAAGCACCAGGCCAAGGATTTACTGTGCGCCCATGCAAACGGTGAAGTAAGCATCTGCGGGACGCTCAGGTTTCTCCGGCGCTTCACCAAGGCGAGCGACGAGGAAATCCTCTCGGCCGACCTTGCGCTGAACGAAGCGCAATACGCCCTTGCCACAGACTACGGCTTCACCAGTTGGGACGCACTGAAGAAGCACGTTGAATCTATGCCTGAAGGCGGGACACCGGAAGAAACCACCCGAAACCTTCAAAATGTCGGCAAGATCTTCGATCGGGTGCTGAAGGAAACATGTGACGCCTATTGGCAGCCCAGAAGCTACATCTACTGTCAACTCGTCTGCATGAAGGCGGCTGGTTGGAACGACGCCGAGTACGAAACCTTGATGCCGATGTCGGGATTCGGAATATCCTTCGCCTACCATCCGAACGAGAAGTTCTGGGCCCACTACGCTGCACCTCCCGGCACGGATCAGCGGATCGCCGAAGCGACGGGGTTTGGCTGGGAATGGCTGCACTTCGACACTGCCGAAGAATACTGGGACGTGTTGAAAGAGACGCTGGACGCCGGCAAGGTTATTCACGCACCATGGCTGGAGGAGGTGCTTTTCGTCGGGTACGAAGAGGCCGTAGAGCAGCCGAACAGAAAGGTCTATCCCCTTGCGACGGTGCCTGTCGTTGTCAGAGCGGGTCAGTCGTGGACGTGGCGGGAGTTCGAGGAATGGTTCCGCGAGCAAAGCCATGGCTTCCTTGGCAGGCATACGAAAGCGATGCCGACTCTGCCGCAGCGCAACGTGGCTGTGAAGGTTATGAAGAACATTGTTATGTTTGCCGACAACGACCCGCGTAAGGAAAGCGAAGCGTTTGCCGATGTGAAATTCGGTCTGACCGGTATCAAAGCGTATGCCGATGACATTGCCGATCTGTCAAATTCCGGCAGGAAAGACGAGTACTTCCAGGCCGGCTGGTTGGGTTGTCACAACATCTATCCACAATGGACCGCACGTCAGTTGACCGGCCGGTATCTCACTGACGCCTCGGAACACTTCACCGAGCCTGTGTGCGGTTATATGCTCTCAGCGGCAAGGGAATACGAAGCCGCACACGCAGCATGGAAAGAATGGGAAAAAAGTCTTGGCGCTTTTAAGCTGGTCAAGAGACCGGAAGATGCATGGGAGAACCCTGAACACCGCAAGGCCGGTGCAGTCGCTGTCTATAAGGCTATTGAATGTGAAAAGGCCGCCATCGCGGAGATTGAAAGAGCGCTGAGTGAGATGAGAACAGACGGAAAGGAATCATGACTGCGACTGAGCCACTATTCAGCAAGATCGATTGCCTGATGTTCAATGTTGGGGATATCGAGGCCGCTCTGGGCTTCTACCGCGACAAGTTGGGGCTTCCCTTGGTGTGGCGTACGGACATCGCGGCTGGGCTGCGCGTCGGCGAGTCGGAACTGGTGATTCGGCAGGGCTCGCCAAAAACCCCGGAAACGGACATCGAGGTAAACTCAGCAGAGCAGGCGGCCAACCGGTTCGTTGAGGCAGGCGGATCGATTGTAGTCGATCCATTCGACATCAAGATCGGCAAGTGCGTCGTGGTAGCCGATCCGTGGGGCAACCAACTGGTGCTTCTTGACTCGACAAAAGGGTTGCTGAAAACTGACAAAGATGGAAACGTAATTCCATAACTTCTGCCTAGCATTGCCTACTGGCGGCGGCTGGTAGGCGAATCTGAAGGGCGAATGTGTAAGAGGAGTTGTAGGCATGACGTGCGGAGGCAAGGTTGCGATTGATACCGGAGCGGCCTGACAAGATGAGTCCCTCTGGGGCTGAAAATGGTGTGCGTCCTTGAATCTTCTTGCGCGGTTCCGCAAAGTGTAGTTAAAAAAGGAAAACCCAATGACAAATGACACAGAAGATTCGGGTTCCGTCGTCCGGCCACTCAACGAAGCATGGTGGACGCGCGACGACATCGAGGAATTCCCACCTGACGATGTGCCAATCCTGGCGCCATACGAGAAAACCCGGCCGGGCTTTGAACTTGTCGTGGCGAAGACTTTGAAGGACGTACGGGACATGGACTGCTTTCCGGTCAGCGAAGACGGGAACCAGCAAATCTGCCTATGGAACATTTGGGAGCAGAAAAAAGACCCGGCCGAGGCGGACGAAGACAAACAGAAAATCAACGAAATGCAGCGATCTCTGGATCAGTTGTGTGACGACGACCGCTATGTACGTCTTCAAATCTCCTGTCTTCAGCGCTGCTTTTGGACGTTCCCCGGCAACGTGGACATGATACTCGACGGAATCGCTTCGGGACGAGTCAATTTGGACGCCGGAATCTCCTGCGAGCCGCCATGGACCACGATACGGGCCCTGCTCGACCATCGGAGGCATCGCGGCAAGACGGTACAGAAGGATGTGAGTGGGTGTTTTCACCATCTACAAGGCCGCGATCCAATAACCGACCCACGTCAGAAACTGATCTTCGCTTACATAAAGGTCCTGACGTGGTGGGGTGCGGAGGGCGATATGAACTACCTGAAGCGCGAGATGGCCGAGAGCGCCGACCTGGCCGAAACTGTCTATCGCTATCTGGGCCTGCCGACCAGACTCAAACGTCTTTATGTCCAGAAACTCTGTTGGACGTTGGGGTTTTGGGCATTCCCGTCTCAGTCTGCGCACGAAAGTCGATGGAAAGGCCATTCAGAAATAACAGAAGTCTTCAATGTCGCCATCCGGCAGGAACTTGGCGACGAGGAAGACACGATCGGTAAGTTGATAGATCGCAACAACGACAACGGCTCGTGCCATCACTCTTTCTTTCGACACATCGATCATATCATCGCCCATATAGGCGCCGGAAGGCCCGTAACGCTACCTGGCGCAGGCGAGGAGCGGAAACGAATTCACGAGGCGGTCACCAACTATATTCACGTGCTGGGTTCGTGGCTTGCGGGGCGGACACCGGAAGAGGCGATTTCCATCTGGCCGCCTTGTGAGGAAACTGTGCGTCACGTGTACGATGTACTGGACAACCCCACCCCGCCGAAACGATGGCTGGTGGCCTGCTTATGGAAAAAACTCCAGGAGAATCAGGCGCATCATGGCCGAGGCGCGCTTGACGAACAGCCGGATCGCTTTGCACTACCACCCGACGCACTGAAGGTGTTGCAAGCATGACATGCGAAGATAAAGTCGCGATTGTTACCGGAGCGGCCGGCAAGGGCATGGGGCGGAGCATCGCCCTGACACTGGCGCGCGAAGTGGCAAAGGTTGTCGTCAATTATCGCACCAGCGAAGACATGGCCAAGTCGGTCGTTAATCACATCACCGCTCACGATGGAGAGGCGATCGCTGTGCAGGCGGACGTTTTCACGGCCGAGGGATGCAAGACACTGGTCGATGCCTCTGTCGAGAAGTTCGGCCAGGTGGATATCTGCGTCATCAACCCCGGTGCCGGCTGGCATCCGGAATCGCCAGACAAACTGAATCCTTCGGTCGCTCTGGACGATGCCTACGCGGAACTGGCGCCCATCTATCATCTCACCCCGCTCGTACTCGGCGGCATGTACGATCGGAAATGAGGAAGAATTGTCGGCATCTCGCTGGCCCGAGCCTTCCCCTCGCCAGCCTACGCCTACAACGTCGCCAAGGCTGCGAGAACGCAGACACTGCTTCTGATGCGGGATGAGGCGTGGAAGCACGGCGTTACCGTCAACGTCATCGGCCCCGGGCCGGTTGAAGCAATCGACGAACTCACCCAGGCAGTCGAACTTTGCGACCACGGCCCAGCCTGGGCGAATCGCTCCAACGTCACGCCGCAGGACATCGCCGAAGGTGTGGTGATGCTCTGCTCCGACGCAGGCAGATTCATCTCCGGGGCCGAACTGCCATTCATGTTTCATTAGTTAGCGAAAAATGCTTGTTTTATCCTTGCTGTTCGTTCCGTGTTAGGGTATTGTGCGAACTCCGGCATGGATACGCATCGGAAACTCGAACTCCTCGCGGACGACTCGCGGTACGACCTGTCCTGTGCATGCGGCTCGACCGACGGCGACCACCGCCGGCGCGGGCCCGGCGGGACCTGGCTGTATCCGGCTTCGCTTCCCGGCGGGGGAACGTCCATCATGCTAAAAACGCTGCTGTCGAACTCCTGCGTCAACGATTGCCGGTACTGCCCCCTTCGGAACGACCAGGACCGCCGCCGCTGCGCGCTCGAGCCTGAAGAGGTGGCCGGTGTCTTCATGGACTACGCCCGGGGGGAAAAAGCGTTCGGGCTGTTCCTGACCTCGGCTGTCATTCGCAGCCCGGACTACACCATGGACCGCATGACGGCAACAGGCGAAATCCTGCGCCGCAAGTTCGGCTATCGCGGTTATCTTCATCTGAAAATAATCCCCGGCGCATCGGACGCCGCCATCGCCAAAGCACTTTCGCTCGCCAGCGCCGTTTCGCTCAACGTCGAAGCGCCTAAGCGGTCGGCCTTCGCGGCATTGTCGGAGAAGAAAGATTTCGACCGCGACATTGTCCGCCCGATGAAACTCATCAGCCAACTTACCGCGCGGGGCAATCGCTACGAGCGAGTCAAGCAGACCACGCAGTTTATCGTCGGGGCATCGGACGAGACCGATTCGGACATCGTCCGGGCGACCTTCGGCCTGTACCGCCGGTTGCGGCTGAACCGCGTGTACTTCAGCGCATACCAGCGCGGACTCGGCGACCCGTCGCTGCCCGGCGAGCGGAATCGCCCGGCGCGCCCCGAAGACATTCTCACGCGGGAGCACCGCCTGTACCAGGCAGATTTCCTGATCCGAAAGTACAAGTGGGACCTCGATGACATTCTCTTTGAGGACGACGATAATCTTTCGCTCGACATTGATCCCAAGCAGCGCTGGGTCGAAAGGCATCCGGAGTTTTTTCCCGTGCGGATTTTGTCGGCCGGGCGGGAGGAATTGCTCCGCGTACCGGGCATCGGGCCGATTACAGCAGGGCGAATTATCAAAACCCGCCGCCAGGGGCGAATCACCGGCCTTGAAGACGTCGGACTGCGAGGAAAACGCCTGCAAAAAACATTGCGATACGCTGTTATGGAATAGCCGCCGGGGAAGAATCATTCCGGTGCGATGATTCGCACAAATTGTCTCGCTCCGGCGCCGGCAGGCAGGGTGATAGTCTCGCTGATCTCGATTGTCAGTTTGTACTTGTCGGCTTCTCGGCGGGTGAGTGGTTCTTCAGCGGCGACGGTCCTGGGCGTCTTGTAGAGGACCATGGAACCATTGCGGGCGAGAAGCAGGCGGTTTTCGCGAATGATTTTCCAGGTCTTTCCGACGGCGCGGGCGGTTACCACATCGAATCTGTTGCGGTATCGGTCGTCGTGGCCTAGTTCCCGGCTGCGACGGGCCAACACCTCGACGCGCCCGGTCAGGCCCAACTCCGCCGCCGCCATTTTCACGAATTCGGCCTTTTTGTGATTGGATTCAATCGCGGTCAGGTGCAAATCCGGAAAGGCGATGGTCAGAATTATCCCCGGCAGCCCCGCTCCGCAGCCAACGTCGGCCAGGCGGACGCTTCCTGCCAGCAATTCAGGCCAAACCGACAGGACAGACAATGAATCGGCGACATGTTTGCGGTAGAAATCCGATGCCGAAATCATGCCCATCAATGCATCTGATTCATTGTGCGCGACAATGAGATCGTAATACCGCCGGTAACTTTGAAACGCCTTGACCCGGGCGTCTTCGTCCAGACCGCAGGAAAGTAAGAATTGATGCAAATCAATCTTGTTTGAAATCCGCAATCGTAAATCACCAAGAAGATTTGTTTTCTTCCTCGTCCTCGCCCTCGTTTTCATCTTCGTCGTATTTCCATTTCTCGCCCTCGTCCATATCGTTCAGTTCTCGCTCCATTGCCTTGAAGAGTTTATCCTGCATGGGCGCGAGTTTCTGGTAGTAGCCCAGAGTGGACTGGTAGGCCTCGACCATCTGGTTAATCTTGATAAGTTGCCACTTGAGCAGACACTGGGGCTCCTTGATGTTGATGAACGGGTCGCAGGTAAAACTGATCCTGCCTTGCTCGTCTCGGTGAAAGTGTTCGCAATCCTGACATTGAATCATGACATTTGACTCCCGGCGTTTGTTATGTTCTTTTAATAATAATACCCCCCTCAAGCCTCCTCTGCCAGTTTATTGAACCGGTCTTTTTTCATCGTCGCACTGTCGGGCTGAGACAGGTCCGGTTCGTGCCGGTACGGACCGATGGAGAACCTACGGTTCGGTTGGGGCCGTATCGCGGCCCACATCGGCGCGTTTTAAGCCCCATAGGGGCTGACCTAATCGTACCCATTCGGATGCGTTTTGTGCCATCCCCATGCGTGGGTGACGATTGTATTAAGGTCGGGATACTCACATCGCCAACCGAGTTCGTCTTTGGCCTTTCGGCTGGAGGCGACCAGATGGGGCGGGTCGCCGGGCCGGCGGGGGGCGACGTCGGCGGGGATAGGATGGTCCGTAACGGATCGGCAGGACTCGATGACCTGCCTGACAGAAAAACCTTCGCCGTTACCAAGGTTGAAGACCTTAACGGCGCCGGGTTCGATGGCTTCAAGAGCCAGGACGTGTGCAGCAGCGAGGTCCATCACGTGTATGTAATCCCGTATGCACGTTCCGTCCGGCGTATCGTAATCGTCGCCGAAGATTTTCACCGATTCGTTCCTTCCCAGCGGAACCTGAAGGACAAGCGGGATAAGGTGCGTTTCCGGGTTGTGTGCTTCACCGATGCGTCCGGAAGGATGCGCTCCGGCGACGTTGAAATACCGCAATGCGGCGAACCCCATCCCGTAGGCCTGGGCGAACGCCCGCAACATAAACTCGACGCATAATTTACCGGCGCCGTAAGGATTAATCGGCTCGGTGTGGTCGGTTTCGCTTATGGGTAGAGCTCTCCAATCGCTATTTATTGCGATTGGAGCCTCGATTTGTATTGGCAGGCCATAGACCGCTGCGGTGGATGAGAATACCATTTTCGTCACGCCGACAGCCTGCATCGCCTCCAGAAGCGCCAGCCCACCGAGCGTATTGTTGCGGAAATATTTTTCGGGTCTTTCGACGGACTCGCCCGCCTCGATAAACGCCGCCAGGTGAATGACCGCATCGGTGTCATTTTCGCGCATGGCAGCCGTCAGGGACGGAGTGTCGGATATGTCGCCGACGATGAGTTTGGCATCGCCAACGGCCTGAGCATGTCCGTTTATTAGATTGTCATAGACCGTGCAGTTATGCCCAGCCGAGGACAGAACATCAATCAGGTGCGAACCGATGTAACCGGCTCCACCGGTAATTAAAACATTCATGGCTGTCTCTCGTCAAAAACCAGGTGCCTGCTGATTCGTTCGATGGTTTCAGGACCGATTCCGGAGACTTTTTCAAGGTCTTTTTCGGACTTAAAGGCGCTGCCGGATTGTCCCTGATGGGCACGACGATAGACGACGATTGCTTCGGCCTTTGCCGGACCGATCATCGGAAGGCGGCGAAGCGACGCCGGCGAAGCAGTGTTTGGGTCGATCTTTTCGCCGACCAGTCTAACCTTGCTCGAGTTGATTGACGGCGGTCGAGTAAGCATCTCCGTATGCGTCGCGGCATAACAGATTAGATAAATCCCCCATATTCCAATCAGGACTGTAACAGCCAGGCGGTCGGACCGGTTCCAGAGCACGGATCGCCCCATCAGATGGAACGTCTGGTCCGGTTTCGTCATGTGTGGCCCTCCTCGTTTGTCTGGTCCTGGCCGGTGTCCGCATCATCGGGTCGATGCAGGGACGCCCTGAAGTTTCGCAGTTCCTTGAATGCAAGTTTTGCCCGCATGTTGTTATGACACAGACCTCCGTGGGGAAGATAATGTCCTTCGTAATCGGCAAGGTCGCGCCAGCAGATACTCTCGACAAACGGTTTGGAAATAGCCGTTCGGCAGAAGGCCTGGAGCCATTCAGCCTGTAGGCGCTGGTTCCATGGTACGTGCCAGTGTCCGGCATCCTTGACGAGTATCCTTCCTCCCCATGCGTCCCATGCGTCTGCGGAGATGTCCGACGGTGCCTGGACTCCGGTAATTTCCAGCGGGACGCCGAAACCGACAAACTCATCCAGCATTGAGGAGATTTGCATAAAATCGCGGACATACATCCCGTCCTGCGGAACGCCCATATATACCTGAACGCCAAAGGCGTCGAACCTGATGCCGCTTTGGACGGCCATACCCGCGTACAACATCGGCGGGATGGTCTGTTGATTACGGGCGTAGTATTCACCCCACGGTAAAACAAGGTCTATCAACACCACCGACTGCGGCGCGAGTTTCTTCACAAGCGAACAACTCATCCGCGTCAGTTCCATAATCTGCTCGAAACTCATGTTGAAACTGTTATAGGCATGAAGACCGCAGGCTACTCGCCAGAGGCTTACCTTGCGCTCGTAACGCTGGACGACTTTCTGGATGTGTTCGTAGATCAGATCACGGAGGGCTTCGTAGTCGTCTTCCCACAGGTAGAGCCATTCCGGTATATGGTCCGGGTCAAAGCTCACCAGTGGCCCGGCGTGGACGGGACGACGATTAGCCGCCGCCCAGTTGACCCAGTCATCGACCTGCTCCCATTTGTACGACCTTTCCTTTGGTCCGAGGTTCTTCCACGTGGTCGGGATGGAGACGAAGTCAAAAGTCTCACTGAGTCGTTGTCGATAGCGGTTGTTTCCGCTCAGCAGGTCCACGACACAACCGAAGCCAACGCGCCCTGCGGTGGCGCTCCGACGGCGCCGACAGAGAAAAATGTCGCTGTGAAAGAGCGTCATTTTCTCTCCGAGCACAATGGCCCTGGCGAGCGCATCGTCCGCCACCCGCGCCGCTTCTGCCGGTTCACTGCAGTTGAGCGAGGAAACGAACAGACGGCGGACGTCGTCGAATTCCTTGTTCAACGACTCGGCCTTGTCGTAGTCGAACAGCCCCCAGTCCTCGCGTTTCTGCGTCAGTCGCATTATGCGCGCACGGGCCAACTCTACGTTGAGGTTGTAGGGTGCCTTGCGATCAGGGAGGCGAGTGGTCGAAAGGAGTGTCTTTCCCGGCTTGCCTGTCTCCCACAGAAGCGCCAGCCCGCAGGCTCCGCCTACTCGCTTGAGACATGAAATTTGACCCTTGTCGGCGATGAGATCGGCGCATACAGGTATATCATCCTGGCCGAAGACGTACGCTCCGCCCAGGTTGATGTTCTCGGCCAGGCCGCCGTCGCGATATACGTCAAATCTGAGCATCACTGCCTCAAAGTAAAAAACAAATTCTACCGGCGTGGCGCCGACTTATGGAACAGCGTAAAACGTTCAGGCAGTGTATCGTATAGCCGCAGCCCTTTCTTTTCCACTATCTGTTTGTCTTGCTTTTGCCTCGGAGCGTTCGAGTTTCATCGTCAGGTTCATCAAAGCCTTACAACAGCGAGAATACATACCTGTCTGCCGACAAACAGGCGGGCGGGTGGTACAAACCGGTTACATAGAAAACACAACGATCCGGTCACATAGGTAAACATTTGTATAATGCGTAGCCGAAAGGGGCTACAACCTTCCTTTCGGCAGGCGGGGGTTCCTGGTCTGGCAGACTGCAAAAGGAGCGGGACGTAAGGTTTTTTTAAGCCATTAATAGGGCAGTTTGTGGTATAATTAAAACAAAGGATTAAACGCTCTATTTGTCAAAGAGGAGGATTTACTATGAAGGCTCATGCTCGCGCCGCCGTACTCATTCTGACAGGGCTGATATTTTTGATAAATACTTCGGTTGTTGCCGAGGACGTTCACATTCAGGCTGCCGGACCGATTGGACTGGGGTATATCGGGATGTACTACGGACTGGTCAACCCCGCCGACGGTAACTGGTACGAGGCACAGGTCGATGATTTCATGGGCGGGTTTGATACTTCAACGACCTGGCTGGCGGTGGTGGATACGGGCGCCTCGGCGAGCATACTCGGTAAATCGACTCAGATTGCCTATGACGCGGGGACGCCCATCCCGCTTCAGCTATACCCGGACGTCAAATTCACCGACATCGGCTTCGGCGGGACGGTGGATTTCGCCGTTACCGAACCGGTGCAGGTAATGATTGCCGGTCAGAAGGCCGCGACGGGCGATACTGAAAATCACGCCCTTTTCAACGCCTACACGCCGGCGATTACAATGGCTGCCGCCCGCGACTTTATCGGCGGCGGCGAGATCGACATGGACATCATCGGAACGAGCATCCTCCAGGGTCAGGTTCTTCAGGTGGACCCGCATGAACTGGAATTCCTTCGCTGGATGTTGTTCACGATGGCTGGATCGCTGGATAATACCCCGCCGGCGGCGGGCGGACAGGTGCTTTATGTGCCAATGACGATGCAGGGCTTTTTTACCGAGCCTCCGGCGGCCGACGTCGGCGAGAATCCGATGCTTCCGATTAAGATTCGACGGACGGCCGGGGACGCTTTTGCCGAGCGGTCGGCCTTGTTCGACACCGGCTCGCCGGTCAACTTCGTATCGGAATCTTTCGCACTCGATGCCGGTATAGATACGAGCGCCCCGGCGGATTTGACTATTCCTGTTATCGGCGTCGGAGGCGAAGAAACAACGCGAGACGGATACTACGTCGATGCGCTTTCGCTGGAGCTGGGAGCAGGCAGGGAAGGCGACCAGTTGGTTTTTGCAAATACCGCCGTTTTCGTCATTCCCGACGCGAACATGCCCGGCGGGCTGGAGGCGATACTGGGAAACGGAATCCTCTCTCCATCGACCGAACTCGTGGATACGACAGTTACCGAGTGGTACGTCGATATGCGAGACGGCGACAACCCTTATCTCATCGTTGTAGTTCCCGAACCGGCCTCGGCGAGTTTGCTGCTGTTCGGCGCTTTGGCGATACTGATACGTCGGAGAAAGTGAGCAAGTGTAGTCGCTGCGGACGCTGCGGCGAGCACAAACGGCGGGGGTTGTTCTGTTGATGACGACTTTTTCGTCACTTCTCAGCACGGTCGGCGGTAATGGTTTCGGCGGGTTCCCGCCGAACGCAAAAACAGATCCACCATGTTTTCAAGGCGGGCTTGTTTTTCCACTTGGCGGTGAATCTACTCCTCGACCAGTCGTTTCTTGGGCGCGTACCCGCTGAAGGCGAGGAAGCGGTTGGTGTTCAGCACCGGTATCTGGAGGCTTATGGCGGAGGCCTTTACCTGCTTATAGTAGTCATACGTCTTCATTTTTTCGTTATATATTTGCCAGGCTGCCGGCGGGGCGTCCTCTGCCGGTCTGGGCGGACGTGACGGTTCCTCGCCCATGACCACAAAATCGGTGCTGACGGAGATTGCATCAGCAACCTTTCCGCCGAAATTTTCAATCATCGCCCGCACCCGGCGGTTGGCCAGAGGATCGGGGCTTCCCTCGCCGTACAGGTCGAATTCGCCTTCGACGACGAAATTGTGAGTTCGCGTGGGACTAAAGATGAGGTTGACCAGCAGGTCGCCCTCGACAATCGGATCGTCCTTGTCTGACTCGACAATCCTGCACTCGCTGGTGGTGGGCGTGACGTTGACGATTACGATTTTGGCTTTGGGCTTTCCGTCTTTCGGTACGCCGGTATGAGCGGAAAAGACGCTGAACGGCAGATCAGCAGCAACGCGGTCCTGTCGGCCAAGGTTGATATAACAGAGACCCTCGTCCGAGAACACTTTGATGATCTTGCCGGCGGGTTTGCGCACAAGCAATTCCCCGACCTCGCCGGTCTTGCCCTTTTCCTCGCGGATCTTCTTCAACAACAGGTCAATCCTATCCTGGATTTTCTGAATTTCTACGGTCTTACCGTCAACTTCAGCCGCCAGGGTGTTGATTCGCTGGTCCTTCTGCTTGATTATCGCTTTGAAATCGGCGTCCGCTTCGTCCAGTTGGGTTTGCTTGGCCGCCAGGCCTTGCTCGTAATTGCTTTTCGCATCGGCCAGTTCCTGTTTGACGCCAGACAACTGTTTCATCAGGCCTTTACTAATATTGTCGATCTCGGCTATCGCCTTATCCTTTTCGTTCCTCAGTTCGATGTTGTCCTTTTTACCCTGCTCAACCTGGCTGTTCAGGTCGGCGATCTTCCTGTCCATCTCCCTGATTGCCAAAGACAGGGCGGAATAGTCCTTGGCGTGCTCCAGTTTCAGTATCTCGTCGGCTTCTTTCTTAGCAGCCTCAGGGCTGAGTGTTTTGCCTGCTATTATTATGACCATCTCGTCGATGTCGGCGGCTTTTTTCCTGTCTTTTTTGGCGAGTTCGGAACGCCTGTCCTGCTCCCTGAGGAGTTCCTTTCCGCTTTCGTCGTTGCGGACATAAAATAAAACCGCCAGTGTCGTAGAAACCAGAAACAAAAACGCCAGCAGGATCACCATGTACGGAGGACCCCCACGTCGTTGCACAACGCGAGCCATTGAACTACTCCTTACAATACAGCCGGTTAGTGTTATAAAAACCTCTTTGTTCATGCAGTATCTTCCCTGAACTTCGGCGAGTCAACATATTTTTCCACGCCGTCGGCATGAAAGGGAGTAATCGACCATACCTTGTAACCAGGCTTGAGTGACTCGCGTGGCAATTGCCAATTTCCGATTTTCAATTTCCAATTGGCAATTGGTAAGGGAAAATCTGTCTGACTTTTTCGGGGAAAAAGAGCGGGACTGACGATTTTGCCTGCGAATTTGCATATGATTCGTTGTAACCGTCTTCTAATTGGAAATTGCCAATTGAAAATTTGAATTTCATATCCGTTGACCCCGAGTCTGCGGAGCGATAGCCTCATAAGGCGTCAGGAGCATGATCGTGGGAAAAAGTTTCTACATAATCGACGGACACTGGCAGATATTCCGCTCTTATTACGCACCTTTCCGCGACCTGACGAGTCCTTCGGGCGAACCGACTCGCGCGACCTACGTTTTCACGACTATGCTGATGAAACTCATCACCGAGCGGAAGCCCGACTATCTTGCTGTGGCTATGGACAGCGGGCGGGAGCATCTTCAGCGGACGCGGATTTATCCCGAATACAAGGCCAATCGCGACAAGCCGCCCGAGGACCTCCCGCCGCAGATAGAACGAATCACCCAGATTATTCGGGCGATGGGCGTTCCGATCCTTCAGATCGAAGGCGCCGAAGCCGACGACATCATGGCGACCATCGTCGGCCGACTTGCCGGCGCCGACCTCCGTGTCGTGATGGTCAGCCGGGATAAAGACCTCGAACAACTCATCGGTCCCCACGCCGTACTGTTCGATCCGATGAAGGATGAAATTATCGACGCTGCCCGTCTGGAGCAGGTGAAGGGATACCCGCCGGTCAAGGCCGTCGAGATTCAGGCTCTCTGCGGAGATACCTCCGACAACGTTCCCGGCGTTCCCGGCGTCGGACCGAAGACCGCCGTCAAACTCATCGGTCAATACGGCTCAGCCGAGGCTGTCGTCGCCCATGCCGACGAACTGACGCCGAAACTGGCTCAAAACATCCGCACCCACACAGACACTATCACACTGGCGAAAAAGTTGGTAACGCTCACAGACGACGTGGACATGGATGCGGACCTTCCGAAGTTCACCTTCCAGGGCCTCGATACCGAATCTCTGCGCCCCATATTCGACGAACTCGGATTCCGCCGCCTTATCGAGCAGTTGAAACCGGCAGATTCAGCGCCCCACGGAACGCAGTCCGTGGGCTTGGCCTCGATTGGCGGGCAGACGACGGCGAGGGATTTTGACTATCGCTGTGTCGATACGCCAAAGGCGCTCAATGAATTGACGAAGGAGTTGCAAGGCGTTACGCATCTTGCGGTCGATACGGAGACCACTTCGGTCAGACCGACGTGGGCCGGGTTGGTCGGGATATCGCTGGCCTGGCGGGAGGGGCCGGCGGTGTACATACCCGTCGCCGGGCCGCTGGGGGCAAAGGTGCTGGACGTCGAAATCGTACGAAAATCGCTCGCCGGCGTCTTCGCCGATAAGAAAATCGA
>JAXHSV010000054.1:0-15456 GCA_034190305.1 Planctomycetota bacterium | reverse complement strand
ATGTTTCTTTTCGCTGTCGGTTCTCTCGTTCAGGACGTCCGCGCCCCTCTCGATCCGCACAACGCAGCGTCCGCAAGACCCTACGCCTCCGCATTCGGAAGCGATTTCAACACCGAGTTTCCGGGCGTGCTCCAGAATGCTTCCGGCGAACACCTCAATTCCTTCACGTCCCCGCCGATACTGTGGAAAGAACATCCTGGCCATGATTCTTTATTACTCCTCGATGAATTATTTCGTTTTCCAATTCATCTTATTTGTAATCGAAGCAGAAGCATAAAACTGTCTCTCCCGCATCACTCGCCTTCCCGCCGGCCGCTCGGACACGCATTGGAAGCCTTGACTGTAAGGACAGCATCGCTGCCGCCGGCGGCATCTTCGAATGCTTCGCCCAAAGCACCAAATATATCCTTGCATTCGCCGTTGATGCGTGAACCCATCGGGCCTATCTCCACTTCGAAGCCGGCACGACGAAGATGTTCGACGAAATCATCTATAGGCCCCGTCAGGGTTGCCGTCCGTAATGGATAAAGACTCACTTCGACCTGAACCTTCATGGACGCACCTCCGCAACGATGAAAGCACCTGTTGGATTTCCCCATCGCAAGGCCGCTTGTCGCCAAAGCGGCGCCAGTGGCCCCAGCCGTTTATGCTTGGCGCCTTTCGATGAAATACCCATTCGAACATGGCCATATTGAGCCAATAAGCCGCGAATCTCTTTGGGCGAGAACAAGTGGGCCGACGCATAGGGTTTTTTATCTTTCGCAATGCGGTGGCGATTGAGAGGAGCCAACCTGTTCAGCGTGCCTACGATAATGCTGCCGTTCGGTTTGACGCAGCGAAACATTTCAGCCAGTGCGTCTGTCGGGTCCGCGACGAATTCCAGCGTCGCCATGGCGGCGACGACCTCAAAAAACCCATCATCGAAGGGCAAGTGCTGGGCGTCTGCGATGTCAAAGTAACACGCTGTCCAATTGTATGAGCGGGCAACCTTAATCATTTCGGGGCAAATATCGACACCAAAGACGATAAAGCCCAACGAGGCGAAGAAACGGCTCCAGTGTCCCGTACCGCATCCGACGTCCAGGAGTCGCTCACCCGGCCTGGCCTGCTGGAGAAACTCTCGCACGAGGGATTTTTGCTGCCGGTCGTGAGATCTTCCCGCCGGCGTATCGTACCAGCGATCGTACCTATCGGCCATCGGTGCAAAGTCGAACAGCGAATGTGCGTTCCGGGTCATGCTTGCCGCCATGCCTCCGCGCCCGAAGAATTCAACGCGGCAACTGCCTTGATGACTTCAGCCCAAACCTTCCTGATTTCCGTCGCGGCGCCGTTGTTTTGATACTCCACGACCGACTTGCTTTTGATCTGCGCTTCTGTAACTGCACGATCGTAGCGGACCCTTCCAGCAAGCATCAGGCTGCGCCGGCGGGCTTGCGTCTCAATCTGCGAGGCAATGTCCTCGTTCAAATCCCATTTATTGACGCACACGAGCGTTTCGACGCCAAAGTGCTTTGTCAGGTCGGCTACTCTCTGAAGATCGTGCAGTCCGCTCAGCGTCGGCTCGGTTACCACCAACACAAGGTCGGCGCCGGTGATCGACGCGATGACTGGACAGCCGATACCAGGCGCACCGTCGATCAGGACCATGTCCAACTTGCGCTCTTCGGCGATTCTTTTCGCCTGTGTACGGACGAGGCTGACAAGTTTGCCGGAGTTTTCTTCAGCCACGCCGAGAGCAGCGTGAACCATCGGTCCGCAGCGGGTATCGGAGATGAACCACTCGCCATTGACAACGGGACCGAATTCGATGGCGTTCTCGGCGCAGAACCAAGCGCATACTCCGCATCCTTCGCAGGCTATTGGGTCGATACGGTATGTCTTGTCCACCTTTCCGTTTCCCGGCCCGTCGAAGTAAATTGCATCGAAGCGGCATATCTCCTCACATTTCCCGCAGGCGGTGCAATGTCCGGGCTTGATCCTTGCGCGGGAGCCGCCGGAGAAATTTTCACGTTTGACTATAGTCGGTTCAAGGACAAGGTGCAGGTCGGCTGCGTCCACGTCGCAATCCGCCAGCACGGCCTTATCAGCCAGGGCGGCGAACGATGCGACAATAGAAGTCTTCCCCGTCCCGCCCTTGCCGCTGATAACAACTAATTCCTTTGGTTTTATTTCCATTTGTCTCATTCTCCCTTCGATGGCCCAGTGTCCCGTTCTACGGACAAACCGCGAATGGCGGCACTGATGCTCTCAGCGGGATCATCTTCAGCAGCCTTAATCGCATCGATAGTTTGCTCGTTCACCTTCTTTTGCTTGTTAAAGAACCGCACCATGCGTTGCATAAAAGCGGCCTGCTCGGTCGATTCCTGGAAGTTCCCAAGCAGTTTACGTACCCATCGCAGGTTGTCCGCCACTTCATGCGGAATCCTTTCGCTGTCGTGGCGAACTGCCTCCTGCGGACAAACATCGTGGCATTTACCGCATCGGATACAAGCGTCTTCGTCGATGTCGGCATAGCCGGAATCTCCGATGCTCATTGCCTCAACCGGACATTCCCGGACGCAGATTCCACACCCCGTACACATCTCGTGATTTACCCATGGCACAGTCGGTTTCTCCTTCTCAATCTACTGATTCTTTCCTGTTACGAACGATATTCCTTTCTTCAGGCGTTGAGCAAAACGTCTCAAGTGCGAGAATCCTCTTCCAGCGATGCAATCCGGGAATCTCTTTGCATTTCGCCGGTGATTCGGCGCAATAGACCATGTAACCGCCGCTGAAGTTCAGCACGTTATAACCGAGTTGCTTGAGTATCCGGCAGACGTAGTAACTGCGGATTCCCGTGAGGCAGTACACGAACAGCGTTCGACCCCTCGGTAATTCATCCAGGCGGTCGCGTATTTCGTCGATGGGAATGTTAACGGCGCCTTCGATATGCCCGCGTCGGAACTCTCTTTCCGTACGAACATCGAGCAGGAATCCGCCCTTCTCGATCAGTTGATCGAGGTCTTCTGCATAAAACACCTCGACGTCGCCCTGGACGATATTGGATGCCGCATAGCCGGCAATGTTCACTGCGTCTTTTCCCGTACCGTACTGCGGGGCGTACGATAACTCCAGCCGGGTCAGGTCGAAGACGGTCATTCCCGCATGAAGGGCCGTCGCGAGGACGTCGATTCGCTTATCGACACCGTCGATGCCGACAATCTGAGCGCCGAGAATCCTCCCGTCGTCCGGCGCGAACAGGAGTTTCATCACCATCGGCGTGGCGCCTGGATAGTATCCGGCGTGCGATGCGGGATGCGTGAAAGATTTCCGGTAGGCGATGCCCCTGGCCTTCAGACCGCGCTCGTTGGCGCCGGCCGAGGCTACGGACAAGTCGAATATCCGCACGATGTTTGTTCCGAAAGCGCCCGGGAACGAAACGTCCTTTCCGAAAATATGGTCCGCAGCCAGACGCCCCTGCTTGTTGGCGATGCCCGCCAGGGGCGTCAGTCGCAGACCGCCGAGAACGCGGTCTTCGGTCTCTATGGCGTCACCAATGGCGTAGATGGACTCGTCCGTCGTCTGCAGGTGCTCGTTGACGCGAATTCCTCCCCGCTCGCCGACTTCCAGACCGGCCCGGCGGGCAAGTTCGACTTCGGGCTTGACGCCAATGGCGGAAATCACCATGTCGCAGGGAATCTGCCGACCGCCGCGGACGGTAACAACCAGTTGATGTTCCCCGTTTTCGTGAAAGGACTCGACCGGGCTGCCGAGGACCAACTCGACGCCGTTTAGCCGCAGGTGCTGGTGAATCCATTCAGACATCTCGGGATCAAGAGAAAGCATGACCTGGTCGGCCATTTCGACGAGGCTGACGTGAATGCCCAGGTGGCTGAGGTTCTCCACCATTTCCAGGCCGATGAACCCGCCGCCTACGACCACCGCCTCCTGCGGGTCCGTCTGCTCTATACAACCACGGATCTTTTCTGCGTCTTCTATGGTGCGAAGGGAGAAAATCTTCGGGTTGTCCATTCCCGGCAGCGGAGGACGCACAGGTTCAGCCCCCGGAGAAAGCACCAGTTTTTCATACGGCTGCCGGTATGTACGAGAAGTCCGGTGGTCCAGAACTTCGACGGTTTTTTTCTCCCGATCTATGGACAGAACCTCGTTCCTGACGCGGACATCCACGCGAAAGCGCCGTGCGAAATGCTCCGCCGTTTCCACGAGCAGTTTGTCTCGCCTTTGAATTTCGCCGCTTACGAAGTAGGGAAGGCCGCAATTCGCAAACGAGATGTGCTCGCCGCGTTCGATCATCACGATCGTCGCGGATTCGTTCAGACGGCGCGCCCGGGCGGCAAACGACGCTCCACCCGCCACGCCTCCTGTAACTACAATAGTTTCCGTCACGGTTTTGATCCCTAATGTTCTTTTCGATTTATGTATTCCCGTTCTACGCCGCCGGGCGAAAACCCTTCGACCAGATGATTTGTTTGCGCCCGATCAACCTGACACGAACCTCGGCGAAGCCCGCATCGTTCATCATTTGATTAATCTCCGCCGGACTGTAGTAATCTTCATTCCAAAGCCTCTGGGCCAACGAACCACGCGGAAAATCGACAATTAATATTTCCCCGCCCGGACGCAGGATACGGCATGCTTCTTTCAGGATCGCTTCGGGATGTTCCATCTCGTGAAGGGCCCACATCGAGACCACCGCATCCTGGACCCCGTCCCTGATAAATTCCAGGCGCCCGGCATCCTTGCGTATGCACCGAAACCGCCGACCATCGGACGTATGGTAACGTTTCGGGAAACTTCCGTCCGAGATATCTACACCAGTAACATGCTGGTGATATGTCCGCGCCAGATATTGCACCAATTGGCAAGAACCGCAGCCCAAGTCAAGGATACGCCTGGCCAAACGCAGTTCGCCGCCGATCCGTTTGTGCAAACGTGGCTTGATCTTCTCGTAAAAGTTTTCCGGTAAGTTCTCTCCGGCCATACCGTTTTTCCTTGCTTTCCGGCGCCGGTTACGAAAGCGGGCATGTTCCTGTCGGACAACTCGCCTCCCCGGAGCCCCAGGACTTCGCGGCGAAGGTTGAGAAGACCTTCTCGGTCTTGCCGGACCCGCACTTCTCGCACGCATGGGCCTTTCTGCTTCCGACCTTTTCCAGAAAACTCGTTACGTGTCCGCATTTTTTACATTGATACTCAAAAATAGGCATCTGTGTTCTCCTGTGTCTGTGGAGAAGATGTTTGGACTTTTTCGATAATCCTCTTCAGCAATCCCGCCAGCAGCGACGCATAGTCGCTCATAACCTCGCAGATCATCTCGCCCCGCGAGTACGCCTCGGCGATCTTTCGATCATCCGGGATCTCCGCGAGAATCTCGATCCGGTTCGTGTTGCAATAGGACTGTGTCTGCCGGTCTCCGACGTTCGCACGATTGACAACCACGCCAAAGGGTATTTTCAGGACTCGAACCATCTCGACAGCCAGTTTCAAATCATTCAGGCCGAAGGGTGTCGGCTCGGTTACAAGAAGCACGAAATCCGAATCTTTGACGCTTTCAATGACAGGGCAGGAAGTACCGGGCGGGGCATCGGCAATCACCAGGTCAACTTCGGGTGCAGCCGCCTTTACCTCTTTGATCAGCGGCGGGCTCATCGCCTCGCCGATATTCAACAAGCCTTGCACGAATCGGATCGGACCGGCCTGGCCTGTCTCCAACTTGCCCAGTTCGCGGGGTGTTTCGGTAATCGCATCGACCGGGCAGACCAGCGCACAGCCGCCGCAGGCGTGGCAAAGTTCGGGATAGACAAGCACTTTATCACCCACACAGACGATTGCGCTGTACCGGCATATCTCGCCGCACTTGCCGCATTGGATACACATATCCTCGTTCACTTCAGGAATCAAATTGCCGATTGGTTTGCTTTCGGCGATTTGCGGTTTCAGGAAGATGTGTCCGTTGGGCTCCTCAACGTCACAGTCAAGATAGGCCACGCTTTGCCCGTTGCGCGAAGCCACATAGGCCAAATTCGTCGCAACCGTCGTTTTACCTGTGCCGCCCTTGCCGCTTGCAATTGCAATCTTCATCGAGTTGATTCCTTACATCTCTGTCGTCGCCCAAAAACATTCCAAATCCAGCGAAGAACAAAACCTGATACTGCAAGTATCCCACCTGATATACCCGCGCTGGCTGCTCCTGGCGGGACACCCGGGTTGACCGCAAATCGGGCAGGTGGACAGGGGACCAAGCAGTGCGAAAAGACCAAACCACCAGCCAAAGAAACGCAATGTGCGCTTCGCCAATCTGAATCTGCCCTGGATGGGTTTCAGTTCTATATATCAGCCCTGTGTTTATTACCACATACACTGCCGCTATAAGCATTGTGCAGGGTAGTACTAGAGGCTGATCGCTTCTTCAGGACATTCATCTACGCACAGACCACATTCGGTGCAGGTGTCCTCGTCGATTACGGCTTTGCCGTCGTTCAATGAAATCGCCTCGACGGGACAGACGTCAACGCAAGAACCGCATCCTGTACATTTTTCAATATCCACTTTCACTGCCATGGAACTTACTCCTTCTTGTCGGTGTTCATCTCCTGGACCTCGTCCGCCCCTTTCCTAAGCAACTGCTGTTCATTTGGCAGCAGGATCCGGATAACTTCCTGGAACTCGCCGGCATGCACCTTTTCCTCATCTGCGACGTCCTGAAGCACCTTGGTCGCGAGGGGGTTATCCGATGCATCCGCCAGCGCTTCGTAAAGGTGGACTGCCTCTTCCTCGGCCGCCAGGGCAAGGCGGATCGCTCTGGCCAGTTCACGATCTGTAAGTTTTCGGCCAGGCGCCATACCGCTAAAGGGATTGAGAAATTCAGCCATTGGTCTTCTCCTGTTCTATGTCCTGAATCCGCTGTTGAATCTGCTGCATCTGCTGAGCCATTGCCTTGGCCTGTTGCTTGAGCGTAGCCAGTTCGTCGTCCTTGGTCAGGTTTTGAGCGGGTTGTTGCGGCATCGGGGCGGGTCCTTGGCCAAAAGCAGCCCCCATGCCTTGTCCACGGCCCATGCCTCGACCACCGCCACGGCCCATGCCACCGCCTCCGCCTTGGCCCATTCCGCGTCCCATGCCCATTCCTCCACCCGCCATCGGCGGCGGCTGCGAACCTGCCGGCTGGTCCGGAACCGCACCAGGCGCACCGGCCGCGCCGAACTTGCTGGCTACATTGGGCTGACCGGTGGCGTTCAATTGCCCCGCCTTGAACTGTTCAACCACGTCTGCGGCGGTACCGCTGCACCCGATAATCACTTCAATACCGGCAGCCGAAAGTGTCTGATACGCATTAGGCCCGCAATTGCCCGTCAGGACAAACTGCACGCCCTTTCCCGCCATCAGTTGGGCCGATTGAATCCCCGCACCGCCGCCCAGCGACAAGTTGGGATTTTCCACTGCCTCAAATTTCATAGTGTCGGTATCAACAATCAAAAAATACGGACACCGCCCAAATCGAGGGTCAACGGCGGCGCCAATGTCCGGTCCGGTAGCGGTAACGGTGATTTTCATAACGATACTCCTCTTGGGCAGTAAAGACGCAGAGAACACAGAGCTGCACTTTGTTTTTAGAAAACCACTTCTCTGCGCTCTCTGCGCCTCTGTGGCCCATTTTGTCAGGTACGCTTACTTTGTTTCCGACTTGGCCTGGAGTTCCTCGATCCGCTTCTTAATCCCTTCCAGGGCGTCTTCGAAGTACTCGGCCTGGCCTTTGAGCGCATCCAGTTCCTGCTCGGCTGTCTGAGTCGGTCCAAACGGTGCGGAATAAGGCGTTGGATACACCGTCGGTGCGCCGTATGGGAGCATGCCCATACCCGCACGCTGCCAACCGGTCAGACCGGTCGCGTAAAACCAGTTGCGCCGACCCCAACCGCCGCCACCGCGACCAAAACCGCGTCCGAAAACCGGATTCATGTATCCGGGAACCGGATATCCTGCGCAGTAACCGGCTGCGCGTCCTGTCATTGGGCCCATTCCCGCAGGGCCTGTTCCATCTCCACCTGGCATGATTTTACTCCTTATAAGCAAATTAGAATAAAGTTTCTTACCTGTTTTTTCTTCGGCCTCCACCGCGACCTTGTCCCTGGCCATCACCGCGACCTTGTCCCTGGCCCTGACCACTACCTTGTCCGCGCCTTGGCTTCTGTCCCTGACCAGCACCGCAGGGTCCAAGCCCTCTGCCGGTTCGCGGTCCCTTACCCGCCGGTCCTGTTCCATCACCTCGTGGCATAATGAATCTCCTTCTTTGCGTTGCTTCACGCTAAATGTTACCAGTCCATCTGACTTACCACCCGAACCATCGACGTCCTCGGCCACGACCTCGGCCGAAACCCCGACCGCGACCGAACCCAAATCCTCGTCCAAACCATCCGAACGACCGACCGCCAATAGGGGCGTAACCCGCGCCGTAGCCGTAGGGTATCATTCCCTGTGCGTACGGCATTGGTCCATAGGCACCGACGAAGGGACCAGTCAAAAAGCCTCTGCCCGATACGGGGTTCATGTAACCAGGCATCGAATACCCGGCACAATATCCTGCTGCACGGCCTGTCATAGGCCCCATTCCAAGCGGTCCTGTTCCATTACCTGCCGGCATCGTCATCACCACCTTTCCTGTTTTTCTGGAGGTTTCTGTTTCTTGTCCACCAGGTCCGGTAACGTCCTGGGCCAACGGAGGAGCAAGAGCGTCATCATCAGCGATTTTCAACACGCAGTATCCCATTCCGCGTCCCGTCATCGGGCCTTGTCCTAACGGTCCTGTTCCGTCAAATCGCGGCATAGTTGTTGCCTTTCTCCACGCCGACTTTGGCGCAGCGCGACCTTCGTAAGACCATGCTTCCCACCTGACAGCCCAGATGCTCGGTGATTACCGGACATTTGGCCTTGAGAATGAAGAAAATATCCTTTTCCGCGTCGCTCAATGTTTCGTAGTTGCCCTGGCCCTTGGCGATAACCATATCCGCCTCATCGAAACGCTGTCGAAAAGATTCGCTGCAATCGTTAAGGATCGTACCCGGTGCGTCCGAACCGTTGTCGATAACGTCAGCCATATCGGTAATTCCCGTGGCCTCAGCATCAACCATCGTGGCGTCGTTGATAACCGGTGAACCCTTGACGACGACCGTTACTTTTTCCAACGGCATTTGCCGAAGCAGCAACCGGTCGAAAACGATCTCCCCGGCGTTGTCAGCCAGGAAGAGAATGTCCTCTGCGTCGGAAAGCGCAGCAGCGAATTCCTTTACATCTCCGTCGAACGGTGTCGTCAAGGCCTGCTCAATCGCCTCGTGAACATGGGTCTCGTCAAGATTACTGTTGACGCCGAAGTCTATGATGTTGCCGGCAATCGCCAGACGAATGGCCGTGTCCATAGGATCGGCGGAACTTTGCAGGCGCCTTTCCAATTCGGGATAAAGATCCAAAGCCAGGCGATTGAACCGATCCTTGATTTGACGATATGGGTCGCTCTGGCCCGTAAGATCTCGAATAAGCCGATGAATTTGCCGTCCCATCGCCGGTGGCGACTGACGCAGGTCCATTTCGCCGGCCTCGCGCAGAACCTCACGAAGAAGTTGCTCGTGAAGCAACTCATCGTCCGTCACCAGACGAACCGCATCCAGCGCCTGCCTCACGAAACACGGAATACAATCGAAAAAAGTCTTCATGTTGCTCGCCTAAATCCAATGTCCTTCGACATTCGCCTTGCTGACGCACTCAAGTTTGCCGGCTTTGAACCGCTCGACTGCCTCGGCTACCGTCCCGGTCGCCCCGATATAGACCTTGACCCCGCCTGCCTGTAACGCGGCGAATGCCTTCGGGCCCGTGTTGCCCGTAATCACCGCTTCGACGCCGAGAGCGACGACATTTCGCCCCGCCTGGATTCCTGCTCCTTGAACGGCATTGAGGTTCTGGGAATTGTCGTGTGCGGAAAACTCGCCCGTTACCGTATCAGCAACTACAAAGTATTTCGCCCTGCCAAACCTGGAATCGACCTGGCTGTTTGGTTCCGTTCCCTGTGATGTTATTGCCACTTTCATGGTAAGTTTCCTTATGTTCTGAATCCGCCGCGTCCTCTGCCTCGGCCACGTCCACCGAATCCGCGCCCGCCCCGACCATATCCACCGCGACCAAAACCACCGCCCCTGCCACGGCCGGCCCCGAACGCAGGGGGCATAACCGGACCTCCCTGGATCAGGAGCGCTTGGCCGTAAGTGAGGAATCGGGCGATTTTGCCTCGGGCCGACGCCAATATCCGTGTTACGGTCGGGCGCGAAACGCCCATTTGCACAGCAACGGTCTCCTGGTCAAGACCCTCATTATCTATCAATCTAATTGCCTCAAACTCATCCAGCGTAAGGTTGACCCACTGAAGTACTCTAGCCGGCACGCCGGCCGGCTTGTACACCGTTACGACCGGTTGACCTGCCACTATCCGTTGTAATCGGGGCCTGGGCATAGATGTCTCGTTATGAACCTACGTTCATAATAACATCGGTCCAGAGGCTTGTCAACTGTAATGATATTTTTTTTCTGTGGACGAGATCGCGGCGGGTTAATCCAAATTCATCATATCAGCGAATGCGTCCGGGTCGGCGCCTGTTTCCTCAAGTGTCCCGTTCTGTTAGAATTGCTCCTGGATAGTGAACCACAGCGATTTCACAGGTAGTCTTATGCCTGAAGGGGCAATTTCGTGGGCGCCGAAGACATAGCCGCGATATTCGCCGAAATGGCCGATGTACTTGAGATACTCGGCGAGGACCGGTTCCGCATCAACAGTTACCGCAAGTCCGCACGGGTCATCGAAGAAACGCCCGAAGACATTGCCGCGCTATCCGAGTCGGGCCGGCTTCAGGACCTCCCCGGTATCGGCAAAGCCACTGCCGCCAAGATCACCGAATATCTCCAAACCGGCAAGGTCAGGCGACATGAGGAACTTCGCAAAAAAATCCCGCCGGGTCTGCTGGAGTTGCTGACGGTCCAGGGTCTGGGCCCGAAGACCATCGCCAAACTCTGGAAGCAGGCGAAGATCACCTCGCTGGATGACTTGCGGGCGGCGCTGGCAGAGCACGCCGATCGCCTCGAAGCCGTCGAGGGGATGGGCGCCAAAAAGGTCGCCCAACTGGCAGAGAGCATCAGTTTCGCCGAGAGCGTTTCCGGTCGGTTTCGGCTGGATGAAGCCGGCGTCGTCGCCGACGCCCTGCGCGAGACGGTTTCGGCCTGCAATGGCGCCGGGCGCGTCGAGGTGGCCGGCAGTTTTCGCCGCCGCCGCGAAACCGTCGGCGACATAGACATCCTCTGCGAGTCCGGCGAAAAAGACGCCCCAAAAATCATCGCCGCCTTCACCGCCGCCGACGGCGTTACAAAAGTTCTGGCCGCCGGTGCGACAAAAGCCTCGGTCGTTATCGACGGACGAATCCAGGCCGACCTGAGGGTCGTGCCGACCGGGAGTTTCGGCTCGGCATTGCAGTATTTCACCGGCTCGAAGGCGCACAACGTCGCGCTTCGGGAAATCGCAGTCAAGAGAAAGATGAAGCTCAACGAGTACGGCCTGTTTAAGGAAACCGCGTCGGGCTTGTCGAGGCAAATCGCCGGCGGGGACGAGGAAGGCATCTACTCGGCCCTGGGTCTGGAGCCGATTCGGCCGGAACTGCGCGAGGATCGCGGCGAACTGACAGTCGCGGCGAAAGGGAACCTGCCGAAACTCATCGGCCTGAAAGACATCCGCGGCGACCTGCACATGCACACGACGGCCTCCGACGGGTCCGGCGCTATCGAGGAGATGATCCGCGCCTGCCGGGCGATGGGATATAAGTATATGGCCATTACGGACCACTCGAAGAGCCAGGTCCAGGCCAACGGTTTGGATGAGGCCCGTCTGGAGCGGCACGTCGCCGCCATCCGAACCGCTGCAAAGAAATACAAGGACATTCTCGTCCTGACGGGAATTGAGGTGGACATTTTCAAGGACGGCTCGCTGGATTTTTCCGACGACGTTCTGGCGGAGTTGGATTTCGTTACGGCTTCGCCGCACTCTGCCCTTTCGCAGGGACGGACGGAGGCGACCCGTCGGCTCATCCGGGCGATTGAAAACCCTTACGTCCACGTAATCGGGCACCCCACAGGCCGGTTGATAAACAAACGAGCCGGGATGGAGATCGATATCGCAAAGGTCGCCGAAGCCGCCGCCGCCAACGACACCGCGCTGGAGGTGAACGCTCATCCCTGGCGGCTTGACCTGCGCGACGTTCACATTCGCGTCGCCGTCGATGCCGGAGCGAAACTGCTCATCTGCACCGACGCCCACAGTGCCGCCGGCGGGTCCGACCTGTCGTTGATGAGGTTCGGCGTCGATACAGCCCGCCGAGGCTGGGCCACAGCAGCCGACGTGATAAACACACGCACCCCCGCCGCTCTGAAAAAATGGCTGAAGCGGTAATTATCGTAAATTGTCAGACTGGTGGTTTTTCGGTGGCTTTGCGTTTTTTACGGGTAGCGGCTGCATCTGTGGCATACTGGGCCGCGAAACCGACGGCGGCGGGGACGCCGAGCAGGATAATCAGCAGCAGGTCGTTTCCGACCAGCGCCGGCCTGATGGAATCGCTCATGGATCTGTTGGACAGAAGAAGCGAGATTATCCCTCCGACGGTCATAATCGCGCCCTGAAGTCCGGTGAAGATCATTACCGACGCTCGGAAGACCACGAATGCAATCATTCCGACGGCGACCATTCCGATGACCCCTCCGGTCCATGCGTGTTGGCGCAGTGAATCGCTTCCTATGGCAGTGGCGATCAGGTGCCATCCGGCGTATCCGACTAATCCTCCCGCCAATGCGCCCATGATTCCCACGGCGTATTTCAGCATCGGCCAGGAAAGGGCGCCAAACAGTACGGCGCATCCAAGGGACATCACTATCGGCGTATTCGACGACCCGTTAGTGAAGAATATCCGGCTGATATACGCTCCAAACAGAGCGCCGGCCCCGACGCCGTTAATGACGACCATGGCCTTGAAGTACTTATGCCCGTAGAACAGATACCATATCCCGAGAGCAACAACAACGGCTGCCTGGAGCGTGCTCAACGTTTCCAGGCAGGTAATGAACTGTTCGCGGGTCGGCATGTTCAGGTGCAGCAGGCTGTTGATTATTGCCATCAGCCCTTTTCCGGCCTGTTCAGCGTATGTGGTCTGAGCCAGTGTCATCCGTGCACCGTACTATTTCAGTCCGTTCAACCGAGGCGTCGGTCGATCTCCGCAAGTTCGCTGCGGGCAAGGTCAACCTTACTCGTCTCGCGCAGGAGCGGGATCGCCCGGTTCAGATGAATCTCGGCCTTTTTATCCTGATGTAAATATCGGCCATAGATAAGTCCGAGCATCAGCCTGATGTCGCCGATGTACTCGTAATTGGCGTAGTGTTTGAGGAATTGCTCGTAGGCGCCGGCTGCGGCGGGATATTGTCGGACAGACATGAGGTAATTGGATACGTCCAGTTGCTGGTTCATCGGAAGGAGCGCCTCGTCGGTAATCTGCGTGAGTTTTAGGTATCCTTCGGCGGCGGAGGCGAGATCGCCCCTGGCGTGGTCGGCGGAAATCTGCTTCCGCAGTTCCAGTTCCTTCGCCTCCGGGCCTGTGGGCGCTTCAGCGGTGGTGGTTCGCGTGCCGATCCACCGCCGGGCCGGTCTCGATGGAGTCCGGCTGAACGGATCGTAACCACCGGCGACGACCTGAGTGTAACTGCGCCGACGGCACCACGTGCGTATCATGCTCAATAGGTCGTATGGCTCCCTAGGCAGGACTTTAATTGCCAGAAAACCGGCTACGACGACGATTCCGAAAACGTATCCGCTGGAATGCGCCACGTACGCGACGCCTCCGCCGGGTTGAGTCATCGAAGCGTACAGGTTCCACCCGAACTGGAGCAGCAGGAACAGCAGGCTGGAAACTTCAAACGGCATCAGTATGTAGAAAAGGGGCACCAGGACCGTAACTCGTACGCGAGGGAAAAGAACAAGAAACGCTCCCGTTACAGCGGAAATGGCGCCCGACGCTCCCAGCACCGGAGCCGTTCCGGACAGTAGAACGTATCCGACCCCCGCAATGACGCCGCCGGCAAGGTAAAACGCGAGATAACCGACGTTGCCCAGGCTGTCGTTGACCGCGTTCCCGAAGACCCAAAGGAAAATCATGTTGCCTATCAGGTGCCACCATCCGGCGTGCATGAACATGCTCGAAAAGAACTGATAGACTTCAGGCCTGTCGGGTTGCAGCAGGTACGCCCTTACCGCAGGCGTGTTTGACCGAGTCTGCTGGAGGACGATGAAAATGAATATATTAGCAGCCACCACTGCATAATTAATCCACGGCGTATGTTTGAGTCGCCTGTCGGTGCCGATGGGAATCATATTTACTATCCAGTCTCGCTGTTTTTTTTCAAAGCACTGTACGTCTTGTACAATGCCTTCACCCGCCGTTGTTACTGACTGTGTGTCCTGGCGAACTCTTTCGCAAAAGGCTTCGCTCTATAATTCCGGGGGCTTTACGACACCTTGGCGCACCCTTTAATCCTGGAATAGAGCAAAAGAAGCGTTCCAGGTCATTCATTCGTTTTTCCCACCTGTCCTGATGCGAGTTTCTCAATACCTTTGACAATATCGCCCCAGCGTCCGAAATGTATGCTGATGTGGTTCAGCAGCGGCTGGGAATCCAGTTCCTTCGGTCCGCCGGCGGCGGCCAGCAGGGCTTCGCTGTGTGCGTGTGGGACGGTCATGTCGAATTTTCCGTGCACCAGCAGGACGGGGCACCGGAGCGTTGTAATTGCCTTAAGCGCCGAGGTGTCGGCCGGGTCGAACTTTCCTATTTCACCGGCGCGGACGATTACCTTTTGGAATTCCTCGTCGCTGAGCAGGGGCAGGAATTTCCGGCCTACGGTCTGTATGTCTCGGTAGGGCGCCATCGCCATAACGCCCTTGACGCGCGGGTCAATCGCGGCATACTGGATGGCCACGGACCCGCCCAGGTCGAAGCCGAAGACGTACAACGGTTCGGAAACGGCCTTTTCCTTATACAACTCGTCGATGACGCGTTTCTGGTCCTGCTTCTCCAGCGCGCCGAAGGTTACCATTTTCCCCGTACTCCTTCCGTGGGCGCGAAGGTCCGTCAGCACCACGTCGAAGCCTTTCTTCACGAGCATTTTCGCCATGCTCATATAAGTAACCTTGCTGTCGCCCAGCCCGTGCAGGACGAGGATCGTTCCCCGGGGGGCGGTTTTCTCCTCGGCCTTGTAAATCCACGAGTCGATCTTGACTCCGTCGGGCATGGTGTACAGTCGGGCGGCGGAGATATTCCCGTTTTTCACCAATTGTTCCGACGAACCGACGACAAGTTCATTTATTTTTCCGTGGGTGGTGTTCTGTTCGAGCAG
>JAXHSV010000053.1:0-15485 GCA_034190305.1 Planctomycetota bacterium | reverse complement strand
CGATAAAGGCGGTTAAGTGCATTTTCGACCTGACGGGCAGTCAGCAACCTTTTCATAAATCCTGTATCCCTTTTAGACCCGCCTGCCGGCGGGAAGGTCGAAATCAAACAATACCCTCAAACCGCAAGAAAGGCAAGAATAAACCTTCGACGCCCGGAAGCAAACTTACCTATCCGGTGCGACGAATTCGCTTGGGCGGGCTTTTCGACGCTCTATCCGCGCCCTGGACCGGACCAGAATAACCCCGCCGGCTACAATAATGAACCCGCCAAGCATCTGTATCCAGGTCATCTTTTCATCCAGAAATATCCACGCGCCCAAGTATGTAAGAAACGGCGTAGCCATGAGTATCCCGTTTGATATCACCGGTCCCAGGCCGTGAATCCCTCTATAATACAGCAGGTGCGAAAAAACCATCCCAATCACCGCCGACGCCGCCAGGAGAAGCCATATCTTAACGGTTTCGTCGCCAAGTTCGCCCATCGCCGAATAATCGCCGAAGATGAGCATCAGCGCCACCAGCGCACCGGCGGTGTAGAGGCTGACAACGCCGAAACTCAGCCGGAGAGGGTATCCACCCAGATACAGGCGGACGCTCACGGCATACGCTCCCCAGAAAACGGCTGTGGCCACGAGTATTCCCATACCGGTCAGAGAGGAACCGCCTTCGGTTAGCATCTTTTGAAGGAACATTATGACAAGTCCGGCTAGGCACACCGCAGCGCCTACAAAAAAGAGGGGCTTTTTCCCCAGCAGGCGTTCTTTTGGTATCAACAGAAAGCCGAACAGGACGGTAAAAAGGAAAGAAGACTTTGTAGTGAAGCCCATCGTCGCTGCCCCGACTTTGTAGTATGGGCTTAATGCCCACAGCACCTGCCCGATGATGTTGATGACCGACGGGACCAGCGCCGCCCGCCAGATGCTTTGAGGTCCGGCGCCGGACTTCGGCGCGCTCAGTCGGGCTGCGGCGCGTTTTTCCTCTTCGGACCGCCTCATCAATATCAGCACAAACGGCAGCAGCAACATCGCCGCGACGGTATATCGCACGGCATTGACTGTCCAGGCATCGAGGTAATTTATGAAGAACCTCAGGAATATAGGCACCGACCCGTAAGTGAATGCCGAACAGGCTACGGAAAAGGTCGCTATCGTTGTTTCTTTTTCAGATGGTCTCATCGTCTGACAGAATGAACCACAAAGGGCGCAAAGAACACAAAGGAAAAATTCACAATTCTTCTTTTCTTTGCGTTCTTTGTGGCCTTTGTGGTTAGAGTTTTTTCGGCGCCGCCCCTCGGTCGAAAAAGAGCGTCGGGAGTGAGCGGGCCAGACCTACGGGGTGATAGAGGCACTCTACCTCGCCCCGGCAGTTATACCAGCACTTCCGGCAGTTGTTTCCGCGAGCGGCTGAATGGAGGCTGCGCTCGATGTGGCGGATGTCGTCGCGGTAAAGGTTTCCGACGGGTCTGTTTCGCTGCTCGACGCAAATGGCAACGTCGCCGTTTTCGTCGATATTGAAGAACGCCCTTCCCGCCCGGCAGCCGGGAACGCCGCCGTTGAGGAAGGTATCGAAAGCGGACAGGTAATTGGGGTTGGAAAGGAAGTTTCCGTACCGCCGGCGCAGGTCCAGCAGGCGAGGACCGACCGCCCCGTCGTTGTGGAAGTAAGCGTCCGAGCCGGTCTTTTCCCGCCCGTACGGCTGGACCATGAAATACGCGCCTCGCTCTGCCGCCATTTCCAGAAGCGGCTCGATCTGGTCGATATTGTCGTCCATAAGCACGGCTATGACGTTGACCCGCTGCCATTTGTGAACGCGAGCGGCGCTGAACATCTCGACCGCCCGCCAGGCCTGCTCTGCAGCACCTACCATCCCTCGCCGCTCGTCGTGGCGGTCTTCTGTCGCATAGTCGATACTGACCGACGCGCCCCACAGACCCGCCTGCATCAACTCGCCGGCGAGTTCCGGCGTCAGCAGCCAGCCGTTGGTGGTGAGGAACGGGAAATGATACCGACCGATTACGGCGACTATTTCCGGAATGTCCGTTCGCAGAAGCGGTTCACCGCCGGCAAGGCTCACAAGCAGCGTACCCATCTGCGCGAGTTTGCGAGAACCCTCGGCGTAGGCCGACGCAGGCGGCTCGTCGGACTGGTCGGCGGCCAGCGCCCAGTAATTGCAGAATCGGCAGCGGAAGTTGCACCGGTACGTTACCTGCCAGGCGCACCAGAGCGGATGCCCGCCCGACCACGCGCGAAACAACCGCCACTTCTTCTCGACCGGACTGACTGCTGTGGCTTTCATGGGTGAGACGACAGTGTATCCCCCTCCGCTATGCAGGTTCAAGTGTAGGATACAATAAACCGCAGGGCTGCATGAGGCCGATTTACAAAACACTCCGCACATTAATTCCGCGTGAGTATTTTGTCTTCTTATTCGACGACGACAGCTGTGCCGTATGCGAGGATCTCGGCTGCGCCGCCCATCAGCATCGAAGTGGTAAATCTAGCCGCTACGATGGCATTGGCGCCTAGCGCCTCGGCATTCTGGTCCATTCGGTCAATCGCCTGCTCCCGTGATTCGCCCATCAGTTTGGTGTATTCCATGATTTCGCCGCCAAAGATGTGACGGATCGCCGCCTTGATGTCCTTGCCGACATGGCGGGCGCGGATCGTATTGCCTCGGACCAGCCCGAGAGTTTTAACGATCTTCTTCCCACTGATCTCTTCAGAGGTAGCCACAATCATCTCTTGATCTCCTTGGAATACATGTCTGCTTTCCGAACGGCCAAGCGCTCACGCAGCAGAGACACAAACAGGATCACCACGCCGAATATCAGTGCGACGACGCCGATCTTCAGGATAAGAGCGATCTTGGGGTCCCTGATGATCTCCTCAATGAGTTTAAACGATCCATAGCAAAGCAGTATGATCGCCCCGAGTGAAAACAGCACCCATCCCATCCCGCGTTCCACGCGGTTGTAAATGCTTTTCCAGTAGCGATCCAGCTCATCATCGGAAGGTTCTCTAAACTTTACCATAGCCAGTTTCTCCTTCATGGCGATGAACTCCGCCAGTTCTTGCCTGCAACTTTCGCAAGTTGCCAGATGGCTTTCCAACTTCTCGCGTTGTTCCGGCGGCAATTCGCCGTCCAGGAGCGCCATCATGAGAGGTTTTAGGTCTTCGCAATTCATGGGCGGTCACATGCCAGTTTCGCGCGCAGCGTTTTTCGCGCGTTGTACAACCGTGACATGACGGTTCCGATAGGAACTTTCAGTACGCAGGCAATTTGTTTGTACGACATCTGCTGAAAGTGGCTCATCACAATAATCTCTCGATGTTTCGTTGACAGTTCCAATACCGCTTGCCAGATGCGGTCGATTCGTTCGTTGCGTTCTGCAAGCACGCCTGGGTCGGATATCGACTCCGGCCCTGGGTAATCATTGGCCAGTTGCACTGGTCTGTTCCTGGGGCGGCGACGCAGTCGGCTGATGCAAGTATTTCGCAGGATCGCCGAATACCATGTATAAAAAGTGCCTTTGCCGTCGAATCGCCGGATGTTCCGCCACGCGCGAACGAAAGCATCCTGCGAGGCGTCGAGAGCGTCGGCATAGTTCCCAAGCAGAAGAAAGGCCGCGCCGATGGCACGGCCGGTGTATTCCTTTACGATCAAGCCGAACGCATCAGTATCACCCGCCTGGCACCGTCGGTATCAGGGCATCTTCTGATCGGTCCATAGAACCTCTATTCCGTGTTTCACTCATCCTAATAGATGTCCTGGGAACCGGTTTTATTCATCGGAGACAAGATGTTCTTTAGGTTAAAAAATCGGGCTAACTCAGCGATGCGGCTGCTCGTACTATGCCGCGTCTTTCATAAGTGAATGGACAGTGTATCGACTTGCACCCGATGGCTTCAAGGAAGTTTGCAGACCGAGGAGTGATAGCACCATCCACTTTTTCCTTTGACTTTCCACCCCCTAGAACCGATAATTGTACCAGTTGGCCGAGTTGTACGAGTCGGACATATTACGGGAGGTTACTGAAAATGACTACGTTGAAAGCCTCACAAACCCGCATACCGGCCGATACCTTCAACCGGGTTGCCTACCAGCGGCAGAGGGTGCGTATCGAACGGAGAGGGGCAAGGCCCATTTACCTGGTGTCCGAGGAAGACCTGGCGCGACTGGAGGAATTGGAAGACCGCTACTGGGCCGAAGAAGGTGGCAAGGCCCTGCAGGATTTTGAGAAATCCGGTGAAAAGGCAGTCCCTTTGAAAAAGGTCAAGAAGGAATTGGGACTTTAGCGTGGCCTACCGCGTTGAACTCACATCCAAGGCCCACAGGGAACTCGCCAACCTCCCGCGCCACGCCCAGAAGCGGATCGTACGCTGGCTTGACATGCTGGCCGCGAACCCCAGACGGAGCAAAACAAGGCAACTGGAAGGCGCTGCGGAACTTCGTCGCGTCCATGCCGGAAAGGATTACGTAATCGTCTATACCATCCGGCAGGAGCAGGTATTGGTCCTCGTGGTCCGCATCGCCCATCGCAAGGAGGTCTATCGCAATTTGTAACCGGGCCGATAGTAAGCCCGAAGGAGAAAATCGCCATGAGTGAAATTACCGCACGCAGGCGCGAATACCTTCAGCGCGTCCTTGATGAGATAGAAGAGCCATCGAAAGCCGACTACCAGAAGGTAATGCGCCCGCTCGACCAGCCGTTGGGACCACAACAGCACCGAAAGGCCAAATCTTACGACAGCCGGATGTGGGCAATCAATCATTCACGCCTGGTTCTTGGCAGGGACATCGACAAGGCAAATCGCTACTTTGAGACCGCTTGCCTTGATCCCCGCCTGATAAAGAGGCCCGACGGGATGATCGACAACCCCGACTGGGACTTTCCGGGAGTAATGCTGCTCAAGACCGTACTTGACTTCGGACTTTCGGACCTGTTGAGCGAAAAGGCCAAAACGCACCTCAAGGCAATATTTACCGATTGGAAGCAGCCTCGCCCGACGGTCAACGCAGACAATGACCGCGCCGCCCGCTGGCCCGTCATCCACACGGAAAACCACGATATAATGTGCCTGACTATAGGCCTGTTCGGGGCAATACTGGCCGGAAGGGACACAGCCGCCCACGAAAGGGAACTTTCAAAATCGCTGGCGTGTCGGTTCGAGCGAGGATGGGTTGAGTGGCACTCTCCGTGCTACCAGATACACTATCTCAATCCGCTGCTGATACTTGCCGGGCACGCGCCCTCGCCGGCGCTTCGGAAAGGCGCATCCGATCTTATCAACCTCCAGATGGCCGAAAGAGCACTGCTGAGCATCGACGGTCATCTCGGCGGGCCATTCTATCGTGGATACGACCGCCACATCGAGTCCGACCTTTTCGACGCATACCTGCCGGTAATGTGGCTGGCCTTCGGCCTGAGCGATCCTTGGCTGAATCTCAAGGAAGGAGTCGCCTTCGCCGCCGATTCATTCCAGCCCGACCCGATTGTCTCAGCGCTGGCGGAGGAGGCTGCGACCAGACCACTGCTGCGATATAAAGGCACGCGCTATGATCCGTCGGAAAGGGAGGGCCGTATGCCGATTTACTACTACAATACGCCTCACATCTCGATGGGCTTTATGAAAGCCTTAGGCTTCGGCCACCAGTCGCGTTTCTTCAATGTAATGTTTGCAGCCGACCCCTCAAAAAGTCTGCGTACATTCATGCGGGATGAGCAGTTGCACTCCGCATGGGACAAGCGGAACGAGCGGGGCGAAGTAGTCCAGTACGAAAACTGGCTCATATCCCGAGGCGCCATGGTCGAAGAGGGCGGGATAAAACCGATAAAAGCAGATAAGTGGAGTCTTTACCGCGCAGGCAAGGGGCTTTGCGCACACGTCGAACTGCCCGGCGACCTGCACGTCTTCCAGGTCTCCGATTTGGACATGTATCCCGATGAGCGGTCCTTCCTGAACGCCCTGTCCGTGCCGGTCAAGGCCGGTGATTCAGTGCGGGCAAAGACAGCCGGCGGCGAGGAAATATCCGTGGAACTTGCCGATATGTCCCTGACGGTCAACGGCCAAGCCCCCGAAGATTGGTCCGACATGCTCCACGAATGCCCGGCCATGCGGTCCGAATACGGCGGCGGAGTAGTAGAGATAAAAACGCAGCAGGGAAATCTGACCATAGATAATAGAGCCTTAGCCATATGAGAAAAAGGAACGATACATGAACGTTTCACCGGTAATTGATTGTGATTTTCCGGGCGGGAACATTATCGTCGAGAAGATAGAGGGCGACACTGCCTGCATTCGGCAGGACCTTCGCGACACGGAAGGCGACTGGTTCTACTGGTGCTTCCGCGTGCGTGGAGCCGCAGGCGGAGAGATGCTGTTTCAGTTCACCGGAAGCAAGGTGATAGGTGTTCGCGGACCAGCCGTCAGCACCGACGGCGGGACGACATGGGCATGGCTCGGTTGCGACGCTGTCGAGAACAACGGCTTTACGTACGCCTTCGCCGACGAAGCCGAGGAGGTCCGCTTCTGCGTCGCTATGCCGTACCTGGAAGCGAACCTGCGCCGGTTCCTCGACAGACACCGCGATAATCCGCACCTGGACGCAGGCGTCCTGTGCCGAAGCCGGAAAGGCAGAGAGGTGGAACTGCTCCGACTTGGCAGGATCGACGGCGATTGCAAGACCCGCGCACTGTTGACCTGCCGGCACCACTGCTGCGAGATGATGGCCGACTGGGCCCTGGAAGGCATCATGGAAACTATCCTCGGCGCCGGCGACGACGGCCGGTGGTTCCGCGAAAACGTTGAGTTTATGGTCGCGCCATTCGTTGATAAGGACGGCGTCGAAGACGGCGACCAGGGCAAGAACCGTCTTCCACGCGACCACAACCGCGATTACGAAGGCCCGAATATCTATCCCGAAACGGGCGCACTGCGGGAGTTAGTCCCTGAATGGTCAGCCGGCAGGCTTCGGTTTGCGCTGGACATGCACTGCCCGGGCCTTCGCGGCGAGGGACACGAGGACATCCAGTTCGTCGGGACGGCCAATGAGGAAAACTGGAGCCGCGTCGAGCGATTTTCGGAGATTCTCGAAGCAGTCCGGGCGGGTCCGCTGATTTTCAGTTCGGAGAACAACCTTCCCTTCGGCCGGGGCTGGAATACAAGCGAGAATTTCAGCAAGGGCAAGAGTTTCGCCCGCTGGGCGGAGGGATTCACGGGCACAGGATGTGCAACGGCGATCGAGATTCCCTACGCATCGGCCGGAGGCAGTGTCGTTACAACAGAAACCGCCCGCGCGCTGGGACAAGACCTTGCCGGAGTCATCAGGCGCTTTCTTCAACAGGAATGCTGAAGATCGCGATAACGTCAAGTATCTTGTGTAAGTTGGCGTCAGTTCCCACTGACTTACACACTATTTGACGCTATCCCACGACCACCCCGACGGGGCCGATACGACTGGAAAATCCTTTACCCGGGGTTTGCCTTCGGCTGCGCCTTGGGCTACAAATGGCAGTACCTGCGGGACTTACAAAAACCGCACCTTCCGCCGACCAGCAATACTGCCGGACGATCTGCTGTATGCAGCGGAAACTGGGGATGATTCAGTTGCCGGACGTCTTGAGGTGCGAAGTACATTCGATCTCGATTATCCGCAGCGGCTGGTCCGGCTTCTGCCGCGTCCACTTGCCGCCAATGCGAACCACGGCGTCGCGGACAATCCCGACATTCAGCGCGTCGTGGTCCAGCAGCCGCTCTTCGATCACTTCAAAGACGGCGTTGTCCCGTGCCCGCGCCACAAAACTACTTCCGGCGTCGATGATCTGCTGATACAAATCGAAATACCCGCGATCCAGCACGTGTAGCCTACTTTTCTTCCCCAACGATGCGGATGCCGTTTTTTCCGGAGGTCTTGGCCTGGCGAAGTGCCACGTCGGCGCGACGGAGAAGTTCCCGGCAGGTCTTTCCGTCCCACGGGAACGACGCCAGCCCGCCGGAGATGGTCAGCGCGCCCCTGGCCTCGGGGCCTAGGGAAGGAAAATCGTGTCGCGATAGTTTTTTGACAAATCTTTCGGCCAGGACATGAGCGGTTTCAGGGTGCCGACTGTCGGGGCGGCGGGGAGGTTCGGCGTCCCAGAACAGCACGGTGAACTCATCTCCGCCGATCCGGGCGACTACATCATGCCGGCGAGTGGTCTGCTTCATCAGCGAGACGATCTCACGAAGTATCTCGTCTCCCGCGGCGTGGCCGTAGGTGTCGTTGTAACGCTTGAAATCGTCAATATCGAATAACAGCAACGTTACGTGAAACCGTTCAGCCCCCGCCCGTTCGAGCATCCGGTCGGTAAAGTGATAGAAATATCGCCGATTGTAAGCACCGGTCAGATGATCGGTAATCGCCAGCCTGTGCAGCGCCTCGGTCCGACGCGCCTGGGCGGACAGAGGCCCGACCAGCACCTGAAGCGCCGCCAACTTCGCCCGTCCTGCTGAGGTAATCACACCCGAATCATCGGCGAGCAGTACTCTCGGCGGGTCGGCGTCCAACAGCAGCAGCGGTTCGTTCATACCATCGTCTTTGTCGGCCCAGTGAACAGCCGCGCCCGTCCAGGCGCCGACGCAGCGGGCTATCTGTTCCGCTAGGGTGTCGATGTCTCCGGCAGCCTCCACCAGTTCGGCAACTTCCTTCGGCCTCATTCCCGGTTCATCAGGTTCGTCGGCCCGGCGGGGCGCCGAAAGGACGCTCTGTAACTCCTCCGATGTCGGCGGGTATATGAAATAACCGTCCAGTTCGCCGTTGCCGGACATTTGCAGGTCCGCCTCGCCGGCAGGGTCGGTCAGCGCGATGAGTCTGGTGGAGCATTGAAGCCGGCGGGCCGCACGAACCAGGCCGGCAAAGTCGGGATAATCCTGTGAGATAATCACGGCTTCGTATTGCCGACGAGCCAGTTCGCTCAGCGCATCGTAAGGTTCGGAAAAGTGCGGCAGTTGACCCCTCTGCGACAAGGCCGATAACTCGCCGGCTACCTCGTCGCAAGCCAGCACCAGGATTTGACCGCTATTTTCACTCATCAGTCGCTCAAAATCGAGTCGATTTCCTCTCCTGTAAGAGGTTTGTCAAACTGGAAGGGTTCTTCTTTGTAGGCCGACGAATCGGCAGCGGCGGCAAAAGGCTCCACATCTGCGCTGGAAAGAAGGGCTTGCAAGGCATCGGCTGCCTGCCCGGCGCCGACCAGACGCGCCCCAGACAGGACAGAACCGTCCAAGGCCGACGTAACCGTCCCGAACGCAACTACAGGAACATTCTGTTCGGCTGCAAGTTTCAACAGAGGCCCATGCCCAGCCGTCAGCATGGCGAGATCCACCAACAGCGCCGATGAAGGCTCAGCCAGCAACTCAGCAGCCGCTTCGTATCCGCTTGCGACGCGGACCAAATGGAAGGATTCATCTTCAATAAGCGCCGTCAAACCGCCTGCGGTGAGCGCTGTCGAACCGGCTGGAAGCAGTCCGATTACACGAACCGTTTGGGATGGATTAATCATACCGGCCAAACGCGTAACCTCCATGCACTATCATACAGGCAAACGCCGTTTTCGTCAATTGCCACTGGGAAAAAAAGGGGCAAGTTGTTGAAAAAGTCCCGTATAGACGATTGGCGATTGTACCGTGGCCAATCATTCTTGTAGTTTGTAGTGTGGGTAATCGGCACCCACCCCTTTCTAATCAGGGTTGTTAACCGCTGCTGAATGAGACGTCTCTCAAGATGGGCCCGTCGCTCTCGACGGACCCATGCCGGTGGCGTTAGACTACAGCCGAGGAAAAAGAGGTGATGCAGCGTGAACAGGTCCAGAGAACAGCCTCTCAATGATGCCAGTGCTGGTGTCCGGTAAAAAAGGCTGAAGCCAAGTCGTCAGAATCCAGACTCGGTTTAGCCACTTCGCCAACAGTCGACGCAGATTGTCTGTCCCATTTGTGTGTATCAGTTCACAAGGGCGATGCTGTTCGATGTCCCGGTTGATTTCGACAGCGATCCCAAAGAGGGCTTCCAAGGCCTTGTCGAACTCGAAGGCCTCGATGGCCGTCGTGAATGTGGCAGGAGGAGCAGTGAGTCCCGGTGGTCGCACGCTATCATAGCCGACCTTCGCACAGAGGGACGCCAGACGGCTGACGAGATTGCCGATCCCGTTGGCCAGGTCAGTCCGATACAGCTCATCGAGCCGGGCCAGAGTAAAATCGCCGTCGCAGAATGACGAGATCGCGCGGAGGAGATAGTACCGAACGGTATCTGGTCCATACCTGTCTATGATGGCGAACGGGTCAACGGTGTTGCCCAGCGACTTGCCGATCTTGCGACCATCCACGGTCACGAAGCCGTGAACCACGACCTTGTTGGGCAACAACAGCCCAGCCGACCGGAGTAAGGCTGGCCAGTAGATCGCATGGAACTTCCAGACATTCTTGCCGATAACGTGGACCTTATCGACATCGGAACTCCACCATTCCCGCCACTGGTCTCCGGAACCAAAGCCCAGTGCGGAGATGTAGTTAATCAGGGCGTCCACCCAAACGTAAACGGTCTGTGAATCATCACCGGGGACGAGAGTTCCCCAACCATTGGTGCGTTCGCTGGCGCGGGAGATGCTGAACTCTGTTAGTCCCCTGCGAATGAAACTCAGCACCTCGTTCCTGCGTGAAGCAGGAACAACGTCCAGAACCCGATGTTCAAGACATTCCGCCAGCCAACCCTCATACTGCGGAAGCTTAAAAAAGTAGTTCTTCTCGGCCACTTCGACAGGATGAATCCCGTGATCGGGGCACTTCCCGTCCACAAGGTCTCTCTCAAGATAGAAGTCCTCGCACCCAGTACAGTAGAATCCGAGGTAGTCCCGCTGCACCACGTCTTTGGGCTTGAGGGCATTCCAGAAGGCATGGACACCCAGCCGATGCCGAGGTTCGGTCGTCCGAATGAAATCATCGGTGGAGATACAGAGGGTGTCTGCCAAGGCGCGGAATCTCTCGGCGTTCCTGTCGACCAGTTCCTGTGTCGTCAGTCCCTGCTGCTCAGCTGCAAGGACATTCTTGAACGCGTTCTCGTCTGTCCCTGTTTGAAAGCGCACGGCCTGACCAATCAGCCGACCGTAACGTGCGATTACATCCGCCTGAACAAGCTCCAGGGCAAAACCTATGTGCGGCTCGGCGTTGACGTAAGGGATCGAAGTCGTAACGTATAGTTTGCTCTTCATAGCGATTCTCCATGTGGAAAAAGAAAAGGCCCCGAGCAAATTAACTCGGGGCCTGGTGGTATCAAAACCTGGCTTGGGAATCGTGTCAGAGCATGACGCCCGAGCCGGTGACAAACCAGGCCCGCGGCATCATCATCTGATGTGACGACGCTTCATGTGCGGTTGGGTTGTCATTTCGGCTCGGCATAACGTCTCCTTCGTCCACAGATTATATCGGCTGTCGTGCTTACCTTCAATAAGAAAGCCAATCTACCCAATCAGGGTTGTTAACCGGTGCGCCTCTCGGCGCGAAATTCCGGGCACATAATACTATTATTTCGGGGAATTCCCCTGCTATGACTTTTTCAACAACCCCGTGCTAACCTAATTTCTCCACCACTGCCTGGGTGTCGCGGGCGATCATCAATTCCTCATCCGTCGGGATAACCCATACGGGCAGAGACGAGTCATCGGTCGTTATCGCCCCGGTTTTGCCGCCGACGATTGAATTGTTACGCTCCTCGTCGGTTACCACTCCAAGCCGCCGGAGGCCCTGGCATATCCGCCGGCGGACGGGAAGGGAGTTCTCGCCGATCCCGCCGGTCAGGACAACGGCGTCACAGCCCGGCAGGACGGTGAAATACGACCCGATGTACTTGACGATGCGATAGACGAACAGTTCCACAGCCAGTGCTGCATCGGCGTTTCCGTTCTCGGCGGCGGTCAGGCAGTCGCGCATGTCGTTGCTCACGCCCGATACGCCCAACAGGCCCGATTCTTTATTCAGGATGCGGTCCAACTCTTCCAGCGACAACCCGGCCCGTCCGGCCATGTAAAAAATCACCGCCGGGTCGATATCTCCGCATCGCGTGCCCATAACCAGTCCTTCCAGCGGCGTCATTCCCATGGAATGGTCCGCCGCCTTTCCGCCGGCGACCGCCGTCATGGAGCATCCGTTTCCAAGGTGAACGGTGATGAGATTGACCTTATCGCCGCTGATTCCAAGCAGTTCCGCCGCTCGCAGCGTTACGTATCTGTGGCTGGTGCCGTGGAAGCCGTAGCGTCGAACGTGATATCGGCTGTACCACTGCTTAGGCAGGGCGTATCGGAAGGCACAAGCCGGCAGGTCGGCGAGGAATGCGGTATCGAAAACCGCGACGTGGGGGATTTTCGGCAGGTCGGACATCGCAGCGGTAATACCGGCGAGGTTCGGCGGGTTGTGCAGCGGCGCCAACTCGGCATTTTCCCGCACGATCTCTATAATCGCATCGTCAATAAGGGCGCTTTGGTGTATCTGCTCGCCTCCGTGCACGACGCGATGTCCCACGCATTCTATCCCGTTCAGGTTAGCAAGGACACCGATGTCGGGATCCGTCAGTGCTTTGAGGATTAACATCAGACCGACAGAGTGGTCCGGCGCTTCGACCGGGTTATCGTGCTTCTGCTCACCGGTAGTGTGATGAAGTACGGCTTCGGACGTCCCGAGCCGTTCCAACAGGCCTTTGGCCAGGACCGACTCGTCGGCCATCTCAAAGAGTTGATATTTGATCGAACTGCTGCCACAGTTAACAACGAATACTTTCATAGCGGGTATCCAAAACAAGGTAATCAGTTGGTGGCACGGGTTTTCAACCTGTGCACGCCCAATACCTTTTCGAAGCAACACAGGTTGAAAACCTGTGCCACCAGACGCTGATCCGATTGGCCATTGAGTACTACAAGCCGGCATTGATGTCAAGGTGGCCCGGCAGATACTTTTTCCACTGGAGCAGAACCGCCGGAAGGTCCGATAAAAATAGAGAGATTGGACGAAATTTTTCTGTCGCCGTACCGTCGGCAGCTAAACTGGTAATGAATCACTGACTGCTGTGACAGCGCCACCTTCTCAATAGTCCCGTCGGGGCGTTCGTTTTTTGCCCAGGGCGCAGCCGGAGGCAAGCCCTGGGGAAAAGTTTATGATGTGATGTATTGAAGCTCCGTAGGAGCGGTCGTAAGCTCACGACCGCCTCTGCGAGGCTAAAAATAGAAAATCCTTTGCCCAGGGCTTGCCTCCGGCTGCGCCCTGGGCTAAAAACGATTACCCCTAACGGGGCTAAAAAGTAAGTATCGCTGTCATACTACTGACTGTCAGTTACCAAACGATGGGCAAGAACGCAGAGAAAATAACGCAAGAGGTTCAGCAGGATGAGGTGGTTCGCCCGTCCCGGCGGTTCGCAAGGTATTGTCTTATTATTCTGCTGACCGGCGCCACTGCGCTGGCGTGGCTGGCGGTGATGAGTTTTGAGCCGACGGACCCGCCGGCGACAGTCATCTACCCCCCGCCGCAGGTCCGCAACGCTGCCGGACCGGTCGGCGCTCACATCGCCTTCGGGCTGACGTACTGGCTGGGCAGAGGCGGGACATTCGCGCTGCTGATCGTCGCGACCATATCGGCCTGCGCGATGCTGCTCGGCGGGCGGATAAATCATCTTCCATGGCGCCTGGTTGGTCTGGCGATGATGGTAACGGCATCGGCGGCGACTTCGCACATTCTCCATCCCGCCACGACGAGCGCAGGCGGAATACTCGGAATCGGCGTCGGCGCCGCTTTGCTGGAGTACATGGCCGGTGCGGGCGCCTGGCTGGTGCTTTCGGCTGCATTCGGAATATCGGTGATGCTGATGGCAGACAGCCTCGTGCTGAAAATTCCCGCGATGGTGAGGAAACTCCGTTCGCGTACGAAACCCGCCTCATTTGAAGAGGCGGTCAGGCGCATCACCTCCCGGCCCGGAGAATCATCTCTTCGCGCAGCCGTCGCTGCCACACCTCGCTCGGTTGCAGCAGATGAGGAATTCGGGAATAAGCCGAAAAAAAACGTCTCTTCGCCCCCTGCAAAGGTCAAAGCCTCGAGGTCTTCGGGCGAGTACGAACTTCCCGGCCTGGACCTTCTGACAGACCCGGCGGGAGGGTACATCGAAAGCCAGGAGTCACTGGTCGCCGAAAAGCGAGCCATTCTCCAGCAGACGCTGGACGATTTCGGCGTGGACGCCCAGGTTGTAAGCCATATGACCGGTCCGGTCATCTCGCTGCTTGAACTGTCGCTGGCGCCGGGCGTAAAGGTCAGCCAGATATCGTCGCTGGCGCCCGATATCGCCAGGGCGCTGGCGGTTCCGGGCGTTCGCGTCGTCAGCCCCCTTCCGGGACGGGACACCGTGGGCATCGAGGTGCCGAACCTGGACAAGGAAATCGTCCGCCTGAAGGAACTGATGGAACTGTCGCCGGAATCCGCCGAGCATATGCGCCTTCCCCTGTACCTTGGAAAGGACGCCGGCGGCGATCCGATCGTCGCGGACTTGGGCACGATGCCGCACATGCTTCTGGCCGGCACCACCGGATCGGGCAAAAGTGTCTCAATAAACGCCATGATCGCGGCGATGCTGCTGACTCGCACACCCGAAGACGTGCGGATGATCCTTATCGACCCGAAGATGGTCGAGATGGCTGCCTTCGAAAAGATTCCACACCTGCTGTGCCCGATCGTCAATGACATGCGCCGCGTCGAGGAAATTCTCGAATGGGTCGCAGCGAAAATGGACGAGCGATACGAGATGCTCAAGGAGGCGGGTGTCCGCAACATCAGCGGATACAATCGCATCAGCAAGTCCGAACTATATAAGCGCTTCGCAGCCGAAACCGCAGAGGAAAAGGCCCAGGTCGTTACGCACATGCCCTACTATATCGTTATCATAGACGAGTTGGCCGATTTGGTAATGACCGCCTCGAAGGAAGTCGAAGGACACATCATCCGTATCGCTCAAAAGGCCCGGGCGGTGGGTATTCACATGATACTTGCAACGCAGCGACCCAGCGTCAACGTCGTTACAGGGCTGATAAAGTCCAACATCCCATGCCGGGCCTCCTTCCGAGTGGCCTCGAGACAGGAGAGCAGGATAATACTCGACCAGAACGGAGCCGAGGTCCTGCTCGGTCAGGGCGACATGCTGTTCCTCCAGCCGGGGACTTCCAACCTAGTCCGCGCTCAGGGTACATACGTCGATGAAGCCGAAATTCGCGCACTGGTTCATCACGTCCGCGGTAACCGCGAACCGGAGTATCTGAGCGAACTGGTCAAAATTCAGACCGCCAGTGTCGATTCCGACGACGGGCAACGATACGAGAAGCCCGGCTGTAGCCGACCTGGAGGCGGCGCTGAAGCAGGGATACGCTTCCGCGCTGGCTTGAGAGGATGATTTCGACGGCTTCGTTGAACAATTCGTCTCGTTGCCC
>JAXHSV010000052.1:0-15660 GCA_034190305.1 Planctomycetota bacterium | reverse complement strand
GTCATCGCAGGCAAGGAACGCCACCACCCTGGCTACGTCGGAAGGTTGCCCCATCTTTTTCAACGGGATCAGGTCCAGGGCGATATCCTTTGCCTGCTGCGGAAGGGCGTCGGTCATCTCCGTAGCGATAAAGCCCGGCGCAATGGCGTTGGCGCGCACATTCTTACCGGCCAGTTCCTTTGCGGTTGTCTTTGTCAGCCCGATAAGACCGGCCTTGGATGACGAATAATTCGCCTGTCCGCGGTTGCCCTCGATGCCGCTGAAGGAGGCCATGTTGATGATAACGCCTTCCCGCCTGCGGACCATGTGTCTTGCGACGGCGCGGGTGCCGATAAACGCGCTGGTCAGATTGACTTTCAAAACCAGATCCCAGTCCTCGTCGCTCATCCGCATCAGCAACCCGTCGCGTGTTATACCGGCGTTGTTGACCAGAACGTCGATCCGCCTGTATTTTTCTGCAACCGCGTCGATTACGACGGTGAAACCCTCGCTGTCGGTAACGTCCTGAACACGGGTGTCGAGTTTCTCGCCCAAACCCGGCAGTTTGTCGGCCATTTCACCAAGCAAATCCTCGCGAATATCGACCGCCACGACGGTCATGCCCATCCCCAGCAGTTGTCGGGTGATTTCCAGTCCGATTCCTCGGCTGGCGCCCGTTACGATTGCAACTTTTTCATTCTCGGCCATGATTGTCATTCCTGTTTCACGCGTTTCGTTTAATCTTCAACGACTTCTTGGGCGGCGACGATTATTATGCCAGTTCACCGGCCAGTTTGGCCAGAGCGTCGGCTGAATTAATGCTCTTTACGTTAACCTTGCGGTCAATCCGGCGCATCAGCCCTGCAAGGACGCGCCCCGGACCGATCTCGTAAAACCGCTCGATTCGATTATCCAGCATACGGCGAATCGACTGTTCCCACCGGACCGGCGATGTTACCTGCCGAATGAGTTTATCTTTTATTGACTCGGTATCTCCGTGCGGTTCGGCGTTAACATTCGCGATTACAGGTATCTCAGGTCGGCGTATTTCCACGTCGGCAATGGCGGCGGCGAGTTGTTCGGCCGCCGGCGCCATAAATTCGCTGTGAAAGGCCCCTGCGACTTTCAGGACCACAGCCCCTGTGGCGCCGAATTCCTTTGCCAGTTCAGTCGCCCGTGTGCATGCCTCGATGTCGCCGGAGATTACGATCTGTCCGGGACAGTTGAAATTCGCCGGCGTCAGGACAGCGCCGTCGGCCGAAGCGACGCAGAGTTCGACGACCTTCTTCTCGTCCAGCCCGATAATACTGACCATGCCGGACGGACGGGCCTTGGCGGCTTCCTGCATGAACCGCCCGCGTTTGGTTACCAGATCCAAGCACGGACCGAAGTCTATCGCACCGGATGCGTGCAGGGCAGTATATTCTCCCAGACTCAATCCGGCAGCCATTGTCGCAACGGGGACATTATCGCCCAGGGCTTCTTCCATTGCCGCAGCGGCGGCAACCGAGCAGACGAACATCGCCGGCTGGGCGATATCCGTCGCGTCGAGGCGTTCGGCGGGTCCGTGGAAGCATATCTCGCTCAGCGCATAGCCCAACTGTTCATCGGCGGCGGCAAAGACATCTCTTGCCGCTGACGACGCATCGGCAAGGTCGGACATCATTCCAACCTGCTGAGCGCCCTGCCCCGGAAATATAAACGCTGTTTTCATAAAAAAACCTGTCACAAAGACACAGAGAGCGCAGAGAATTAAAAATTCAAAAAACTACTCTTCGCACTCCGTCAACCAGGCGACTTTCGTCAAAATTGATTAAAAGCCCGACTTTGGCGCCAACAGCCTTGAGAGTGCTGATAATCTGGGCAATATGTTTATCTATCAGTGTCTCCACGCTCTTGATCTCGACTACAACCTTTCCCTCGACAAAAATATCAAGACGATGTCGCCCAACTTCAACACCGTCATAAAAAACCTTCACAACATACTGTCTGTCAAAAGACAACCCTTGCCTGGAAAGTTCGCGGGCCAGTGCATTTTCATAAACACTCTCCAGATAACCCGGACCCAGTTCCCGATGGACATTAATGTCGCAGCCGATAATTTTATTCGTTAATTCCTTATGCGGATATTGTTCTTCGGAAAACCCGACGCCGGAAACTCCCGCTCCGCTTTCTCTGCGCCGTCCAGTCATTCAACGCTCCACAACGATTCTTTTTTAATCTTTTATCCTCTGCGTTCTCTGTGCCTCTGTGGCCTCTTTTTTACAGTTTCACGACCGCACCGGCCCAGGTCAGACCGGCTCCGAAGGCGATTAAAAGCACCGTCGAGCCTGGCCCGACACGACCGGACCGCACCGCCTCATCCAGCGCGATAGGGATAGATGCAGCCGACGTGTTACCGTACCTGTCTATGTTGACGTACACCTTATCTATCGGGAATTTCAGTTTTTCCGTAGCCGACTTGATTATCCTGATATTGACCTGGTGCGGGACGACAAGGTCCACGTCGTCGGGCGTAAGGTTGCAGGCCTCCATGCAGTCTTCCAGGAGCCACTGCATTTTTTCGATGGCAAACTTATAAACGTCCCTTCCCCGCATTATCAGGTAATGAAGGCGCTGTTCAACCGTCAGTTGTGATGCGGGTATTTTCGACCCCCCGGCGGGGATCCATATATAATCCCACCCGTCGCCGTCGGCGTGCATGACGGTGTACTGGATGCCCTTTGCGACCTGGTCGGTCGGTCTAAGCACGACTGCCCCCGCGCCGTCGCCGAAGAGGATACAACTTCTGCGGTCTTCGTAATCGGTAACCCTGCTTAGGGTTTCAGCGCCGATGACGAGGCAGTTTTTAAACTGTCCTGCCTCGATGAATCGACTGGCAATCGCCAGTGAATAGACAAATCCGCTGCAAGCAGCCGACAGGTCGAACACAGCCGCTTTGGGCGCACCAAGGTCGCGCTGGATGTAACAGGCGCTGGACGGACAGAGCGTTTCGGGTGTAATGGTTGCACAGGCGATCATGTCCAGTTCGTCCGGTTCGATACCGGCGTTTTCGCATGCCCGGCGGGATGCTTCAACGGCCAGGGATACTGTAGATTCGTCCTCCCCGACGATGTGGCGCTCCTTAATACCGGTGCGCTTGGTTATCCATTCGTCGGACGTATCGACTATCCGCTCGAAATCCGCATTGGTAAGCACACTGGCGGGAACATATGCGCCAACGCCCGCAATTGCCGCTCGCAGTACGTTATTCATAAATCGTCCCCGCTCTGTCCACGCCGGATAAGACATTCCGTTATGCGGTCGTTGATGTGTGTCTCGGCGAAACTCAACGCTACACCGATGGCGTTGGTGATACCCTTGGCCCGACTGGCTCCGTGGCAGATAATGCAGATACCGTTGACGCCCAGAAGCGGCGCCCCGCCGTACTCGTTAAAATCATACTTATCTCTAATCGTTGTAATGGCATGTTCGAATCGGCCCGCAAGTTCGGGGTTCGATCGGGTAAGTTCAAGGTACGTGGACTTGAACAACCCCTCCGCCAGACCTTCCATAAGTTTCAACGCCACGTTACCGACGAAACCTTCGGTTACAACCACGTCGCAGGCGCCGTGGAACATATCTCTGCCCTCGACGTTACCGACGAATTTCATTTCAGGGTCGTTTTTGAACAAATCCCGGGTTTCCTTTACGAGTTGGTTGCCTTTTGCGTCTTCGGCGCCGATGCTCAGCAACGCTACGCGGGGTTTATCGATGCCGCAGATACAACGGCTATATTCCACCGACATCAGCCCGTACTGGTACAGATGCCGAGGACGACAGTTGACATTGGCCCCGACGTCGCACATGACCACAGGACCGGCGTACGTCGGCGTTACTATTGCGATTCCGGGACGGTGCACGCCCCGCAGACGACGCAGGCGCATCTGAGCGGCAGCCACACATGCACCCGTGTTACCGGCCGATATCATCGCATCCAATCGGCCCCTCGCCGCCAGAGACGCCATCTTCGAAATCGAACTGTCGGGTTTTTGACGCAGCGCCTCGACAGGCGACTCGTCCATCCCGATAACCTCGCCGGCGTGCTCAATTTGAACAAAACGCTCCCATCCGCAAGAGGCGTCAAGGTGCTCTCGAATGGATGATTCGTCTCCGAGCAGAACGATCCGGTCTTCATCGCTCAGGAGTCTTTCCGCCTCCAGGGCGCCCTTGACGACTCCCGCGGGGGCAAAGTCTCCCCCCATGGCATCAACGCCGATACGCATAACTTCAGCCTTCTTTCTCGATCTTCAGGCTCAGCCCGGCGCGGACGTAACCGCAGTTGGCGCACGCGGCATGGGGGAGTTTCGGCGAGTTGCAACGCGGACAATCTGCCAGGTTCACACCACTTAAAGCATGGTGCGAACGACGCGAACGGGTACGTGATCGACTCAATTTCTGTGATGGTTGCATAAGTATCCTTCTACTGAACAAATACGGTAAACGTCGCAGAAAACTAGCGGCCAACTGCGAAGTTGTCAACGAAAAATTGTGCGCCTTGAACAAGCCCAGCCATTGCAATGTCGCAATGGATGGGTTTGTTGAGGCGCATCCTGCGTACCGCCTGACGGTATTATTGGTTGTTGCTACTTCAATTTTTCCCGCAGCCAGTCCGCGCCGACCTTTAGCGCTTCGGGCAGTTTTTCCGCGTCTTTCCCGCCGGCCTGGGCCATCGTCGCCTTGCCCCCGCCGGTCCCGCCGACAACGGCAGCTACCGTCTTGACCCAATCGCCGGCTTTGATTGCGGCTGATTTCACCAGCGCTGCGCCGACCATCGCCACAAGCGTAACCTTCCCTTCGACCGCACCGCCGATAAGCACCGCCGCTGCGCCCCTCTGTCGCTGCATATCGCAGATTTTCCGCATTGCCGCCGCGTCAACGAAGGCGACCTCGCCTATCATTGCGTCTCCTTCGGGCGTCGGGACCACAAAGTCGGGTCCGAAATCCTCGACGCCCGCCCGCTCCGTCTGCTGCCTGCGGAGTTGCTTTATCTCCTTCTGCATAGCGGTAATACGCCCGGAAATCTGCTCGATGGGCACGCGAAGGGCCGATGTCGCCGACGAAACCGCTTCGTCAAGACGCTGAATGTGGCGGACGGCCTGGTGACCTGTAACGGCTGTGATGCGACGGACGCCCTTGGCGACCGATTCTTCCGAAAGAATTTTGAAAAATCCAGCCTGCGAAGTCCGCTTAAGGTGCGTCCCCCCGCAAAACTCCACAAGCGTGCTTTCGTCAGCCTGGTTGACCGGATCGTCGGCGCCGACGCTGACTACGCGGACGGGGTCGGGGTATTTCTCGCCGAAGACCGCCCGGACGCCGGGAATCTTCCTAGCCTGGGCGAGCGGGATGTAATTCACGAAGATCGGCTCGTCGGCAAGTATCCGCTCGTTGACCATGCGCTCGACCTCGACGAGTTGTTCAGCCGTTACCGCCTTTGAGTACGTAAAGTCGAATCGCAGGCGGTCCGGCGCGACGACGCTACCGGCCTGATCTATCTTCCCGCCCAGAAACTTCCGCAACGCCCAGTTCAGCAGGTGCGTAGATGTGTGGTTGCGCATCGTGTCGGCACGGGCGGCGCTCACATGAGCCGTTACGTCCTGCCCGACTGAAAGTGTGCCTTCTTTCGTCTGTCCGACGTGCAGTACGCAGTGTCCGACAAGTTTGGTGTCGCGGACGGCGAATGTCCCGTCAGGACCGGTCAGCATGCCGGAATCTCCGACCTGCCCGCCGGATTCACCGTAAAAATTCGTCTTATCCAGCACAACGGCGGCTTCTGCGCCTTCGGCCAAGGCTCCGTCGGATATAAAATCTTCCCCGACGACCCACCCAAGTACTGTTGCGCTAACGGGTTGCGTATCATACTTAGCCGAATCGTCCGTTTCCGGCAACCCCGTAATCGCAAGTGCGTGGAAGGCTCCGCCTCCCTCGGCGGAGATCTCACGATGCCGGCCCATTTCTTCTTCGTAACCGGTCATATCGACAGTCAGGCCGCGTTCAGCCGCCATTTGTTGCGTCATATCCACCGGGAAGCCGAAGGTTGCGTACAATTCAAAGGCCACATCGCCTGTAATCTGCTTGCCGCCTTCGGCTGCGACTTTTTCCGCCGCCCGGCCGAAGAGGTCCAGACCGCGGTCAAGCGTCCGGTTGAACGATTCTTCCTCTTCGAGGATTGTTTCGGCAGCCTGTTTGGCCCGCTGGGCGACTTCGGGGAAGAAATCGCCGACCTGTTCGGCAATAACGCCGGCGAGGTTGTAGATGAACGGTTCGTGCTGGTCAAGATTTCGGCCGAAGCGGGCCGCCCGCCGGAGGATGCGACGGATGACGTATCCTCGTCCTTCGTTGGACGGCAGGATGCTGTCGGCGATGGCGAAGGTGCACGCGCGGGCGTGGTCGGCGATAACACGCATCGCTATGTCCGTATCGGCGGCATCGCCGTAGCGTATGCCGGTTGCCTCGGCCAACCAGTTCATCAGCGGGCTGAAGATATCGGTGGCGTAGTTGTCGGTGGCGCCCTGCAGGACGGCGGAGATTCGCTCCAGTCCCAGGCCCGTATCGACGTGCTTCGCCGGAAGCGGTTCCAGTTTGCCCGTCGCATCGCGGTTGAACTGGATGAACACCAGGTTCCACAGTTCGATGAACCGCCGACAGCCTTCGACGCTGACGCCGCAGGGCAACCCCGGATGCGGCGAACCGTCGCAGCAACCTTCACCCAGGTCGATATGGATCTCCGTGCAGGGCCCGCACGGGCCTGTCTCGCCCATCTCCCAGAAATTGTCCTTAAACGCACCGGGCAGGACGCGGTCGTGCGGTATTCCGGTAACTTTAGGCCAAAGTTCGGTCGCCTCGTCGTCCGGCTTCAGACCGGCCTGTTCGTCGCCTCCGAAGACGCCCACCCATAGTTTGTCCTTCGGCAGGGACCATACATCCGTCAGCAGTTCCCACGCCCATGCGATGGCTTCTGCCTTGAAGTAGTCCCCGAACGACCAGTTGCCCAGCATCTCGAAGAAGGTGTGGTGATAGGTATCGTGCCCGACGTCTTCGAGGTCGTTGTGTTTCCCGCCGGCGCGGATGATCTTCTGATAGTTGACCGCGCGCGTATAAGGCCTGGACCCCGTGCCGAGGAATACATCCTTGAACTGGTTCATGCCCGCGTTGGTGAACAGCAGCGTCGGGTCGTCTGCCGGAAGCAGCGAAGCCGACGGTACAAAGGTATGCCCGCGGTCCTCGAAGAACTGAATGAATTCACGACGAATTTGTTTCGATGTCTTGCTCATGGCGCTTCAACTTACCATAAAAAAACAAGGTGCGACACAGAGGCGCAGAGGAACAGAGGTATAAAAAGAAAAAGAATCTTTTTCGAAATCTCTGTCTCTCTGCGTCTCTGTGTCGGAAAAACGACTCGAATCCGGATTATTCGTTACGCCTTTTACGTATGCGAAGATAGTTTTTCGACCACCGCGCCGCGAACCTCTTCGTACAGGTCCGCGTTATCCTTGAGGAAAGTAACGGCTGCGGGTTTTCCCTGCCCGAGGCGGACGTCGCCGAAACTGTACCACGAGCCGCTTTTGGCAACGACGCCGTTTTCGGCGGCAAGGTCCAGCACGTCGGCGACGGTGCTGATGCCGCTGTCGAACATGATGTCGAATTCCGCGGTGCGGAACGGCGGGGCGACCTTGTTCTTGACCACGCGGGCGCGGACGCGATTGCCAACAGCGCGGTCGCCTTCCTTAAGCGTCGAAACCCTGCGAATATCGACGCGGACAGACGAATAAAACTTCAGCGCCCGCCCGCCCGGCGTCGTCTCCGGGTTGCCGAACATCACGCCGATCTTCATGCGAATCTGGTTGATGAAGATTACGCAGGTCCGGCTTTTGGCGATTGCGCCGGTCAGTTTACGCATCGCCTGGCTCATCAGGCGCGCCTGGAGTCCCACGTGCGTATCGCCCATCTCGCCTTCTATCTCGGCGCGGGGAATCAGAGCGGCCACCGAATCGATCACGATAACATCGACGGCGTTTGAGCGGACGAGCATCTCGCAGATTTCCAGCGCCTGTTCGCCCGTATCGGGCTGGGAGATAAGCAGGCTGTCGAGTTTGACGCCGAGTTTCCTCGCCCAGGTCGGATCCATGGCGTGTTCGGCGTCGATGAACGCAGCCACCCCACCGGAAGACTGGGCGTTGGCGACAACATGAAGCGCCAGAGTTGTCTTTCCGCCGCCTTCAGGACCGAAAAGCTCACATATCCGGCCTCGCGGCATGCCCTGCCCACCCAGCGCCAAATCCAGGCTCAAAGGCCCGGTAGATATGCCGTCAATCGGAACGACCTGATCGTCGGTAAGTCTCATAATGCTGCCCTTGCCGTAATCCTTCTCGATCTGCTGCAACGCCACGCCAAGCGCCTTTTCGCGGCGCTGATCCGCAACAGCCGCTTCCTTGTTTCCGCCGGACGATTTGCCCATCTGATGTTCTCCTTGCTTTGAAAAAGTCCTGTCATACCGGAAGGACTGTAAGGTATATGTTCGGGTATCGCAAGTTCTGTTCTTTAAAAAATCCTGCTCGGTAAGTTACTCTCCCGCAGCCTGTTTGACAAGCGCCTGCGAAGTAATATCAATTTCCGCCGAGTTTGATCTTCGCCATTGGCGAATAGACCGGCCCGTCGGGCGTCAGTTGCGACGAGAAGACAATCAGTTCTTCCGCCGGCTGGAGGCCGAAGGAGGTCTCTGTAATCCCGGCTACCGCCTGACGGAGTTCCCGGACGTTCCTCCCGCCTTTGACTCGCCCAAGCGTCAGGTGCGGACGAAAAGAACGGTTCTCCTTTTTGAATCCCATCTCCGCGTAAGATTCCTCCAGTAGTTCGTGAAGTCTCTCCAACCGGCCTGACAATTCTTCCACACCAACCCAGACCATTCTCATCGCACCGGCCTGCGGGACGGAAATAATCCGCGCGACGGAAAACTCGAACGGTTCGACCTGGCGGGCCGAATCCTCTGCTGCCCGGCAGACCTCCGGCAATTGCTCGTCCGTAACGTCGCCGAGAAATTTAATCGTCAGGTGAAGATTTTCAGCGTCCACCCATCGTACGGGCGCACCTGACGGCGCCAGCGACTGCTGGACATCCACCAGCCGATTAACAATCTCTTCATCCAGCGGTAGTGCTAGAAATGTACGAACAGACATAGGCGACTTCCTGAAATCCGAAGCACTAAATACGAAACAAATTCAAAATCCTAAATTCGAATAACAAAAACAAACCAGGTTAAGCACGGAGAAGGTTTTGAACATTTGAATTTTGTATTTCGAATTTGTTTCGAATCTCGTATTTCGATATTCGTGCTTCGGTTCGTTAGAACCGCGTCAATTCTTCAAATTGCTTCAGGCGATTTTCGATATCAGACCGGCCGATTTGGAATAACCGATTGAGCGAGAAATCTTCGAGGTTAAAACTGGCTGTTACGGTTCCGCAGGCGATTGCCCGTCGTAGTGTCGCTGTGTCGATATTGCCCCGCCCTGCCAAAAATCCCATCATCGCACCGGCGAAACTGTCGCCCGCGCCGGTCGGGTCAATGACATCGACCGCAGGGAAGGCGGGGAATGTGAACACCCGCCCGTCGGCGAAGAGCAAACTGCCGTGCTCGCCCTTCTTGACGACGACAAAGCGGCGGACTTTTTCTGCAATTTCACCACCGGCTGCCACGACGTTCTGCCGACCTGTCAGCAACTTCGCCTCCGAATCGTTCAACACAAGCCCGTCAATCCGCTCCATCAGGCCCATCAGGCTTTGGCGCTCGGCCTTAATCCACAGGTCCATAGTATCGGCGACCACCAAATCCGGAGCCGTCAACTGCCCCAGTAGTTCCGCCTGGAGTGCAGGGTGCGTGTTGGCCAGAAATACGTATTTGCTGTCGCGGAAGGCTTCGGGGATCGTCGGGCCTGCTTCGGCGAGGACGTTCAAATCGACCGCCACCGTATCCCGCTCGTTGACATCCTCGTGATATTTGCCGTGCCAGCGGAATGTTTTGCTCCCTTTGCGGACTTCCAGGCCGGCCATGTCGATATTGGGATGATCGTGCAGCGGCTTGAGGAAGTCATCTGGACAGTCGTCGCCGACGACGCCGACGAAGCGCACAGGTCCGAAAAACCCTGCAGCGTATGAAAAATAAACGCTAGACCCGCCCAGTGCATCAGCCACCTTCCCCGAAGGGGCCTCGACCGTGTCAATTCCGATACTTCCTGTTACGAGTAAACTCATTGAAGACTTTCATTAACTAAATCAATCTTCTCTTCCGATGGTGGACACTCCTGGCGATTCTTCCGCACCCTGTGATACATCAGCAATTCAAGCACGCCTGCAAGTCCGCTGCAAAGAAACAAAACGCTCACAGCCCATCCTTCGAATCCGTCAGGTCCGAGAAAAACAGCAAACGCGGGAGTCAATATGAACATAGTAAGAAATGCAGCCGCCAGAAATCGCAAAATATAAATCAAAGTGCGAGTCATACGTTCTCGACTTCCAGGCACAACAGAATTGCTTCTCGTACCCGCTCGGTCAGTTCATCCAGCGACTTTGCCTGCGTGTGACATCCTGCAAGTTCCGGCACCGATCCGACGAAGTATCCTTCACTGTCGCGCTCAATAATCACGTTGAATTGTCGCGTCATAGTTCACCTTTTTGAACAAGTTCTGTTTCGACCCTCATTCGGACTTGTTTATCATTATAATTCAAACCGACCGAATTTTATAGCCCGGAGGGTGAAAGATTTGTAGCCCAGCCCGTGAGGGCTGGGAATGGATTGGCAACCCAACCCTTCCGTAAGCCCCGTATGGGGCGACAGATAAGCCCCGAAGATTTTGTGCCGCCCCTGCCGGGGCTTACCATTTTATACAGCGTCATCATATCCCGTGGCTCACGCCACGGGCTACAAATCTTTCGGCCCTGACGGGCCTTTTCTCATTCCCGCATCGCCAGGCACCTGTCAATCCGCGCCAATGTTTTGTCCTTTCCCAGTATCGCCAGCGTATTGTAAATCTCCGGGCTGATGGTCGTACCGGTAACCGCCACCCGTATCGGCTGGGCGACCTTGCCCATGCCGACGGCTCTTTTGGCGAAGATTTCCTCAAACAGGGAATGGAATTCCTGGCTCTTCCATTTGTTATCAGCCGGATCAGGCGACTCGGTCAGTTTGGCTAGGCCCGGCATTAGTTCGGCAAGTACCGAATAACCCACCCCGTTACCCCTGGCCAAAAACCTATCGACGGCTTTTTTGTCGTACTCGAAAGCATCGTCTGCAACGAATAGAACATTGCACTTGTCCAAGATGTCCTTGAAGGTGCGAAAACCCGGATTAGCCCCAATCAAACGTTTGAGCATCCTGGGATTATCCTTGGGGATGGCAGTTTCATTCAGGTCCAGAAACTCCTTGAACTTCTCCCACAGTTCGACTTCAGGAGCGAACCCTCGCCGAGGTGCAACAGCGACCGTGTTGAAGGCCAATAGTTTTTGGCGGTCAAACTTCGCATTGGCCTTGTTGATGCGATTAACGCTAAAGGCATCGACCAAATCATCCATTGTGAGTTGCTCGATGTTCCCACCGGGGCTCCAGCCTAATAGCGCGATGAAGTTGACCAGCACCTCCGGCAGATACCCGGCTGTGCGGAAGGCGTGGACCTCGACGGCTCCGTCGCGTTTGGAGAGTTTCCGCCCTTTCATGTCCATAATCAGCGGCAGGTGGGCGTATTTCGGCTCGGTGAAACCGAACGCCTCTCGCAACAGGACGTGCCGCCAGGTCTGGGAGAGGAATTCCTGACCTCGGCAGACAAAGTTGACGCCCATCATCGCATCATCGACGACGTTGGCGAGGTGATACGTCGGCCAGGCCGCCTGCCCGTCCGGGGCGGTTTTTTGGATGATAAAATCATCCTGCTCGCCGGCGGCAACGGTTACCTCGCCGAAGACCTCGTCATGGATGGTTACGTCGCGTGCGGGAATTTTGAACCGCACGACGACGGGGCGTCCGGCGGCGCGGGCTTTGTCTGCGTCGGCAGCCGTCGGCAACGGGCCAGGCCGGGGATAACGGAAGTTCCGCTTCTCGGCGCGGGCATCGGCCCGCATCGCGTCCAGTTCCTCGGGCGTCTCGAAGGCGTAGTACGCCCGTCCGGAATCAAGCAGGCGCCCAATGTGCTCGGTGTAAATCCCAAGCCGCTCGGACTGACGATAAGGCCCGTTATCGCCCCCGACTTCGACGCCCTCATCCCATTCGATTCCAAGCCAGACCAGGTCGTCGATAATCTTTGCAACGGCGGATTCGTCGTGCCGAGCGAGGTCTGTGTCCTCGATGCGCAGCAGGAAAGTCCCGCCGGCCTGTCTGGCCAGAAGGTAATTGAAAAGGGCTGTCCTCGCCCCCCCGACGTGCAACCAGCCCGTCGGCGAAGGGGCAAATCGTGTCTTGATTGTGTCCATTATGTTCCCTGAATGAATATCAAATTATCGTCAAGCCCGGTTTGACAGTAAATTCTTACAGTTCATCAATCCAGAGGTCCCAAAGGGACCGGCAAATTTGTAGCCCAGCCCGCCTGCCTGCCGGCAGGCAGGTAAGGGCTGGGAATGGATTGACGCCCCAACCCTTTCAAAGCCCCATAGGGCCGGCACAACAAAACGCATCAGTCCCAAATATACCGTTCGTCGTGTTCAATGTCATGCTTCTTCAACAGAGCGAGAAACTCTTCCTGGAATGTCATCGTCTTGTGATGCTTATCCTGATTGGCGATATATTGCGTCACGGCGTCGATATTCGACCGGCTCACCGAAAACGCACCGTATCCTTCCTGCCAGGCAAAACCCGACATCGCCGGGAATTTTTCATGCACCCATTTTGACAGGTTCGACTTGATCTTTCCTACACCTTCGGAAATTGCGGTCGAGCCGGGAAGTGTAACCAACAGGTGCGCATGATTCGTGGTTCCGCCGATTGTTATGGGGTGGCCGTCGATATTTTTGACTATTCCGCCCATGTAACCGTGAACACGGGCAAGCATGTCCTGCGGGATGAGATTTTTTCTACCGAGAGTGCCGAACACGCAATGATAATGAAGCGACGTGTACGTATGCGCCATGCGATGCCCCTTTTTTCTGCCGCCCCTACGGGGCTTTGTTATGGGTTTTTGTGCGTCCTTGTCCCCGTGGCTCACGCCACGGGCTACAAATCTTCCGAGCCTACGGCCCTGAAAAAAACGCATACCTGAAGAATCCGGGAAAACCGTACATCTGATAGACCTGAAAGTAAATGCCTGTCGTTCGTTAATCTAAAGGCCGCCAAGCGGCCAACAGAATTGTAGCCCAGCCCGTAAGGGCTGGGAATGGAATCACGACCCAAGTTTCCAAAGCCCCATCGGGGCGACAGAAAACTGATACGACAATACCGCCTCGGAAGCATTGCGAGCGGCGCTAATACATCATATTATCTTCCTTATGAACATTGAACATCTTCAGCCGGATGAAGAAGAATTCTTCTTTTTCCTAGGCGAGTCCGTCTTGCAGGAAGAGAGCGATTGGATCAAGTTCAGTACCATCGCTAAAAAACTGGGAATTGAGGAGAAAAGTGTCAAAGCCATTGCGATTACACTCTATGATGGGGGGATACAGCGTGGCGGAAAGTATGAACTAGACTACGACGGTACCCATGTCATGCCAACCACGCATTGTATCGAACTGGCACGGATAATCCAAGCAAAACGAAGGCGAAAACCTGATTACTTCGCAAGAGCAATTGCAACCGCAAGAAGTAACCGCTGGATTGCGGGGTTCCTCTTGGTCGCCATATTCATCGGTTGGCTAATTGGTGTAGTGGGTGGAATCCTCGCCATCTTTCGCCAGATCATGGTCAACAAACAGTAAAACGCCAAGGAAATTGTAAATATGAACACAGATTCCGCCCAGCCATCCGATTTTATACGCGAGATCATCGCCGAGGACGTGAAGACCGGCAAATGGGGCGGGAGGGTCGTAACGCGCTGGCCGCCCGAACCCAACGGATACATCCACATCGGACACGCCAAGGCGTTCTGCCTGAACTTCGACGTCGCCGATGAATTCGGCGGACGCTGCCACCTGCGATTCGACGACACCAACCCGACCAAAGAAGAGGCAGAATACGTCCGCGCCATTCAGGACGACATTCGCTGGATGGGATGCGACTGGGGCGAATACCTATATTACGCCTCTGACTATTTCGAGCAGATGTACGATTACGCCGTGCAGTTAATCAAGGCGGGAAAGGCCTACGTCTGCGACCTGTCAGCCGAGGAAATCCGCCGATACCGCGGCTCGCTGACCGCGCCGGGCAAGGACAGCCCGCACCGCGACCGACCGGCCGAGGAAAACCTCGATTTGTTCGAGCGGATGCGGGCGGGCGAGTTCCCCGACGGCGGCAGGGTCCTGCGAGCGAAGATCGACATGGCGCATCCCAACATGAACATGCGAGACCCGATTATGTACCGGATTCTCCACGCCGCTCACCACCGCACCGGCGAGACGTGGTGCATCTATCCGACTTACGACTGGGCCCACGGGCTGGAGGACTCCATCGAGGGCGTAACGCATTCGCTGTGCTCGCTGGAGTTCGAGAACCACCGCCCGCTGTACGACTGGTTCCTCGACTCACTCGACGTGCACCATCCCCAACAGATCGAGTTTGCCCGCCTGGAACTTACGCGCACCGTGATGAGCAAGCGCAAACTGGGCGAACTCGTCGAGGGCGGATACGTCAACGGATGGGACGACCCGCGTCTTCCGACGCTTCGAGGCCTGCGGCGGCGAGGATACACGCCCCAGGCTATTCGCGACTTCCTCAATCGCATCGGCATGAACAAGTTCGTCAGCACGATCGACACCGCTCTGCTGGAGCACTGCCTGCGGCAGGATTTGAACAAGCGCGCCCCGCGCGTGATGGTCGTGCTGCGCCCGCTGAAAGTCGTCATCGACAATTATCCCGACGGCCAGACCGAGGAATTGGATGCGATAAACAATCCCGAAGACCCGTCAGCCGGTACGCGCAAAGTGCCCTTCTCGAAGGTCTTATACATCGAGCGGGAAGATTTCATGGAAGAGCCGCCGCGAAAATTCTTCCGCCTTGCGCCGGGGCGCGAGGTCCGCCTGCGGTACGCCTATTTCATCACGTGTACGGACGTGGTGAAAGATTCCGCCGGCCAGGTCGTCGAACTGCACTGCACCTACGACCCAGCCACACGCGGCGGGGACTCGCCCGACGGGCGAAAAGTCAAGGCCACGCTGCACTGGGTCTCTGCCGAACATTCCATTCCCGCAGAGGTGCGGCTTTATGATTATCTGTTGAATGAAGAAAATTCCGCCGACGCCGCCGACGATTGGAAATCCAATCTGAACCCCCACTCTCTGGAAGTGCTGACCGGCTGCCGTGTCGAACCGTCACTGGCCGGCGCAACCCACGGCAGCAGTTACCAATTCGAGCGCCAAGGCTACTTCTGCGTCGATCCCGATTCAGCCCCCGACAAACTCGTCTTCAACCGAACAGTTACGCTGAAAGACACCTGGGCGAAGATACAGAAACAGCAACAAAGAAAGAAATGACAGGGAAAGAATTCATGCCCAAGAGAACCAATGAATTCCAAA
>JAXHSV010000051.1:0-15736 GCA_034190305.1 Planctomycetota bacterium | reverse complement strand
CGGACGTCGGCGTCCGTATCTTCCAACCTCTCGACCAGCAGCGGGAGGACCGATTCGTTTCGAGACTGTCCCGCCCGTATGCAGGCTTCCGCTCGCTCCGACGCCAGTTCGCTTTGAAGACCGGAAGCCAGGCCGCTATCGGAGCCGTTACATCCAGCCGAAAAGACGGCGACCGGTGTCAGAAACATTATGACAATGTCAAGATGTTTTCCCGCCATAGCGACATGATTCTATGGGCTTGCCCTGTACCTTGCAAGGCATTGTCTCCTGCGGAAACAGTCGCTGTGCTGTTCTGCGGGGAAATTCGCCACCCGGCGCGAGTAGGTCAGTCATGAGCCTGTACCTGCGGATTGGCCGGATCGCCGCTGAAATAAACCCGGATACCGCGGGAGGTCAGGATTTTTGCCAGTGTAAGCAGTTCGCCCCGCCCCGGCGGGGCCAGTCCTTCGAGTTTGTAATCGCTATATCCATATTGGTGATACTTGGCTTCGGCCAGCCTGTTGTAAGGAAGCAATTCGACGGACCTTACCGAATCCCCGAGGCTGGTGACGAACTTTCCGATATTCCCGATGTTCTCGGGCGAGTCGGTATATCCGGGAATCACGGGGATGCGCACTATCATCGGCTTGCCCGTCTTCGCAAGTCTGCCGGCATTTTCCAGGATAACCTCGTTTGAAACGCCTGTCAGTTCGCGGTGTTGTCGGGGATCGGCACACTTGAGGTCGTAGAGCACCAGGTCAGCCTGGGGCGCCACCTCGGCCAGTATTTCCCAGTCGGCGTAGCCGGTGGTGTCGAGGACGGTATGCATCGACTCGGCCCGGCAGGAGTGAAGAATCTCACGGGCAAAGTCCGGCTGGGTAAGCGGTTCTCCGCCTGAGACCGTTACGCCTCCGCCGGAATTGTCGTAGAATGCCTTGTCGGAGACTGCTTCAGCCATAACTTCGTCCACGGACAGTTCCCGCCCGCAGAGTACTCTCGCGCCGGACGGACAGACCTCTGCGCAAGCGCCGCATCCGGTGCAGTACTCGCGGTCGAGTTTTTTATCATCCTCCAGCGGGCAGGCATCTAAGCATCGCCCGCAGTGAATGCACTTGTCCGGGTGCAATGCAATCTCGCTCCGGTGGAGCATTGATTCGGGGTTATGGCACCAGATGCACCGAAGGGGACAGCCTTTCAGGAAAACCGTGGTTCTTATCCCAGGCCCGTCATGGACGGCGAATCTCTTTATGTCAAAGACCATGCCCACGGGCGGAGCGCCCCGGTCCGGCGATTCCGGCATATCAAGTCTGTCGTTAGGTGCAGGTCTGTGGGTGGTGCTATGCACTGTATTCGTATTCGCTCCGCGCAATCAGATGGTCCTGCAATTCGGGCAGCAATTGGGTGAAGTACGTGGTGAACCCATAGACCCTCACCACCAGATGCCGGTAATCTTCGGGGTGCTTACGGGCCTCGATAAGCGTCTCGTTGCTGACTACGTTGATCTGGAGTTGCATCCCTCCGACCTCCACAAAGGTTCGCACCAGCGCCATCAGTTTTTTGGCGCCCTCATCCCCGGCCAGCGCCGTCGGATGAAACATCATGTCGAGGTTCGCTCCGCCGTTGGTCGCTTCCAGGCCCAGTTTGGCGACTGAATTGATAACCGCCGTAGGGCCTTTCATGTCGCGTCCGGGAGCGGGCGAGGCGCTGACGGCGAACCGTTCTCCGGCCTTCCTTCCGTCCGGCGAAGCGCCGTAAGAGCTGGTGAAGGCATGACCGCCGCCTGTGGATATCCTCGGCCTGAAACGACCACCAAACCGGGTTTTGTGCCGGGAAACCTCGCCGGCAAAGAACTGAATTATTTCCCTCGCCAGCAGGTCAACTTCGTCGTCGTCGTTTCCGAATCTGGGGAACCTTGTAAGGATGCGCTGCCGGAGGTCTTCGGCGCCTTCGTAATTGCTCAGTAATATATCTCTCAACTCCTCCAGCGTCAGTTCCCTGTCCTCATAGACCAGCCGCTTGATAACTAGAAGCGCGTCGGCCATGTTCGCGGTTCCCGCCAACTGGAAACCGATGTCGTTGTAGCGCGCGCCTCCTTCGGATATGTCTTTGGCCCGTTCGATGCAGTCGTCCAGCGTGGAAGAGAGAAACGGCATCGGCGCCCACTCGGCCTTGTTGTGGTTGTACACCATTCGTTCGATGTAATACGCCAACTGTTTCTTAAAGGCGCCGAAAAAATCATCGAACGTAACAAGGGACGCCAACTCCGGCGTATCCGCTCCCCATTTCTGGCCGCTGATGAAGTTCGCCCCGTCATTCAATACCCATTCCAGGCAATAGGGCATCTTCACCGCCCCGCCCTGTTTCTCGCTGCTTCTGCCGGGAGTAAGTATCTCCCAGCATCCGGCGATGGCGTAATCCCGCGCGTCCTCGGTCCGATACCCGAGTTTCTGAAGCGCCGGGATTATTGTCTCGTCGTTTTCGATCGACGGCGTGCCCATTCCCTGTTTGATCAATTCGCACGCGGCGCGAACGTACTCATCCGGGCTGCCGGCGTGGAATCTCGCACGCAACTTCGGATCGGCCATCCTGACCGTCCCGACGCCGGCCAGGACCATATAGGTTACATCGTTCGTAGCGTCGTCGCCTGCGGGTGTCTGACCGCCGAGCACCATCGTGCAGCCTGTGTCGCCGTAGTAACTGGGCTTTCCGTGCGTCTTGTCCTGGTCGGCGTTGAATTTTACGAACAGGCAGTTCAACAGTTCCTGTGCCTTGTCCTTCGTCAGCGCGCCGCTGTCAATGTCCTTCCTGTAGAAGGGACAAACGTATTGGTCTAACCTTCCGGCAGGGACGAGGTATCCGCCTTCGGCCCATGTTACCAGGTGCGTGAAAAAGACGGCCTGGAGAGCCTCATGGAACGAGCGGGGGACATTTCCGGGAACGTTCCGGCAGGCCTTCGCTATCACCTTCAGTTCGTCCCTGCGCTGCCGGTCTTTTTCAGCATCTGCGAGTCTCTCTGCCTCGTCGGCGTAGCGGGCGGCAAACATCACGATGGCGTCACGTACAATCTCGACGGCCTTGAGAAACTGCACCTGCCGGCTTTCGTCGGCGGCGCCCTCGGCGAGCAACTGGTCGATCTTCCTGCCGGCATCGGACTTTATTCCGTTGAAGCCTTTTGTCAGTACATTGTGGTGTCCGGGGACTACGCCGTTATCCGTGCCGTATCCCCGACCGTCCTGGCAGAGGTTATAGACGTAATCGAATATGGCCAGGCGACCGGCTGTCTCGATGTGCGGGTTTCGATGTTCTATCTCTTCGGCGGTTATATAGTCCGGCAGGCCGAAGACGGTCCTGAAACCGACGATCAGTTCGTCGTCCTGAATATAGACCGGCATCTCCGCCAGCAGTTTCTCCAGCGCCCTGGCCTTTCTGATGATGTGCGGGGCTGCGGCTGTTTCAGCGTCGTCCAGGACGGTCAGCGACATCCTTACCCGATGGGCCTTGTGAACCCCGTTTTCCATCCTCTGGCGTAATCTTTCAATCCTGTTCATCATAATCCTCGAAAATCGCCGCCCGGCATGGCGTGCCCATGGCGCCTTCGACCTTAATCGGGAAAGCGCACAATTTCGCCCTCTTCCGGCGGACACTATCCAGATTCGCTACCGGAGCAAGCAGAAACTTCGCATCCCGCCACAACCTCGCCCACGGAAACTCCTTGGCATTGATATTATCGAATCGCGGAAAATCGGAGCCGAGAAGTTTTATCTCTTTATCGAACAGCCAGTCGGCTGCCTCGCGCGATATATAAGGGCTGGCTTCGACGAAATCCGCATCCCGCCATTTTTTATCCCAGCCTGTGGCGATAATGACGCCGTCGCCTTTGCGGATGTCAGACTCGGCGGCCTCCAACTCCGCCAGGGTTACTTTCTCAAGAGGACCCTTCGGTGGTAACTTTATAATCGCTACATCCATGAACAGTTCGTCGAGAGGAATATCGACTACCGGCGTGGCGGTTTTATCGACATGGGCGGCGGTTTCGATGTATGTGCCCGACTGGCCGCCTATCTCGAACTTCTGGCAATAGCATTCCTTGTCGGGCGGAATGAACGGAGGCTTCTCACACTCAGTAATCCGCGCACCGGGGTAACTGTCGCAGTACTGCCACATCCCGTTGTGTATCCATCCGGTAATATCGACGATTCGCATTGATCGTGTCTCCCAATTAGTCCGGCCCTGGAATTCTAACTATCGTTAATTGTGCCATCATCCGACACTGTTTCATAACTTTTTTCATGCGGTATCCGGGCGCGTCTGCTCGCTCATGTGCTGCTTCGGACAAGAGACGTTACCAGCAGGTGCGCACGGCGGACGGGTTCTGCCAGGCGGAATTTTTTAGCGCAGCGAAGCGTCCAGCGGACGGCATCGTCCAGCGTCGCGCGATGCCCGACGGAGACGTAGAGCGGCTTGACGCCGGTTCGCGTCCGAAGGACCGACCCGATTATCTCACCTTTATCTCGTAATTGCACCCGGCAGCGGCGGTTATTACCGACGGGCCTGTGCTCGCCGCAGAGGCGGCTCTTGGCCGTTCCTATCGTCGGTAAATTCAGCCACAATCCCACGTGGCACGCCAGGCCGAGTCGGCGGGGATGCGCCAGTCCTTGCCCGTCGCACATCAGCAAATCAGGCCGGTCCGGCAGGCGCTTCACTGCGGCGATAACGGCCGGGGTCTCGCGAAAACTCAACAGCCCCGGAACATAGGGGAAACGGCAAGTCTGCGAAACGTGGACCGATGCGATAACCTCCAGTGTTCCGACGTCACACAATACTGCAACGGCCACTATCCGCGATCCGCCGGCGGCGAAGGCGCAGTCCGTACCCGCGATTGTCAGCACAGGCCCGGAAACAGGCTCGATACGCACACGCGACGCCAATTCGCGCTGAAGTGCAATCGCCCGGGCCGGCGGGATGTCCCAACGATGGCGAATCATATCAATCACCGGACAGAATGAACCACAAAGGACACAAAGGGCACAAAAAAAATAACTTTTAATTTTTCTGTTCTTTGCGTTCTTTGTGAACTTTGTGGTTCAATTTCTTTATAGTACACAGCCTGGATTACCTTATGCAAACGCTCTCGGAAATTCGTGAAATTCTCTCTGCCGCCGGGTATCGGCCTCGCAGGGGTCTCGGACAGAACTTTCTCATAGACGCCGGATTGATGGACAAACTGCTCGAACTGGCGGACCTGCCAGTCGTGAGCGAAGCCGAATGGCCAGTCGTGAGCGAAGCCGAATGGCCAGTCGTGAGCGAAGCCGAACGGCTAGTCGTGAGCGAAGTCGAACGGGCCGGCAGTGAGACTGTCCTTGAGGTCGGCGCCGCCACCGGTTCGCTGACCGAGGAACTCATCGCCCGCGCTGGAAGGGTGGTGGCTGTCGAGGTTGACAAATCGCTGGCTGATATTCTCCACCGACGGGTCGGGCAGGCGAAAAACCTGGTCATTCTCAACCGCGACGCCCTGGCAGGAAAGCACGAAATCGCACCGGAGGTGCTCGAATCTCTGGGCGGTTCGGTTCGGGTTCATCTGGTCGCCAATCTGCCTTTCAACATTTCCGTACCTCTGATAATGAATTGCCTGGTCCTGTCCTGGCGGGTTGAAAAAAAGCGGCTCCCTGCGCCTCTTTTTTCCCGGCTTACCTTTACGGTTCAGCGTGAGGTGGCGGAGCGTCTTACGTTTGGGCCGGGCGGCAAATCCTACGGTCCCGCCGGCATTATCGTCGCTCTGCTGACCCGGATTACGCCGGGAAGGGCGATCCCGCCCGAAGCGTTCTGGCCTAAGCCTAAAGTCAACTCCCGAATGCTTCGGTTGGACTTCGACGTCGAAGCGGCCCGGAGGATCATTGATATAGATGTTCTTACGGCGGTTTTATCGGCGACTTTCGGTCATCGCCGGAAGATGATTTCAGCGGCTGCGAAACATAAGTACCTTCCGTTCCCGCCGGATCGCTTCAGATCAGCCCTGTCCGAGGCTGGTATTGACCCATCCGCCCGCCCCGAACAGGTCAGCCCGCAATCTTTTCTGGCACTGTCCAATTTGCTGAGCGATGTTGGCACACAAAAGTCCTCAAATGTGGTACAATAAATCCACCGGGGATATGCAGGACGGCGGTCTTGCTCATTCCATGGTATTGGGATAAAGTACCCGCCTGCTCGTGCTTTGTCCCTATGGGACTTCGCAGAGTAGCACCGGCAGGAAAGGTTCCCGTATGGGTGATAAGCGACAGGAAATCTAAATCAAATGGCAGATTCGCAGGAAAAACAAAGTAGTTCAGGTAAAGGCAAGGCATTTTTTGATCGCGGCGACCAGGTGGCGGAGACCGGCAACTGGGACTTCGCCATCCAGATGTACCTTGAAGGCATCCGCCGGGAGCCGGGCAACATCGAGCGAGGCCATGGCCCGATGCGAAATGTGTCGCTGAATCGCAAGGTTCAGGGCGGAAAACCGGCTGGTTTCATGGAGGCGATGAAGCGCAGAGGAGGAAAAGAACCCATCGACGTGCTGGTCAATGCCGAATTTCTCCTCGCCAAAGACCCCGGAAACGTCTCCCATATGGAAGCGGTTCTCAAAGCCGCCCAAAAACTCGACCAGCCCGAAGTGGTCAAGTGGATGTGCCATATCCTTTTCGAGGCGATGAGGCAGGCCAAAAGCCCCGACAAGCGCATCCTTATTATGATTTCCGACGCCTTCGCAGAAACGGAGGAGTTTGCATCGGCGCTGTCTGCGTGCGACATGGCGCTGCAAGCGGACCCGAACAACGTGGAACTTCAGGAGAAGGCCAAGGACCTTTCTGCCAAGGGAACCATCAAACAGGGCAAGTATGACACGGAAGGTTCGTTCGTTGAGAGCGTCCGCGACCTGGAAAAGCAAAAGGAACTGGCGCAGAAAGACCACATGTCCCAGAGCCGGGACTTCCTGGAAAACGAGATTGAAAAGGGCCGCGCCAAATACGAGGCATCGCCCGATGAGACCGCCAATATCAACGCCCTGGTCGATGCGCTGCTGAAGATCGAAGAGGAGGGATACGAAAACGAGGCGATTGACATTCTAAAAAAGGCCTACGCGGACTCCGGCGAGTACCGCTACAAGGTCCGCAGCGACGACGTGCTGATACGCCAGATGCGCCGGCGGCACAACAAACTCAAGACCGCAGACAGGAAGGATGAGGCAATACAACTGGCGCACGAACTGCTGGAATTCGAACTGGAAGTCTATGCCGAACGGGCCAAAAACTATCCGACCGACCTGTCCGTGAAATACGAACTTGGCAGACGGCTGCTGACCGCCGACCGGATAGACGACGCTATCTCTTACCTCCAGCAGGCCCAGCGAGACCCCAAAAGGCGAATCACTGCCTTGACATATCTGGGCCAGGCCTTTGAAAAGAAGGAATGGCACCGTGAAGCCGTCGAAACCTACGAAAAAGCACTGGAATTCGAACCGTCCGAAGCCAGGGCCAAGGAACTTCATTACAATCTTGGTCAAGTGCTCAAAGCAATGGGCGAAAAAGCCAAGGCGCTGGACCACTTCTCACGGGTCGCCCAAATGGACTACAACTTCCGCGATGTGCGCGAGCAGGTAGAGGCGCTCCGCAAGGAAATTCAGTAGAAACACAAACTCGGAACCGGTTTAAACCGCCCGCCAATAACGACTACTGCTCCGTCATTGCTAAATCTGTGAACAATCCAGGGCGTTGTTTATTCGACACAGAGACACAGGATTTTGCATAACTATTTAACTCAAACCGACCGATTTTGTCGCGTATTTTTTGTAGCATCTTGTTCTTCAGCCGGTTAGGGCGAAAGATTTGTAGCCCGGTCCGAAAGGGCCAGGGATAGAGCGACAATATATCGGGGTTTCAGCCCCGTGAGGGGCGAGACATTCCCCTCGAATCATATCTGTCGCCCCTTCCGGGGCTTATGACTCGTTGGCGATCGAGCACCCCGCCCTGCCGGGCGGGGCTACAAATCTTTCGCCCTGTGGGGCTAATAAATCGGTCAGTTTGAGTATTTAGCATAGTCTGACTCTTGTCCACAGCCTACCGTCCATCGCAAAGATCCCTTCGATTTGTTGGAGGCCGAGATGTGCATAACCCAAACGGCAGGTTGTTTTTATTCAGTTTTTAGAGTTATGCAAAATCCTGAGACACAGAGGAACAGAGAAAAATCGTATCTTTTTCTTTTTTCGGCTCTCCTCAAAAAAAGTTGGTTGGAAGACGTTAGGTCTTGCGGAGATAGAATCGGTGCGTTTATCGCATAGAGCCAACGGCAATATGAGAAACGACCGGCCTTGCCGAAGGAAAACCGCCCGTGCCGTATGGCGCCTCTCCGGCGCTCGGGTCGCTCGCCAGCGTTGCCCTATCCTCCAGCCAGGTGCGGGTAATATACCCATGCCTGCCGTTGGATGTAAAGCGTTAGACGCAATGTTGTTAGGCACCAAGACCACGTATTCAATCACCAACTTATTTTAAGGAGAACCCTTTTTTTACTCTCTGTCTCTCTGCGTCTCTGTGTCGCACAATCATGCTGACAAATTTAAAGTTAACGAAGAACTACAGCGCATTCAAAGATTCGTTAACGGCGTCGAGGTCTTTTTTCAGTCTTGCCAGTCGCTCGCGCTCGCGCCCTACGACCTCGGCGGGGGCCTTGGCGACGAAACCTTCGTTGGCGAGTTTCTTTTCGATACCCGTGATTCCGTTTTGGATTGTCTGGACCTGTTTGGTCAGGCGGGCGCGCTCTGCTGTGATGTCGATGACACCCAGTACGGAAAAAGGCTCGCCGCCGACGGTGAAAGTTCCGGCTTCCTTCTTCTGGCCATCATCCAAAGTGAATGCCGAAAGGACTACGTCGCCGGTGCTCTGAGATTCAAAGAGTTTCCGATTATCAATAATGACACTTCCCACATCACTATCAGGATCAAACGATATGGATGGCCTTTGCTTCGGTGGGACGTTGTGTTCTGCCCGGATGTTCCGCACGCCGCGGACGGCTTGGCGGTAGAGTTCGAATTTCTCCTCGGCGGCGGAGTCGATCATGGCCGCATCGGCCAGGGGCCAGCGGGCGCGGATGAGCATCTCTTCTGCCGGCGAATCGCCGGGCCCGCGGTTCGGGGCGACCCCGTTCAATTGCGACCATATCTGCTCGGTAATGAACGGGATAATCGGGTGCAGCAGGCGCAGCAGGACGTCCAGGCAGTGAGCGAGGACCGTTTTGGCAGACGAGTCGCCGGAATTAATGCGAATCTTGGCTATCTCAAGGTACCAGTCGCAGAAATCGCCCCACATGAAGTGATAGAGCGTATCGGACAGTTCATTGAAGCGGAAGGCTTCGATCGCAGCCGTCGCGTCGCGGACTGTTTCGTTCAGGCGGCTTAGGATCCACCGGTCCGAAAGGTTCTCCTTCGGGTGGATCTCGCTCCATGCCGACATTGCTTGGAGATTCATCAGGGCGAAGCGCGAGGCGTTCCAGAGTTTGTTGCAGAAGTTCCGCCCAATGTCGAATTTCGGGCTTGTGTTGGCCCGCCGGCCGTCGGGAAGCGTCATCTCCTCAACCGGCATGCGGACGTCCTGCGTCTCGGTGGTCATGCTCGCCAGCGTGAAGCGCATCGCGTCGGCTCCGTGAGATTCTATAATGTCCAGCGGGTCGATTCCGTTTCCGAGACTCTTGGACATTTTCCTGCCCTGGCCGTCCTGGATCATCGCGTGGATATAAACCTGCGAAAACGGTATATCGCCGCGGAAATACTGCCCGAACATCACCATCCGGCTGACCCACAGCGTAATAATCTCACGGGCAGTACAGAGCAAATCGGTCGGGTAAAAAGTCTTAAGCAGGTCAGTCTCCTCAGGCCAACCCATAGTCGAAATCGGCCATAATGCAGACGAAAACCAGGTGTCCAAAACGTCAGGGTCGCGAGCCGCGAGCGCCAGCGAGCGGGATTGCGGATCCACGGATTGCCCGCTCCCTTGCGGTCGCGGCTCGTTGGGTTTCATCACTCGTTGGGTAACGAGCTGCCCTCGAAGATTGTTGGCATGCTTGTACGCATCCTCCCCGAATTCCGCCCGGAACTCATCGTTTTCAATTTTATACCTTCGGACTTCATCGCTGGTGGCGCCTGGGCGATGCTGAGCGATCTTCCAGAGAAGGTCCAACGCCTTGTCGCCACGTTCGTTTCTACTGCAAACATAGAGCGGGAAATGCCCGTCGATCAGATCACTTGATTGGTGATACACGATGTCATCAGATACCCCGCAAGTTTCACAAAATCTGTCAAACAACTCCAATTGCTCCTTTCTGGGAGCATGTTCATCAGGTTGGAACGGTCTGGTGCTTGTGGCGGGATTGAATCGGAACATCCAGACTGGTATCCTATGTCCCCACCAGAGTTGTCTTGATATAGGCCAGTCGCGGAGGTTTTCCAGCCAGGATTGGTAAGTCTTTGCATATCGTTCCGGCGTGAATTTGACTCGTCCGTCGAGCAGGGGCATCAGCGCCAAACCGGCCAGCGAATTGACGGGGATATCGGTTCCTGGTAGCACGGGCGTCCCGCCCGTGCCTGATTCGTCTTTCGCTGGCTGTACGGGCGAGACGCCCGTACTACCAACGCCTGTGCTACCTTTTTTGACCGCGATGTACCACTGGTCTGAGAGATACGGCTCGATTGGCACGTGCGAGCGGTAACTGTGGCCGACTTCGTGGGCGTATGGACGGACGTCTTCGAGCAGGTCTTCCTTGCGGAACCACTCGACGATGGCTTCGCGGGCCTCGAATCGGTCCATTCCGAGCAATTGCTCTGCCTCGGTTCCCGCTGCATCATCCCATCCGAACTTGTCGGATATCGAGCCGTCCGGGGCCATGACGTTGATAATCGGCAGGTCGTGCCTCTGACCGATCTGCCAGTCGTCCGGGTCGTGTGCGGGCGTAACCTTCAGAAAGCCGGTCGAGAAGCGGGCCTTTTCGTCCTCGCTGTCAGGATCGGGCAGGACGACGTGCTCGTCGGCGATGATGGGTATAATCCGCCCGACCAGCGGCAGGCGGACCTTTTTTCCGAGCAGGTATTTCGCCCGCGTGTCGGCGGGATTCATCGCTATGGCTGTGTCGCCGAGCATAGTCTCCGGCCTGGTCGTGGCGATGGTAACGTGCTCAATTATTTCGCCTTCGATTTTCACAGGCTCGGTCAGCGGGTATTTCATGTACCAGAAGTGCCCCTGGACGGTTTCGTGTTCGACCTCGTCGTCGGCAAGGACGGTTTGTGTGGCTGGGTCCCAGTTGACCAGTCGTTTGCCGCGATAGATCAGACCTTCGGCGAAGAGGCGGAAAAACGCCTCACGGACGGCCTTTGCGCAGATACCGTCCATTGTGAATCGCGTCCGGCCCCAGTCGCACGAGCATCCCATGGCCTTTAGTTGGGCGATAATCTGGGCCTCGTATTCATCCTTCCACGCCTGGATTCGAGCGACGAAGTCGTCGCGTGCGAAGTCGGTTCGCCGTCGTCCTTCTTCGGCGAGGATGCGTTTTTCCACGACGGTCTGCGTGGCGATTCCGGCGTGGTCCGTGCCGGGCATCCAGAGCGTATCGGCGCCGGTCATTCGCTTCTGGCGGATGAGGATGTCCTGAAGCGTATTGTTCAGCGCATGTCCGAGGTGCAGCGGGGCGGTTACGTTAGGCGGGGGGATGACGATGCTGTAAGTGTTTTCGCCGCCGGTCTCGGCGGCAAATGCACCGGCCTCCAGCCACTGCCGGTAAACATCCGATTCAACTTCTTTGGGATCGTAAATTTTTTCCATTGTCGCTTCTTCTAGCAGGGATGCGGAGGAAAAGAGAATATCGAATATCGAATGGCGAATTTCGAATTACGAAGTAAAAAGAACGCTCCAAACCAGTACGAGAGTTGTTTGTTCACTTTGACATTCAATATTCCTTGTTCATTATTCGACATTCTTTTTTTCCTGTTCGTTCAGTAGTTTGTATTCTATCGCGTCGGACAGCGCTTTCCACGACGCCTGAATGATATTTTCATCCACGCCGACGGTGCCGAAATATCCGCAGGTGGTGTCGTGGAATTCGATTACCACGCGGACCTTGGCGGCGGTTCCCGCCTTCGGATTGACCACGCGAACCTTGTAATCGATTAATTGCAGCTGGTCGATTGACGGGTAATGCGGCAGCAGCGCCTTGCGCAGCGCCCCGTCGAGCGCGTTGACCGGGCCGTCGCCTTCGGAAACAGTATGGACCGACTTACCGTCGATCCCGATCTTGACGATTGCCTCGGTGCTTGTGGAGTTTTGGCCCGTTTGCAGAATCACGCATCGATAGTGGTCCAGTTCCCAGAATCGGCGGTACCATTTCCCGCCGAGAGTTTTTCTCACCAGCAGGTTGAAACTCGCCTCGGCCGCCTCGAACTGGTATCCCTGGTTTTCCATTTCCTGAACGGTCCGGATAACCTTTTTAGCGAGGTTTTTGTCCTGATCGAGGTTGAATTTTTTGTCGGTTTTGACTGCGACGCTTGTCGCCCCCGCCAGTTCGCTGATGAGTATCCGCCGGGTGTTTCCAACCTCGGCCGGGTCGATGTGTTCATAAGCGGCGGTGCTTCGCCGGACGGCGTGGACGTGCATACCGCCCTTGTGCGCGAAGGCAGCCAGACCGACAAAAGGCTGATTCTCCTGTAGCGGAAGATTGGCGACCTCGCTGAAGTATCGGCTTACCTCGGTCAGCCGCTGCGTCGCCCCTTCGGTCAGGCACTCGTATCCGCACTTGAGGACGAGATTCGGGATTATGCTCGTCAGGTCGGCGTTTCCGCATCTTTCACCGATACCGTTAATCGTTCCCTGTACGTGCCTCGCCCCTGACGCCACGGCTGCCAGCGTGTTGGCTACGCCTAGGGCGCTGTCATTATGGCAGTGGATCCCGATTACCACGTCGGGGAATCGCCGCCGTACGTCTTCGACGACCCGGCCGATGAACTCCGGAAGGGACCCGCCATTGGTGTCGCATAAAACCAGCCGGGACGCTTTACCGGTAACGGCGGCTTCCAGCGTTCCGATGGCGTAATCGGCATCAGCGCGGTAACCGTCGAAGAAATGCTCGGCATCAAAGAACACCTCACGGCCCGCCTCCGACAGCGCCGCCAGCGATTCGGAAATCATATCCAAATTCTCCTGCGGCGAGGCGCGAAGAACTTTCTTGACGTGCAGGTCCCAACTCTTGCCGACGATTGTAACGACCGGCGCTTTGCTGTCCATCAGCGCCTTGACGCCTTCGTCGTCTTCGACCTTGACGCCTTTCCGACGGGTCATACCAAAGGCTGTTATCTTCGCATGGGCCGGCGGTTTCCTGCTGACCTCGGCAAAGAAGGCCTTGTCCTTCGGATTGGAAAGCGGGTATCCGCCTTCGATGTAATCGACGCCAAAGGAGTCGAGTTTCTCGACTATAAGGAGTTTGTCTTCCAGCGACAGCCAGACACCCTCGGCCTGAGTTCCGTCCCGAAGCGTCGTGTCATAGATTTCTATCCTTGTTTTTTTGTCTTTCATGGCTTTCACCGTACCGAACTAAAGTAGTCCGCGAAATACATTTTTATTCGCGTAATCCACAATAAAAAAATAGCCCTGAAGCCTTCAGAGCCTCAGGGCCTTGGGACGATGAAAAAGTCCGCCGCACCTGCCCTAAGGCATGCAGGATGCTGTTACGACGGCGACAATAATGCCTGCGCGGACGCAGCCTGTGTCTTCGGCGGGAAAGACCAGAATCGACATATCGTCCCACAGCGTCCGCATCGTATCCTCTTGTTACCTGCATGCCCAGTCAGGACACATATTCATAATAATTATATCGACTCTTCGGTGTGGGTCAATAAATAAGTTGCTTCATGTGAACCCTTGAACCATTAGGGTAGTTGCTCTATTGGCGATGCCCAGGCGTCGAAAACCGCGCGGATATTCTCCGGCGGATTACGCGTTCCCCATTCACATTGCGCGATGACGCCGCCGGCGCCGTCATCGAGCGATCTGCGTACCCGGCCGACCGCTCCGCGAACATCCTCAACCGAACCGAACGAAAGCACCTGCTGGCGGTCGATCTCGCCCCAGAAAGTAATCCGCCCATTGAAGCGTCGCCCGATTTCTTCGATATCCATGCAGAACAACTGGCTGTTAACGGCGTCTATCCCGACTTCGATCAAATCCTCATAGATATCGAATATGAATCCGTCGCTGTGGAAGAAGACCTTTTTTCCGCCTTTGTGGATAAGTTCGCAATAGTCTTTGTACAGCGGTTTAAATATATCACGCCACATTTCCGGGTTTATAAGCAGCGAATTCTGCGAACCCCAGTCGTCCATGAAGCATATTCCGTCGCAATCGGTCTTTGCCCATCCTCGGAGTTCTTCCAGATAGAATTCGTGCAGCATGTCTCGCAGACGAAAGACTTCGGGCGTAGCATATCCCAGGTCGATATAGAGGTTTTCGCTGCCGCGGAGGAATTGCATTCGCTCGAAGGGTCTGACGGTCGTGAAATGCCCTGTAACCGTACCGGCGAGCATAAACTTTTGCGCACCGGCGAGGTTGGCTTGCCGGGCGCGATTGGCTACGTCCCAGTCGGCAAGTCGAAGGACTTCCCAGGGCGGCGTAAAACCGTCCAATGCCGACCAGTCCGCCAGCGGCGGATGCTTGACCTCACCGATTACACCGTACTCCGCCGCTTCCCACTCGCATCCCCATTCGTCAACCCACGTGCGGTCTTTTCCCCTGGCGCCCCGTCTGCGATCGCCGGGATGTAAGACCCCTTCAGGGCAGGCCGCAAAATCCTCGGAGAATTCATGAAGTAACGCCTTGAGGCTGTCAGCGGCATATTTTTCCACCCACGGCAGCAGCCACAGGTGCCGCGGCGCACGGTCGGGCGATTTGAACTCCAACGCACGATATACTCGTTCACGAGACGTCACTCGGTTTTCCTTTTCTTCCGGTGGTCTGCCCGTCACAGGAACGGATTATGTTTTCGCTCATGCCCTATGCTGCTTATCGGCCCGTGTCCGGGCAGGACGCGAACGTTGTCGGGCAGTGTCATGAGATTTTCGCGGATATTCTTCAGCAGGTCGGCTTCGCTTGCGCCGGGGATGTCGGTTCGCCCTATACTTTCGGAAAAGAGCGCGTCGCCGGTGATGGCTGTTTCCGCTTCGGCGCAGTAGTAGGAGACCCCGCCGGGAGTGTGCCCGGCTGTGTCCAGCACCCGCCATATCAGCGGCCCCATTCTCAATTCATCACCGGCTTGGACGGTCTGGTCCGCCGACGGGGCAGTGACGTGAAAACCGAAGGCCGCCGACATATTTGCCGCAGCGCTGGAAAGCATGAATTCATCGGCCTTGGGAACAGTAAGCACCGCGTCCGGATATACCTCCTTGACCGCTGATACTCCCGCGATGTGGTCCCCGTGACCGTGGGTCAAAATAATTCGCTCCGGTTTCAGACCTGTTTTATCCAGAAACTCCAGCAGCGGCCCGGGCGACAGCCCGGGGTCAACAACCCAGCAGCACATGTCCCCGACGGTCAAAACGTAGCAGTTTGTCATCAGGTTGCCGAGAATGAGGCATTGAATGGATAAGTTACCTGCCCTGATAATCATGCGACTTCCTTACAGAATAGAGTAAATTTCAAATTAGTCTGCGTGGGAACGTAACATTTTTTCTGTAAATTAACAAGAAGCCGTCGTTTGC
>JAXHSV010000050.1:0-15799 GCA_034190305.1 Planctomycetota bacterium | reverse complement strand
GGTTCGACGTTCTCGCCGCTGACCGTGCACATCCCGCACGAGCCGCTCGGCCCGCCAGAGGACTATCTCACCGAGTTCTCCTGCACGCCGCGCTTCTCCCAGCCCAAGGCCGGTTTCACCCAGGAGGTTTGGGCGGTATCCTGGGCGGTGGAGGACAATCCGCCTTCGGAACGCGGACCGGTGATGTCTTTACATGGGTAACAATTGTGCTGGTCGGCATATTCCTTCTGCTGTCTATAGGCGCTACGAAATCGTTCCGGGGCGGAGAACCGCAAAAGATCGACACACCGAGATTTTATCCGTCGCCGAAACCCATTACCAAGGCCAAACGGGTAACGATAACCGCCAAACCGCAAAAGGCGGACATCTTCTATACTGTCGATGGCAGCGCACCGACACGCAAGTCGCGGAAGTACGAAGCGCCCGTCCGCGTCACGCCGGGAACGATTCTAAAGGCCAGGGCTTATCTCAGCGGCTGGAAAGACAGCGACATACAAACAGGCGTCTATCCGCACCCTTCCGCAACAATAACCACCGCTCCGGCGACGGGCGCTGCGACGTCGGCTCCGGCCGGAACGACAAACTGACCTGCCCACCGACAGGCAGGCAAGCAGGAGTAAATTGAAATGATTCGGTCAATGACAGGTTTCGGGTCTCAAAGCCGGGAAATCGAGGGCGTCCGGTACGCCGTCGAAATCCGCTCGGTCAACAGTCGGTATTTCAAGGCTGTCGTTCGCCTGCCGGAAATGTGGAGCGGGCTGGAAGGCGAAATTGACCGCCGCCTGCGGACCAGTCTCAATCGAGGCAGCGTTCAGTTCGTAATGAGGATTGCGGCAACTTCGGTGGAGGCTGCGCCGCAAATAAATATCGCCGTCCTGGATCGATACATCGAGCAACTTGACATCATCAGGACGGACCAGACCGACATAAAGATCACACTGGACATTGCGTCCATGCTGTCGCTGCCGGGCGTATGTTCGTCGCCTGATTCTGAAAGCCTGCCCGACCAGATCAAATCAGAAATGCTCGGTCTGATTGACCAGACCATCGCCGCCCTTCTGGAGATGCGAACCATTGAAGGCAAGGTCGTCGCCGATGACATTCTTACCCAATGCGACACCATCGAGCAATATCTCTCCGACATATCCGGACGGACCGGCGCCGTCGTTCAGGAGTATCATGATCGTCTCGGGCGGCGAGTAGCTGAACTGACGGCATCTGCGGAACTGAAACTTGACGAATCGACCCTGGCGAGGGAGGTTGCGCTCTTTGCCGAGCGGTGCGATATAGCCGAAGAACTGTCTCGCCTTGGCGGGCACATCGAACAGTTCCGGACCGTGGTCAAAGACGCCAACCAGCCCGGTCGAAAACTCGATTTCCTCGCACAGGAAATGCTCCGCGAAGCCAACACTATCGCATCCAAATCAAGCGACGGTCAAATCTCGCTGGCTGTTGTGGAAATCAAGACCGCCATCGACCGTATAAAAGAGCAGGTGCAGAACGTAGAATGAAACATAAATGACCACTACCCAATGACAAATGACCAATCAATGCCCGATGTCCAAAAACGAATGACAAAGAAAAAGCATTGCAAGACATTGGATGTTGTGAATTGGGCATTAACTTAAAATTGAGAATTAGTCATAGATTAGGAATCGGGCATTGGAAATCGGTCACTTATTTGTGATTACCGGTCCAAGCGGGGTCGGAAAGAGCACAATCGTCCGCGAGGTGGTTCGGCAAACGGATGCTTTTTACAGCGTCTCCGCCACTACGCGCAAGTCCAGGCCGGGGGAAATCGACGGGCGAGACTACTTGTTCGTGGACCGGCCTACATTCGAAAAAATGATCGCCGATGGGCAACTACTTGAATGGGCCGAGATTTTCGGCGATTATTACGGCACGCCGAAAAAACCGGTGTCCGAGGCGATGTCGGCGGGAAAGACCGTTATCCTTGAAATCGACATCGAAGGAGGCAGGCAGGTGCATCGGGCTATGCCGGATGCGACTTTTATATTCATAGGTCCGCCCGACGAGGATGAATTGAAGCGCCGATTGTCCGGCAGAGGAACCGAATCACCCGATACGATCGAACGAAGATTCGCACGGGCGAAAGAAGAAATCTGTATCGCCGCAGGCAACGGGATATATAATCACAGGATAGTTAACGACAACCTGGACACCGCAATCCGGGAAGTGGTCGATCTCATAAAGGAGCAAACGCAGAAATGATTGAGGCATTGAAAAGCGATGAACTGGTTTACAAGGTCGGTGGGCGTTTCAAACTCACCGCACTGATTATGAAACGATGGGGCGAACTGCTCGAAGGCGCAAGACCCTTCGTGGACCGATCCGAGGGTATGACCGATATGGAAGTCGTCATTCAGGAAATACTCGAAGACAAGATTGCCATTGATTACGAAAATTCCGATGTGCCCCCGCCGGAAAAGATCATCCGAATTCCCGACAGGGAGTAAAGTTCCGGACCCTGCTTATGACCGGCGAAAATAAACACTTACTGGAAGGCGCCGAGGTGCTGCTGTGCGTAACCGGCGGGATCGCATGCTATAAATCCGCCGACCTTGTGAGCAAATTGACACAGGCCGGCGCCGGCGTCAGCGTAGCCATGTCAGACGCCGCCGAGCGGTTCATCACGCCGCTGACTTTCCAGACCCTCACGGGCAGGGATGTGTTCAAATCGCTCTGGCAGGCGGGTGAAAACTACCGGCCTCAACACCTCTCGCTGACCGAGAAGGCGGATTTGATGATCGTCGCCCCCGCCACTGCCGACATCATCGCCAAAATGGCCGTCGGAATCGCAGATGACCTCGTCTCTGCCCTTGCGCTGTCGGCGTGGGGAGGCTGCGAGATACTAATCGCGCCGGCAATGAATACGCGAATGTTCCAGGCCCCCCCTACGCAAGATAACATTCAAAAACTACAGGCGCGCGGCGTTCACGTCGTCGGCCCCAAAGAAGGCCGCCTGGCCTGTGGAACCGTCGGAATTGGCAGAATGGCTGAACCGGACGAAATTCTCGCCGCAGTAGAAAAACTTCTTCACAAACCGTAACGTTGTGTAGGTTAAAAATCCAACGACAATCCTCATAGCTGCCCAGTTCCCGCTCTGCTCTTGCGAAACGCCCGCCGATGGAGATAAACTCTCATGATATTAGGCTACCGCCATGCAGACAACGACCCGACAAACACAGGCATTCAAACCGTTTTACTTCGTCCTGACCGGCGACCCGCACGTCGGATTCGCCAAGGGGACAAACCGACGCTTTGCACGGCAGCGACGCCAGATTAACCGACTGAAACCCGCCGTCGTCCTCGTACCCGGCGATATGACTCACAGGCTTAAGAAAAAGATGACCGACGACCTGGACCCAGCCCTGAAAAAATTCAAGGTTCCCGTCCATTTCATCCCCGGCAACCACGATATCCGCGATCACGAAACCCTCCAAAACTACCGACAAAGATATGGAAAAGATTACTATGTATTCACCCACAATAACTGCGACTTCATCTGCCTGAACTCCATGACGCTCTGCACCGACACCTATTACTTCAATATCAAAGATTCCGATTTTCGCGCCGAGGTGCGGGCACAGTGGAACTGGCTGGAAAAAACACTCGCCCAATCAAGGGGCCAGAAGCGAACTCATATCTTCATCCTTCTGCACAATCCGCCTTATACGAAAACCGAGGATGAACGCCATAAACTAACCAACATGCACCCGACCGCCCGTCGTCGGCTGTTGACGCTCGCACGCAAGTATCGCGTACGCATCATCCTGGCCGGGCACACTCATACAACCAAAGAGTGCAGCACCGGCGATTTCACAATCTACACCGTTGGCGGGACATTCAGGCCCATGGACCTGCGAGGATACGGGTATAGGATATTCAAAGTTCAGGACGACTGGATCGCCTCCAAATATATCCGCCTGGACAACCCCCCTAAGAATCTGGATTTCTGACTACGATAAAAATATTGCAGGGATGCAGGAGATGCAGGGGATAAAAAGATTTAATTATTTCTCCAGATTCCGACAATCTACTTTTTTGTTGTTTTTGATCACTTTGTTTATCCCCTGCATCCCTGCTGATATTTTGTTTCGCTTCTTTCGATTTACTGATTACTGATTACCGGTTACTGTATCTCCGTGAAAATCATCGTTACAACAGGTCCGACGCGGGAGTACATCGACAGCGTCCGCTTCATCACCACAGCCTCCAGCGGGAAGATGGGCTATGCCGTTGCCGCCGAAGCCGTTTTATCCGGGCATGAGGTAACTCTAATCACAGGCCCGACGGCGATTGACCCGCCCGCAGGCTGCAAGGTTGTAAGGTTTGTAACCGTCAGGGAGTTGGCCCAGGCCCTCGACGAGAGATTCGACGATTGCGATGCCTTAATCATGGCCGCTGCCGTCGGAGACTTTACCGTCGAAAAACCCGCTGGAACCAAGATTTCCCGCTCCGCCGGGCCTGTGCGGATAACACTCGAACCGACCGAGGACGTCCTGGCTGGGCTTTGCCGACGAAAGCGGCCGGGCCAGATCATTGTCGCCTTCGCTGTCGAAGACCTGCCCACCGAGCAGGCAGAAGCCAAGGCCCGCGACGAGATGCAACGAAAGAACGCTGATTACGTCGTCCTCAACCCCCCCGCCGCAATGGGCGCTGAGACATCCGAAGCCTGCATCCTCTCGCCCGACGGCATCGTCCTGACATGGGCCAGACGGGCCAAAACCGACCTGGCCAGGCAAATCATCGCACTGCTGGAAACAAAATAGTCCACGAATTACACGAATTTCTAACAGAAAAGAAGAGCTGGTAGGCTGTCCTTGGCACTTGCCGGCGGCGGGTTCCTGCCTAGAAGATAACCGTTGGGCAGAAAGATTAAGAAGGAAGAAAATAGGATGAAGGATTCGCTGACCACGCTGCTCTGCGATCTGGAGAATCAACTACTTCAACCCGAGGTGCGAGAATCTCCAAATGATATAGATCGCTTGCTCGCAGACGAGTTTGTGGAGTTCGGAGCTTCTGGTACGATCTACCGTAAGCCGCAGTGTGCCGGAGGAATGTCATCAGTTCGAATGTCACTGTCGCACTTTGATGCAAAGATTCTGGCGCCAGGTGTGGCACTGACTACTTACCGTGTGGTCAAGCATGATGAACCTCACCCCCATATGAAGCATTCTTTGCGTAGTTCGATCTGGAAGCTGATGGATGGCCGGTGGCAAATGGTCTTTCACCAAGGCACACCCACTGCCGCCCCTGATGAATGAGAAGAAGGCTGGGACTTCGTCCCAGCCTACACCTTCATCTCGGGCCAAAGCCTGTAGGTTCGACAGGAACAAAATAGACCGCCAGCGCGATACTCGCGGCACAAAGGACAGCCATAACCGCACCCACCAGGAACATCGCCAGTGAGTGTCTCCTGCCAAAATTGTCACCAAACGGAACAAATACCTTTCGCACCATTCCAGGCCAGCGAGTTAATACCAAGCCAAGAATCATCCACCATATACTGAGCGCGCAACCGATCAGCAGAATCCACAACAAGACGAATCTCGTACTGTGTTCCGGAGCATGTGTAATTCGCATCCAGGACTTGTATAAAGAAGAAGTGTGAGGTAATGCGTCCGCCAAACCGCCTATCACGATAGGCCAGAGGAATACCAATAAGGTGATGAATAAATACACAATCAGCAACGGCGGATAGAGCAGCCACCTTTGCGCCCCCAGTTTCTCCCACCCGTATGTAACAGCAAGCGAAGCCCGTGCTGCGACAAAACTCAACACGACGAAGAAGGCAAAGACTTCTTCATTAAACTCGTGCCGTGTTTTGTCCCGTACACGGACTCGCATATCTCTTTGTTCCAGAGATCCGTCGCTCTTGTACTGCCAGACATCGGTTTTCATGGATTCATAGATGGGGAACTTACGAACGTCGCAGAAGACCCAGCCCAGCAGGACGCCCAGAACGAGCAGGCCGAAGGCAATATACGCCAGTCGCCAGTCTTCCGGGCCGCGGCGGAGACGAAGCAGGATTTTCCGCCACCAGGAGATTTCTTCCTCAGGAACCCACTGTCGTGGACTTCCCAACCGTTCGAGTATTGCTCCGAGTTTATCCGCATCCGCCGGCCCATCGCAACCTTCCAGCTCGGCCTCGATATGCCCTATTATGTCCCGCCGGACATCCTCGCCGTCAACTGAAGGACATGCCTGCAGGTATGTCTTGACCTCATCCAGGTATTTATCCAGACGCCGTTGGGCTTCAGGTGTCAACTCTATCATGACTATTTCTCCTGTAATTTATCCACGCCGCCGGCGATGAGTCGCCAATAACGGATCATCTGTTGCAACTGCTGCCGGCCGGCAGGTGTCAACTGGTAATACTTTCGCGGCGGGCCTTCGTGTGATTCCTCGACGGTCGCCGAGACAAGTCCCTCGCGCTTGAACCGGCTGAGAATCGGGTAAATCGTGCCCTCGCTGATGACCAGCCCTTCGATTTCCCGAAGCCGCTTGACAATATCGTATCCATACAACCGCTGCGACCGGATCGCGCTCAATACGCATAACTCCAGCAAACCCTTCCGAAGTTGCGTCGTCCAATTGTCAAAAAATCCATCGGCCATATATTCAGTATATCGCTATACAAGATACCTGTCAATACAATATAATATAATATTAAAAATATTTTTCCGTCGCACCTTCGAGAAACTATCGTCAGTGTGAATTCCTGAACTTGTGTAATCCGTGTAATTCGTGGACTATCTTGTTTTTTGTTTTCGAAAATTCGTGCAATTTGTGTAATTCGTGGATTTATTCTGTTTTGTTCGCGTTGTTCGTGGCTTAAACTCATATTGTGCGATTCCCCCTGACAAAATACGGCCTGCGTGAAATGCTTATCGCCACAGTCGTTTGTGGAGTTTCGGCAACAGTGGCAATATGGCTGTTTTGGCCTGTTGCAGTTCTGCCGGCGTTGGTATGGGTCTATGTATTGTGTTTCTTCCGCGATCCGCAGCGCAGACCGGCTGAAGAGAACGCTTTTATATCTCCCGCCGACGGAAAGGTCGTAGATATAACGCCGGTGGGCGCAGAAAGTCCGCTCGGAACCGACGGGGTGAGAATCGGAATCTTTATGAGTATCTTCGACGTTCACGTAAATCGCAGCCCGTGCGCCGCAGCGGTAGTGAAGATCGAACATCGCCCCGGAGGGTACGCCGATGCACGGAAACCCGAGGCGGCGGAGAGAAACGAATCTTCGACAATTTGCCTGTCGGCTACCGGCGGCGACGGGCGGGCGTTTCCCGTAGTGGTCCGTCAGATTGCCGGGCTTATCGCCCGCAGAATCGTTACCGATCTGTGTGTCGGACAGAAAGTTATCACCGCCCAGCAGATTGGTATGGTCAAGTTCGGTTCGCGCGTGGAGACGATGATACCTCACAACATGATCGGCGAAATTGCCGTTCAGATCGGTCAGACCGTTCGTGCAGGCAGGACTGTTCTCGCCCGCCCGACGGGAACAGATCAGGCGTCGCAGGAGAAATAATCGTGAACGACCCGGCAAATAAAGAAACCGTCGGCGATGATTTGTCTCGTCGCCGTCCGCTGCGAAAGACAGCCCTTCGCAGCATCGCCGCCCTTCCGACAATTGTAACGCTGATGAACGGAACGGCCGGTTTCGCCTCAGTCCACTACGCCACTAAGACAGGTCTGGGAAACACCGGAGGGATCGGAAACCTTATGATTGCATCCTGGTTAATCTTCGCGGCACTGCTGTTCGACGCTCTGGACGGGCGTGTGGCAAGAATGACCCGCCGGGCGACCGATTTCGGCGCACTGCTTGACAGCCTCTGCGACATAATAAGTTTCGGCGTCGCCCCGGCGATCCTCATGGTCCATGCAGTCGCAATGACACGCGAAATCCCGGATTTTGAGATATTTGCCTCTCAGGCATCGCATCTGGGTAAAGCCGTGATGGTCATTGCTGTTATTTACCTCTGCTGTTCGATCCTTCGTCTGGCAAGGTTCACTGTCGAAAACGCCCCCGACCTCCTGCACCACATGTATTTCAAGGGTCTGCCCTCGCCCGCCGCTGCGGTGCTGGTCGCTGCGATGGTTCTGCTGTTCGGGCATATTCAGAACGTTGAAGAAGGTTTGAAATCGGCCAGGTGGCTGAACATTACTGTCGGTGTCGCCCTGCCTGCTGCAACACTCGCCGTAGCAATCCTGATGGTTACACGGTTCCGATACCCGCACCTGGTCAACCGATTCGTAATAGGCAGGAAGCCGTTCAGTCACATCGTCCTGGCCGTTGGCGCCATTGCCTCAGTACTGATGTTCGGCCAATTTGCTCTTCCGCTGGCAGCGATCACCTATGCCGCAAGCGGACCTGTTGCGGCGCTGTGGGAAAAATCCAAACTGTCGGGCAAAATCCGCAATTCGGGCAGACGCCCGGCCGTATGGCCGCAATCCAAAACCTGAAATCGATTTATTCCCATACAACGTCGCGGAGGTGCATTTCAACGCTGCTTCTGCCGTTGAAATGATTCAGCACCGGTTCGCCGACAATATCAACAGTATTGACGCCGGCGAGTTTGTCGGCCAATTTTCCCATACCGAAACCGACACACCGCATCCGCGTGCTTTGAGGTTGTTCCTGGCCGACGATGAAACTTACCGTCCCGCCGTTTCGTCCTATCCGCTGCGGAGGCGTCATAATGCGGACAGAGCGTACAGCCACAAGCGGTCTGGGATTGCCCCGGCCGAAAGGACCAAGGCGCTCCAGTCGCTCGACAACCGCAAACGGCAACTCCGCCAGCATTACCTCCGCGTCAATTCTCAGCGCCGGCAGGATCGCATCTTCGGCGATATTTTCACCGGCGTAGCGGACGAAATCGGCGGTGAATTTTCCGACCGCCTCAGCCGACAACCGCAGTCCGCCCGCCATGGCGTGCCCGCCGAAACTTAACAAATGTTCGCTGCAGGCGGACAGGGCGTCCCGCATGTTGAATCCTTCAACGCTTCTTGCCGAACCGCGTCCGGTCGCGCCCTCCAGTGCAATCAGTACGGCGGGTTTGCCGAACCGATCCACCAGTCGAGAAGCCACTATCCCGACAACACCGGCGTGCCAATCCGACGAAGCCAGCACGATTGCTTTACCTTTAAAGGCGCCGGAACGAACCATTTCGACGGCTAGTTCGGTAATCCGCCGTTCGATCTTCTGTCGCTCGGTGTTTTGCTTTTCGAGGTACTCGGCTATTCGGCGGCATCGGTCCGGTGTGGCGCGGGTCAGCATCTCTACCGCAAGGCGCGCATGCCCCATCCTGCCACAGGCGTTCAGACGCGGGGCAAGGCGAAACCCGATATCAAACGTATCAAGCCTTTCGCAGTCCAGACAGGCAGAGGTTATCAAAGCGCGAAGACCCGGATGCTCCGTAGCCGCCAGGCCCTTCAGACCATAAACAACCAGGACGCGGTTTTCATCCAGCAGCGGAACCACGTCTGCGATGGTCCCCAGCGCCGCCAGCGTGGTCGCCTCAAGCAGGAAATTCCGCGTCGGTTCATCCACACGTTCGCTTCCGCAGAGCCGGCGAGCCAGGTGCCAGGCGAGTTTGAAAGCGACGCCCGCCCCTGACAGGTCGGCGTTGGGATAGTTGCCCGCCAAGGCTGGGTGAACAACCGCCAGAACCTCCGGCAAAGACGGATCCGGGGCGTGATGGTCCGTTACAATCGCATCCATGCCCAGTTCACCCGCCCGCCGCAACTGCTCAACGGCCGATATGCCGCAATCCACCGTTACCAGCAACTTTACACCATCGGCGGCAATTTTTTCAATGGCCTCGACGTTAACGCCGTAGCCCTCCTCCAGCCGGTGCGGCACATAGAAATCGACATCCGCCCCATGCAACGCCAGGCAGCGATAGAGAATCGCCACTGCCGTAATTCCGTCCACGTCATAATCGCCGTAGATGCAGATTTTCTCACCGTCGCGCACAGCCGAGGCTAGTCGCTCGGAGGCAACGTCCATTCCCCCCAGAAGTTCAGGCCGATGGAGATCCGTCATTTTGGGATTGAGGAACCTGCGGATATGTTCGATTTCATCCAATCCGCGGTTATGAAGGATTTGCGCAATCAGTGGTGAGGTTTTCAGCAGCCGGGCGTTTTCGGCAGCCCCGTCCCAGTCAGGGGCAACCTGCCAGCGACAACCGTTCTGCTTCCATGCCCTTCGCCGCGCCATTTGCTCTTACTCACCTTCCGTGCGATTTTTCCTCATCGGCATTATAGCAGATGGGCCGAAGAGGCACAGAGAACGCAGAGAAATAAATTTTGCTTTTCTCAAGACACACACTCCCGCTAAAGCTGGGGTCTGTTACAAAACGCCGAAGGCTGAACACTTACATTTTCTTTAATTTCTCTACCTCTCTGCGCTCTCTGCGCCTCTGTGGCCCATTTCGTCAGGCATCTGACCTCTCATCCATTAAATTCAGCAATTGCGTCGAACATGGCAACGATGTTCTCCGGCGGGACTTCGGCGGTGATGTTGTGAATCTGCTGGAAAACAAACCCGCCACCGGGAGAAAATATTTCCAGACGCTTCAGTACATGCGCCCTGACCTCTTCCGGAGTTGCGAGGGGTAGAACAGACTGCGTATCGCATCCGCCGCCCCAGAAGCACAATCGATCGCCGAAATCTGCTTTAAGCCCGGCCGGGTCCATACCATTGCAACTTGTCTGGACGGGATTGATCGCATCCAGTCCCGCGTCAATCAGATCGTCCAGCAGCGGCCTGATCCCGCCGCAACAGTGCAGCAGTACTTTTTTGCCGGTCATCTCCTTTGCCTTGTTCCACAACAGCGAGTGTAGCGGCTTGAAGAACTCACGATACATTGCCGGCGAAATCTGCGGACCGGTCTGCATCCCCAGATCGTCACCAAACCGAACGATGTCAATAAACGGACCAACTGCCTCCAAAAACTCTTCCATCCGCGGCAGGTACATCTCCACCAGGCTGTCCATAAGGCGATGGACCGCCTTCGGCTCTGCGGCAAGCATCATAAGGAAGTTGTCATTTCGACAGAGGAACTGGCCCATTTCCATAAGGCGCCCGCCGAACGGGACGGTTGCAACAATCGCCTTATCGGTAGATTTACGGAGCGCCTCGGCGGCTTTGGTTATATCGGTCGGGGTGGTAACGGCCGGATTCGGCAGCCCCGGAATTGTCCAAAGGATACCGTTTGAAATCTCAAGAATATTCGAAAGGTCCTCCGGTATGTCGTCCTTCATCGGCCAGAAGGTTTGGTCGAAATTGAACATGTGCGGCTTCTGGATTCCGAGTTTTTTACCGTCGGCCGAACAAAGGAACCAGTCGTCGCCTTCTTTTCGTATGTTCGTCCAGGCGGGAATCAGACAATCGCTACCGTCGGGCAGTTTCCACGGCTTCCAGTCGGTTTCGTCTTCGCTGAAACTTCTGCACAGATCAATGGTATCAATACCGAAGCGTTCCAGCACGTCGTCGTCCACAATCGCAAGGTGTTGAATCACGTCGTGGATTCGCGGCGGCAGGTCGGGCAGGCCCAGATATTCACGAAGCCTGCGATAAGCGACAGCCATTATGCTGCTGGCGCGGTGAGAACTGAAATCTATCGGCACGCGATCCGGCTGGTTGTGATTGACTGCGTTAAGCACTCGCTGGCGAGAAGTTTCCGGCACCTTTTTCTCCTGTGAAAAGCATACTTATCTTCCAAACAGCACACTCTGCATCGAATACAACCCCGGCCCTTTATCGGCGACCCACATTGCTGCTCGCAGAGCGCCGCGGGCGAATGTGTCGCGCGTATGGGCGGAGTGCGAGATTGTTATCGTCTCGCCAAGACAGCCGAAATGGACGCTGTGCTCGCCGACCGTGTCGCCGATGCGAACGGCGTGCATTCCTATCTCGCCGGGGCGACGCCGGCACTGCCCGCCCCTGCCCAGCACAGCCGAGTCCCCGTATTCCCTGCCGGTGGCGGCGCAGACGCTCTTTGCCAGCGCGATGGCCGTTCCGGAGGGAGCGTCTTTCTTGAAACGATGGTGTGTCTCGGTAATCTCGACGTCGTAGTCCTCACCGAGCGCCGAAGCGACCTCGCCGACGACCTTCAGCAGCAGATTCACGCCCACGGACATATTTGCAGCCTGGACGATTGCGATGCGAGAAGCGGAATCAGCCACCTCCGCAAGTTGCGATTCCGTCAGTCCGGTAGTGCCGATGACTATCGCCACGTTGTGCTCTCGGCAAACCTCAAGCCAGTGTATCGTCCCTTCAGGCAGCGAAAAGTCGATAAGAACCTGCGGGGCGTCCGTAAGTTGCTCCGTTACTTTCACGCCGAATGTCCCTGCGCCGGCCAATTCGCCTATATCGCGCCCGATGGCTTCGTGGCCCGGCGCTTCCAGAGCAGAAACGATATCAAACTGCTCCGACCCGATCGCCAAGGCCGCTATCCGCCGACCCATTCGACCGGCAGAACCGGTTATCGCTATCTTTGTCATTTCTAATTCCTTTTTGGCTGCAAACAAAAACAGCATAGTCCACGAATTACACGAATTACACGAAAATAGCAATATTGATTGGGGATTAGGAACTACGAGGCAGGGGAAAAAGAAATCGCCTTGTAGCGAACATGACGGCTTCCTACTTTTTACGCCGACTCTTGGTTTTCTTCTGCATAGAGAAAACTCTCTCGATATCCTTCAGTGCTCTTTTGGCCAAAGCATATTTAGGGTCAACTTGAAGCGCTTTCTTAAAACATCTCTCGGCTTCCTTGTAACGCTCTTGTGATCGCAGGACATTCCCCAGATTCAGATGTACTTCTTCAGGAAGGGGTTTGAATCTCGTAGCCTTACGATAACACTGCTCCGCCTTCTTCAACTTGCCCTGCCTTGCCAGAACCGCACCTAGATAGGTGTAGCCCGATGTGTTCCGCGGGCGACACTCGATGGCCTTTCGGTACCATTGTTCGGACTGCGAGTACTTCCCCCTCTCTTTATACAAATGCCCCATTTCAGCGTAAGCGAGATACTGCCTGTACTTGTCTTTTTCCAGAAGTTTAATGGCCTTTATTATGGCTGTGCGCGATTCTCGATACCTGGCTAAGATTGTTAACGTCTGGGCATAAATGAGCCATATCCAAGGATTTTCCTGGTCTGCCTGAAGGTACTTTTTCGTTAGTTCGAGGGTGTGGGCAGGGTATTCCTGACGCCAGGCCGAGAATGCCTGTTTGTTTAGTCGTTGCAACTCGGACCTTTTCAGCTTTTCCGTTTTCCTGGCTTTCATAGCCTGTCCTTCCCATATTGGGATATCACCCACTGCGCACGTAATCTTCTATTGTCGTTTTCCCCTCCGCAATTCGTGTAATTCGTGGACCTTTTTTCCCCTACGCCGAATAGACCTCTTCGCCTTCTCTGGCGAATTGGGCGATCATGGAATCGCCCTTTTCCCATTCCTCCGGCGTCATGGCGACGGCCTCAATGGGCTCCCACAGATCACAGATTGCGGCTGAAAGCAGTTCTATTCGCTCCCAGTACCCCTTGCCATTGAAATCTTCTGAAACAACAACCAGGTCGATATCGCTTCCCTCGCGATAGTTACCCGTGGCATATGAGCCGAACAAAACGATTTTCTGCGGTTCAACACCTCTGGCAAAAAGGGCGTGTTGGAAGCGAGCAACGATCTCTAAAACTGCATTTTTATCCATTTCAAAACCTCTTTCGCATTCGCCAACAGATCTTTAACAGACTTCGTATAATTTGTCTGCAACATAGCCATGTCGTCGGGGTATCGGACATCCACCTGGGCTTCGGTTAATGTCACCAGCAACATATCGACACCCTCAGGTGGTTTAATTCCAACCTTTTTCAGCAAGAAAACCAGATTGTGTGTCTTGGGCGGAACCTCATCCAACTTCAACCGATACAACCCCTTAAGAGATTTCTCGACCGCAAGATGGCACATAAAAACCGAATAGAAATACCTGCCTCCCCGAAACATGAACTCGGCGGTCTCCATGTCATAATCGGCCTGCTTGAGCCATTCTTCTGGTAGTTTGCCTATCACTAATTTATCCTCAACGTCTCTTACGACTTCTCAACATTGTACCGAAATTACCAATTTGAAACGAACTATTGTTCGCGTTGTTCGCGGCTGAATCCGTTATCCAACTGTCTCAACAATGAACTCTCTCACCGCCTCGATGCTGTTCGGCAGTTCGACGCAGCGAGTCGGAAGGTCCGCAAGTGCGTCAATGGTTGGATGATTGGCCAGGTCTTTGCCGGTGGCTTGTTTAATGGCTTCGGGAAACTTGGCCGGGTGGGCGGTGGACAGGCAGATAAGAGGTTCGTCGCCCTCTGTCCCCAATCGTTCAGCCACCGCCACCCCAACGGCAGTGTGCGGGTCCAGCAGGTAATCATACCGCCGATGATACTTCCGAATGGTCGCCAGTACGTCGTTCATCGTTCCGACACCAGCCACAATATCTGAATCAACCGACTTGGGTGCCGTGGTCGCGGTGTTCGCGGCCACGTTTTCCACCTTCACTCGTAACGAACCGGTCCGGGCAAACTCATCCATCAAACCCCGCAGGCGGTAAGCATCGCAGCCTAGCCTGTAATACAGATACCGCTCGAAATTGCTGGCCACCTGAATATCCATTGACGGGGAAAGCGTCTGAGTCAGCCGGCCTGCGGAATACTCTCCGGTGTTGAAGAACCTTGCGAGGATGTCATTTTCGTTGGTGGCGAGGATAAGTTGGCTGATCGGCAGGCCCATCTGCCGGGCGTACCAACCAGCGAGAATGTCGCCGAAATTGCCCGTCGGAACCTCGATACGAACCTGCGCCGCACCGGTCCGGGACCGGACTTCAAAGAAGGCTTTGAAATAGTACACAATCTGCGCCAAGACACGGGCCCAGTTAACCGAATTGACGGCGCCGAGCGAGCATTTACGTTTGAAATCAAGGTCGGCGGCGAGTGTTTTCATAATCCGCTGGCAATCGTCGAAACTACCGGCAATCGCGATGTTATGAACATTTTCGTCAAGGACGGTTGTCATCTGCCGCTGCTGGATGGGCGAAACCCGCCCGGCTGGGTGCATGACGAATATGTCGATGCCCACCCTGCCTCGACAGCCGGAGATCGCGGCGCTGCCCGTGTCGCCGCTGGTCGCGCCTAGGATGTTTAAGCGTCCGCCACGTTTTGCGAGAATGTATTCAAACAGGTTGCCCAGCAGTTGCAGCGCAATATCCTTGAACGCTAGTGTCGGGCCATGCCAAAGTTCCAGAATATAGACTGATCCGACCTTCACTGTTACCGCCGGCGTCGGCTCGAATGCCGAGGCATAGGTCTTTTCGATAAGCGACTTCAGATCTCCGGCCGGAATGTCGTCGATAAACATCCGCAGCACTTCGAAGGCCAAATCGGGATAAGAAAGCGAATTCCACTCCTCCAGCCGGTCGGTTACGTCCGGGATCGATTCGGGAACAATCAGCCCGCCGTCATCGGCTAGACCCATCAGTACTGCGTCCTGAAACTCGACAGGCTCGATTTGTCCGCGTGTAGAGACGTATTTCATAGCACCCAGTGATAAATATTAAGTTCTAAATGAGAAATGCTGAATGCTGAACGCTTTTTCAGTTTAACATTTATCATTCACCGTTTTTCATTTCTTCGGTCGTCTGTTGCAGCGTTCTTTTCTCGCCCCTGCTGAGCGATCCGATGCCTTCACGTCTTATCTTGTCGAGTATGCGATCGATTTTTT
>JAXHSV010000005.1:0-32293 GCA_034190305.1 Planctomycetota bacterium | reverse complement strand
AATGAATACTGTTACCCAAAATTGACATCTTTGAACCAGGCCTAAAAAACCACTAAAATGCTGCCATAAATCCCGTCCCGGCCTGGAGATTCATCAACCGACGGACATGTAAAATTTTTTCAGAATTTTTACGAGCCGCCCAATTCCGCGCCACGTTTAAGCGCCCAAACGTGAACGGATGGACTGATTTCGGGTGGCGCCTTCAACCGAAACGAAGTGGAGGTTGTGGGTGTCTTGATGCCGGACAATTGTGTGCCCTGAAAACGCTGTTTGTCTTCGTGGTATGCACCCACAAGCTTCGCTCCACTGCGTTACGCTCCGCTTGAAGGTGCCACCCAACAACATCAACTACTCTTGACCCTGCCACTCACCTAAAATCGGAAACCGTCCCGGTTGTTTCCCAACGCCAACAACTCACTCCTTGCCCCGAACACCCGCCGTTGAAATATAATCAATTGAAACTGAACATCACTATTTTAATTCTACAATATTATATGGAGGATGACAAGGGCAATATCTCTCAAACTGTCTGTGGGCTTTTTCGAGCGTACCCTACACGATGCTAATCCCAACATTTTCAAGCACTTACAATCCCCATCCGATCCAGATTCTCCTCGCAAATGAAAAAACGACTCCGATACAGGCATTACCCCCTTGCCTATCCGCTAAAAAGCCTCAAATTACTCGCCATAGCGACAGATTTGTGGCCTTCGGGATTCCCAACCCAAGTGGTATCCACCATCGTTGCGAGGCCTGTTTATCCGCATACCACTGCTTTCACAGGCGTTATCAAAAAATCCCACAGTTTGAGCAATATCTCTGCATAAGTACTGTAAGAAAGACGTGTTGCAGTCGGAGCGGTCGTCTGGCGGCCTGGTGTTGACAGAGTCGTCTTTGCGGGCAAGACGTCGCCGGGATTGGGATTTTCTCCGCGAACATAGTATTTTAAGATTATTTTGGTTTTTCATTCAAGGGATCATAGTTGCATGCCGATAGGCATGAAGACAAAACGGGTCGGGGCCTTGAGCGGTACAAGGGAATGTGGGTAATTCGTTTCCCACGCAGTTGCCGCAAAAGGCGCTGGTTTTGCTGGAAAACAACCCATACTTCCGGTCAGTAAACCGTCCATTCGGCGGAAGCAAGCACGTCAGGGGATTTTGTCCCACAACCCCGCTGTTGGACGCTTTTGTTTCGTTGCCTCCTCGGGCAATGTCATTTCCAGTGCAGGTTGAGCCGGAGACATCTCACGGCGAAGCATCATGTTCACCTGTTCGTGCTCCAGACAGACGGAATTTTCGTACTTATCAAGAGAGAGCCAACGTGAAACTCCAGGCAGGAGAGAACCGATGAAGAGAAAGAGTCCTAGATTTTTCGTCACATCTGCTGTTGCGTCGGTTGTTGTGCTGTCCGCAGCCGCTGCGATATATGTTTCAGCAGTATCCGACACCGTCGCTTCCGGTCCGGTAACACCCCTCGATTTGAGCAGCCCCAGTGCGGTCCAGGCTGCGCTGGAATTCGACCCGTTCGATTTAGGAAACGCGGTTTCCGACGCCGACCTGGGGCAGGGCGGCGTCGAGGCCTTCGCAGCAAACATTCCGTCCCCGGACACCGGTGCGGTTCCGACCAGTGCAGACGATGCTCCTCCGGCATCGGTTGACCATCAACCCACCGACACCTTGGCAGCCGCGACTGATAACACGCCGACAGCCGAGTCCTCCGGTGAAAAGGCGCTGATCGACGCAGCCGGTGGCGAAGCGCAGGCGGGGGTGCAGAAAGGCGCCATTGATGCCGCTAAGACCGGGGGCAAGATGAATTTCGGCATCGGCGCTGCTGTTGCAGGCGTTGCTGTGGCGGGCGCCGGTGGCGCGACCCTGGGCGTCGTCCTGAGCGAAGATTCGAAGACAATTATCCGCAGTCCGTCAACGCCATAGAGCCGGAACAAGGAACCGTGTGCTCAACATGCCCCCGTTACAGCAACGACCGGGGCGGCATATGCCGGGTAGTTCTCGGCAGGCCGGTGTAACGCACACTAAAGCCATAGGATGGCAACAATGAAACATATTAGCACGAATGCGACAAGCCAGGCATGGATGCGGGTTACAAGTGTGGAACGTGGTTCGACGAGGCACAACGACCGTCATGGACGACGGATGCCGGCGGTGATGAAGATCGCGTCTGCTACCGCTGCGATTTCCCTTTTCCTTTCCCTCCTGTTGACCGGTTGCGGCCCCAGGCATGAGCAATCCGACACGGAGCTCAGTGCCTTTGAGAAGGCGGGCCCCGTTCGTTTCAACGTCGAATGTAAGCAGGCTCTTCCGGTGCGGATGCCCAGCGGGCCGTACCGGTTTGTCCCCGGTGATCTGGTAGAGTTACAGATGCCGGCAATCGTCAGCCTGTTGCAAGACAGAGACGGTGACGATACCAAGCCTTACAGGTGCCGGGTTGACTCGGCAGGGCGAATCGTTCTTCCTATCATAGGGAATCAGAAAGTCGCCGGAAAGACGCTCTCTCAAGTCGAGGCAGATATCGCGAATCTTTATTATCCCAAGTATGTTCGTAAGGAGCCGAGTATTGTCGTCAGTGTGGTCGAGTACCGCCTCTCTTCTATTTCCGTTGCAGGAGCAGTGAAATGTCCCGGCGTTTACCAGTTCCACAGCAATGAGATGACACTGGTAGCGGCAATCATGAAGGCCGGTGGTATTGTCGAAGACGGAGCGACGGCCATTCACATCAGCGTCAGCGATTCGAGTTCCGATGGAAAACGTTTCCGTACGATTCCTGTGTTGAACATGAACATACCCGCCGGGGACGTGCAACTCGCCGATGGCGATACGATCATTGTTGAGGCGATGGAACCCCAGACCGTTTCTGTCGTCGGGTTGGTGAACAAGCCCGGCTCATTTCCCTGGCGTCCCAAGGCCCGATGCACCGTTATGGACGCACTTGCTTTCGCGGGCGGTGTCAACGACTTGGCCGATCCGCAGTATGTCAGGGTTTACAGACAGGACGCCGCCGATGAGATTGTGTCATTGCTGATCAGGTTAAACGGTCCTTCCGCCGCAGGCGCCGGTAAGGTCTATATTAAACCCGGCGACATTGTCGCCGTCGAACAGACCCCGCGGACGCGAACACGCTTGTTCCTCTCGCAGATCATTCGAATGGGACTCGGCGTCAATGCCGGGGCGAGTGTGGGCGGGCCGTAGATTTTGAACCCTTGAAGCCGTCTGTCGGACAGGACCCGTTGCCTTCAGAGGCGTCCCCCGGCAGATGAGGAAAGAATGCATGGACGCATTGGATACATGCAGACCGCGAGCATCGATCGCCTTGGCCGGTTCCGGCCTCAAGTGCTCGGAGGCTCAACAGTGCCCCGCAAGTTGGACGGACGAACATGGTGTCCGTTGTCTGATGCTCAAGCCCGGATACACCGAAAGGAAAATCGTTGAACACTGAAAAGACCTCCGACATCGTACGAGTGCCACATTGGTCGATGGAGCCTCGACGGGTTCCCTCAACGGCGATCGAAGTGGCCTCCCCATCCGAATCTAACATGCCTCACTACAGCGTTCTGAAAGCCCTCTGGCGACGCCGTTGGCTTGTGCTGCTTTCGATTGTAGCGTGCGCAGGTGCAGGCATCATTTATCTTTCAAGGGCAACCCCGATCTACACCAGCTCGTCCCGCCTGCTCGTGGAGCGGACGGGACCGAAGGTTATTGTAACCAGCGACGGCTTTACGACGCAGTCCAAGAACTATCTCTATACGCAATGCGAACTGCTGAAGTCCACTCCGATTCTCTCGGGAGCGGGGAAGCTGATTGCGCCGCGGAAGATGTTGACCTTCGGCGAGATGACCGACCGAATGGCCTTCCTGAAGGCGAACGTTCAGGCGTTCGTCGGTAAGGCCGACGATATCATCACGGTCTCGCTGGACTCTCCCTACCCGCAGGAAGCCGCTGATATCGTAAACGCGATCGTGGAGTCGTACATCGCATACCAGTCCAACCAACAGCGGAACACAGCAGCCGAGATCCTGAAGATCCTTCAGCGGGAGAAGGTGCGTCGGGACGCCGAATTGAAACAGTGCTTTAAGGCCGCCATGGCCTTCAAACGAGAGAACGAGATCGTTTCTTTCGGGACCGACGACAGCAACATCATCATCAAGCGTCTGGACATGTTGTCGAACGCTCTTACGCAAGCCGAGTTGGCGATGATGGAGGCGAAGGCCCGATGCGAATCGACTGAGACCCTGCTGGCTGATCCGAACAGAATCCTTCACCTGAAGGGACAATTGTTCTCCGGCCAGTCAGTCGCATCCCCGGGAACCGGCACACTGGAGGAGAAAAGGAACCGGTTGAGGCTGCAGCTCATCGCGCTCCAGCAGGAGTGTACAGAGGATCATCCGTTGATTCGGACAATAAATCTGAAGTTGAAGCAGCTTGACGAGCGAGAGCAGAAAAACATTCGTGAGTTGGCCGAAGCTCATCTGGGCTGGTTGAAACAGCAGGCCGCCGCCGCCGAGAGCCGCGTCAGTGATCTTAGCAGGTCGCTTGAAACGCAGCGAAAACTCGCGCAGGAACTGAACTCAAAAGCGGTCCAATACGCAATGCTTGATGCGGAGCGGAAACGTGCCGAACGTATATGCGACATTTTGGACAGTCGGATCAAGGAAATCGACATTACCGATGACGGAGGGGCGCTGAACATCAGTCTTCTCGAAACGGCCCGACCTGCGAAAGAACCCTCCAAACCGCAGAAAGCGCAGGTCATGGGCATCGCTCTTGCATTGGGGGTGATCATGAGCGTAATCCTGGCGCTTATGGGCGAATGGATGGATCACCGCCTCAAGTCGGCCGAAGAAATCTCCGAGGCGTTGGGACTTCCCGTCCTCGGTGTCGTGCCTTTCCAATCGGGCAAGAAAGGATTTGCGCGTGTGGCCAAGGTGGTCGATCTTGAACCAGCCTCGCAGGCTGCCGAGGCGTACCGGACAATTCGAACAGCCGTCTATTTCGGCGCCCCCGACATTGAGACCAAGACACTGCTGGTTACTTCACCGGCGCCTACTGATGGAAAGAGTACACTAATAAGCAATCTGGGCATGGCTATGGCCCGCGCCGGTCAGAAGGTGGTGATCCTGGACGCCGACTTCCGCGATCCCAGTCAGCATAACATCTTCGAAGTTGATACGGAGCATTCCGGTGTTACGGATGTGTTAGTCGGCGGCGGGTTACTGGACGAGACGATTGTGCATACAAACATCAAGGGTCTGGACATCTTGCCGTGCGGAAAGATACCCCCCAACGCTTCGGAGATACTGAACAGCCAGGCGTTCGGCAAGCTGCTCACCGATCTTTCTCATCGGTACGATCGCGTTCTGGTCGATGCGCCTCCGGTTCTCTCCCTTGCGGATTCGCGCATCCTGGGCGCGAGGTGCGATGCGACCTTGTTGGTGCTCCGCGCCGACAAGTCCAGGCGCAAGCCGTCCCAACAGGCCGTCGAATCCCTCTTGAGTGTGGGCACGCGAATCCTCGGCGTTGTCGTCAACGGCGTTAACAGCCGCAAGCGAGGATACGGATATGGCGACTATGGCTACGGTTACGGTTACGGCTATGGCTACGGCCGTTCCGGCAGGGAACTGGCAACCAAGGCAGACAATTCCCTCCAAGCCGGTAACAGGATCGAGGCGGATGTGGCGTAGTGAATAGCGATAGTGGTGATATGGAAAAGACAGGCTCATTTCGACGACAGTGGCGCATGCCGCCCAGGGCTCGTACCGCCCAGCGCGTGGACGTCCACTGCCATTGTCTCCCCGGTCTGGACGACGGGCCTGAGACGACGGCCGAAGCGCTGGCCCTGTGTCGTGAGTTGACCGCGGACGGGATCACAGAGGTCGTCGCCACGCCACATCAGTTGGGGCGCTATGACGGCAGGAACAGCAATGTGGAGATCCGCAAAGCCGTCTCGAACCTCCGCAGGACCGTTGCTACCGAGGGGCTTCCGCTGCGGATCTGGCCCGGCGCGGATGTCCGGATCGACGAACGGATACCGGACCTGCTCCGGAAGGACGAGGTGATGACAGTGGCGGACGGAGGGAAATACCTGCTGCTGGAACTGCCTAACGAAGCCTGGATCAGTCCCCTAGGCCTCGCGCAGGAACTGGCGTCGATGGGGATCATGGCGATCCTCACGCATCCGGAACGATGCGAACTGCTGTGCAGGAATCCGGAAATTGTCTTCGAATGGCCTGAAAACGGGATATATCTGCAACTTACCGCCGGCAGCGTTATGGGCGAATTCGGACCGTCGTCCGAAAAGGCAAGCTGGTATTGGCTGAACGAAGGGGCTGTGTTGCTGGTTGCCACCGACGCGCACGGCAGCGAGGAGCGCAAACCCCGCATGTCGCAGGCATTCGGCGCTATTTCGCGCCGTCTGGGCCAAACCATGGCCTACCGCGTCTGCATCGATGGTCCCAGGCGAGTGCTTTGCGGACAAGAGATCGTTCCGATCACGACGAAACTTCAAGCGGAGGCGCTCGCATGGAAATAGACCGTCCGCCCCCGATGGGAGAAGACAGAGCCTCCATCTGCTTCGACGGTGTGATCGAATGCCTGATGGCGATCCTGCTGGCGTTTATGCCGTTCGCATTCGGTGCAGCGGAAGCCTGGGGCGAGGAGGTTGTCATACTGATTTCCGGGGTTATGGTCGCCTGCTTCCTCCTGAAGATCGTCTTCGTTCGCAGGGTCTCGATCGCGTGGACGTGGGCCTACGTTCCCCTTGGCCTGTTTCTGCTTCTGGTCGTGATTCAACTGATTCCGCTGCCGCAGAGTATTCTGGCCGCCGTCACGCCCAATACGATAACGATGAAGACGAACCTTGCCGGCAGTCTGTCGAAACCGTCGGGAACGGAAATGACGATTTCCTTCTATTCACTGGCGACAGAGCGGGCACTGCGCCTGGCGTTGGCGGTCTCGGCGGTTTTCGTTGTTACGATCAACGTGTATCGGCGGGCTAACCAGATCAAGAGACTGCTGGCGGTAGTCGTGATCGTCGGCGGGGCAGTAGCGATGCTGACACTGGCGCAAATTGCTACCGACGCACAAAAGATATACTGGCGTATTCCCGCCGTGGCGATAGGCGGGCCATACGTCAATCGGAACAACTACTGCCAGTTCATGAACCTTTCGGTGGGCGCTGCTCTGGGGATGCTTCTTGTGTTCCTCAAGAGCGGATTCCGCCGGACGCCCGTCGTACTGTCGCGGGCAGTCGAACGACTGGGCGCGAAGGAACTTCGTCCGGCGTGGTATCTGTCGGGGATGATAGTCCTGGCCGTCGCCTCGGTCTTTCTGTCGCTGAGCCGCGGGGGAATGATTTCTCTGCTGGTTGCATGGGGCGTTACGATAGCAGTACTCGGCCTGAAGCGGCGCCTTGACAAGTGGGGATGGGTTATGTGTGCGCTGGCCGTCGGGGCCTTCGCGTGCGTGCTCTATGTCGGATTCGACTCGGTTTACGATCGTCTCGCGAGCCTGTGGAATCTTCGGAAAGACATTGGTCGTTGGCAGCTTGTGCGGGACAGCGTACGCGCCTGGGCTGCATTCCCGCTGGTCGGCGCCGGCCTGGGGGTGCACGAGTACATCTATCCGATGTTCGACCAATCCACGATCCTCGCTACTGCCAGCCATGTCGAGAACGAGTACGTACAGATGGCCGAAGAGACGGGCGTCGTCGGGCTGGTTCTTATTGGAGCATTCGCGGTTGTCATCCTGCGAAACTACCTGCGATGTCTCCAGGAACGTCGGTCCATCTGCGGCGCGGTCGCCATCGGACTCGGCGCGGGCCTTCTGGCCGTCCTGATCCACAGCATGTGTGATTTCGGTCTGCATTTACCGTCGATCGCCGTTCTTGCGGCGGTGTTCTGCGGGCTTATGGTAACGATGTCGCGAGCCGACTTGCCGCGCCGCAAGGAGACGCCGAATCCCGCCCGGAAGTGGATGGCCCTCGTCTGCATGTTGGGATTGGCGGGGGTGTGGGCCTGGTCTGTAACCGGGGCGCACGCAGCCAGCCTAGCCGATGAATCATGGGGCAAGGCGCAGCGGCTTGAGAGGCAGATACGAGAGGAAAACTGGGCCGTCGCAGATGCGGACTATGTAAGGCTGATCGACCTGACCCGGGAGGCGGCCCGTCGGCAGCCTGGAAACGTTGTTTACCGATATTGGCTGAACGCGCACCGTTGGCGCGCCGTCAGCCGAATCACCGAACCGGAAACCGGAAAGACAATCATCGGCCCCGTGGCTCTGCGGACCGCCAAGGCCGTCGTTGCGGACCTTGAAAACGTCTATGCCCTCTGCCCCACGTTCGGCCCGAACTATTCGCTGGCCGGTCAGTTGAGGACGTTTGTACTCGACGATCCTCATGGAGCGGATTTGATTCGAAAAGGGCGCGCACTGGCGCCGTGCAATCCCGCATCCTGCCTTGCCGAAGGGATCCTTGAGGCATGTGAGGGAAACACCGCTGCATCACTGGCGGCGTTTCGGCGAACACTTGCGCTGAATGGAAACTGGTTTGAGCGAATTATCAGGATATGCGTCTTCCATCTCGACCGGCCTGACCTTGCCGTCGAAATTGCCAGGGGCGACGAGAGGAGGCTTATGTTTGTTGCTGATATTCTCGAAGGGCGGCTCAAGGTCGATCTGGCTTCGAAGGCCCGGTCCGAAGCGACCACCCTGGTTCTTGCCCGGTGCGATTCGCCGGACGCGACGGCGTTGATGCTGGTCAAAGCGGCGGACATCTGTTTTCGGAACAAGGAAAATGAGCGGGCGGTGATGTACTACCGCCGCGCATTGTCTCTTGAATGCGGCAACGTTACGTGGCGTCTGAATTTTGCCAGGGCGCTCGCTGCAATGGGCCAAGTATCTCAGGCCAGGCAACAGGCAGGTATCTGCCTGAAACTGATGCCCGGAATGCCTGAGGCCAAACGCCTGATCGCCGGTCTGTGAACGTAACGATCTGCGATTACGACCGGATTGAACAGGAAATCCCGCTCGGAGCGGGCGTTGAAAAAAACCTTGTCGGTGCGCCGACGGGGACGGAGTGCGCGCCGCGGTCGGAAGGTAAGGGATATTGACATGCTGAAAATTTCGGAAGAGCCGCCCATGGTCCCCCCCGGGGTATCAAGCATCGCCGAACTTTCCGGGAAGTGGTGGATCGCGCACACTAAGTCCCGATTTGAGAAGGCGTTCGCCCGCGACCTACTTCACCGGGGTATCGGCTACTTCCTTCCGCTCGTTCGGCGGGTAAAGATTATTGGGGGGAAAAAAAGACAGACTTCCCTGCCGCTGTTCCCCTCATACGTATTTTTCTGCGGCAACGAAGAAAGTCGGACCATTGCCATGAAAACGAATCGAATCTGTCAAACCATAGAGGCGACGGATCAGGAAAAACTCCTGTCGGAATGTATTTCCATTGAACGGGCGCTGGCCGGCGACGCCAGGCTGGATCCATGTCAGGGCGTCTCTGTTGGCCAACGCTATCGGGTGGTCGCCGGGCCTTTTAGAGACATCGAAGGAACCGTGATTCAGAAAGACGGCCGAAACCGGATCGTGCTGGAGATCAGCATTCTTGGTCTGGGCGCGAGCCTGGAAATAGAGGCGGACCTGCTGGAGCCGATATCGGGTTGCTGAAACGCGTCGAGTACTATTTGATCCACGGACCGGGCCGTTGGCTTTCACCGGATCATCCAGAGCGGGGTGGTATGCGGACTTGGGCAAGATGGCAACGTATCTGATCACATATTGCGTGGCGACGGTGGTTTCACTTGTCGCAACCGTCCTTTCGATCCGTCTGGCGCCGCGCATCGGCGCGGTGGACCTGCCTGGTATGAGGAAGGCCCATACCGTGCCGACCCCAAGGATCGGCGGTCTGGCGATTCTCTTTGCCGTGATTGCATCTGTGTTGTTCGTCGTGGTAATTGACAGGGTGATCCGGGAGAGTTTCTTCGGGGACTTTACGCAGATCGGGGGGCTTCTCTGTACGGCGACGTTCGTGCTGGGCGTCGGCTTGGTGGACGATATACGGGGCCTTCGGGCGCGGAAGAAACTCGTGGCGGAGTTAGCAGCGGCTGCGGTGCTTTGCGCGCTGGGCGTCCGGATCGAATCGCTGACAGTTCCCGGCCTGTTCCAGATCGAGTTCGGATGGATGAGTTGGCCTATAACGATTTTCTGGATTGTTGGGATCACCAATGCCATCAACCTGATTGACGGTCTGGATGGGCTTGCAGCCGGCATTTCCGCCATCACCTGCGCGGCGGTGGTGGTATTTGCCCTGCGGGCGCAGAACACAGCGATAGCCGTCCTCATGCTTGGCGGGCTGGGCGGGCTGACGGGTTTTCTGTTCTTCAATTTCAACCCGGCCAAGGTGTTCCTCGGCGATTGCGGTTCCCTGTTCCTGGGTTTCCTGCTGGCGGGCGCCAGCGTGATCAGCTCGACGAAGACCACCACGGCCGTCGGCTTGGCGCTGCCGATGCTGGCTATGGGCATCCCGATCTTCGACGTCCTGTTCAGCGTAGTCCGCAGATCGCTGGAGCGACGCTCCCTTTTTGCGCCGGACCGCCGACACATTCACCACCGTTTGATGGAGATGGGGCTGCGACAGAAGCACATCGTTCTTGTGCTGTACGGCGTAACGGCAGTGAGTGCGGCGCTGGGAACGTTTATGATGGTTACCCGTGATGTCGGCACGCTCGTGGTATTCCTTTGTGTCTTGCTGCTGTTGGGCCTTTTCCTGTGCATGGTAGGTGTACTTCGCTTCAAGGGTATCCCCCAGGCGGTTCGACACATGGTGAAACGCTCCAATGAGAAGAAAAAGGTCAAAGGGATCTTCGAAGAAGCCCAGCTACGACTGAGAGAAGTCCGCTCCGTGAGCTCCTGGTGGCGGGTGATATATGAGACGGCCGAGCGAATGGGAGCCGTTCGACTATCGATCACCCACTACGACGGCATCGGAGACGGGCGAACGCTCTTCTCTCACCTCAATTCGTTTCGGTACGGTGCAGCCGAGACAATCCATCTGACGATTCCTCTTCCGGGCCGGTTGGTCGGTTCGGGGCTGAGAGCCGAAATAGATGTCTGTGCCGATGACTGCCTGGAATCGATCGGGGAGCGCCTGGTGCTTTTCGGGCGTCTGATTGATGAGAGCAACGGGTCGTTCGAACGACTGGAGCATGGCTCGCAAACACGTCTGCCGAAAGATGCTCAAATGCTCAACACTCGTGCCGCATGATGAAGGCGACGGGCAAAAGGGAAAAAGATGAATAGTCCGTACGGCGGAACACTGGTAAACAGGTATATTGCACCGGAATCCCAAAGGGATCTGTCCGGTTTACCTCGTGTGGTCATGTCTGATACGGGGATTTCTGATCTTTATAATATCGCAGAAGGCGTATTTAGCCCCCTGACCGGCTTTATGACCGAAAAGCAATTCCGTGATGTCGTTGGCACGAGTACGTTTATCGGCCTGCCTTGGACTATTCCCATCATATTGGACATAGACAAACAAGCCGCCCATCGCGCCGGGGAGGCGGGCGCGGCGGCGCTCACAGACGAAAATGGGCGTATTTTGGGGCGAATGAAAGTAGAAGATGTGTACTTTCACGACAAAGACATTCATGCCCGAAAGGTGTTCGCTACGACGGACCTTCGCCATCCAGGCGTAAAAATGGTTTACGGTATGAAGGAATACCTGTTGGGGGGGAAGGTATATGTGTTCCAGCGAAAGGAGAAAGAACACCCTGTCGGTTATCTTTCTCCGGCGGCGGTGCGTAAACTGTTGTCCGATCGCGGATATGCAACGATTGCGGGTTTCCAGACCCGTAACGTTCCCCATCGCGCCCATGAATACCTTCAACGCTGCGCGCTGGAGTACGTCGATGCCCTTTTTGTGCACCCGATTATAGGATGGAAGAAACCCGGCGACTTTACGGAAGAGACAATCGTGAGCGTCTATAAGGAGTTTATTAAGGATTACTATCCAAAAAAGAGAATTGTTTTTGGGACGCTGAAAACCGCCATGCGATACGCCGGGCCCAGGGAAGCGATTTTTCACGCAATCATCAGGAAAAATTTCGGCTGCACTCACTTTATCGTCGGAAGGGACCATGCCGGCGTGGGCGACTACTACGGCAAATACGAAGCCCACGATGTTTTCGAGACAACAGGCGACCTCGGCATCCGAATATTGAAATTCAAGGAACCGCTCTATTGCAGCAAGTGCGACCTCATAGTTACGGAAAAAACCTGCGGACACGGCCACAAATATCATCGCAGAATCAGCGGCACGCTGGTCAGAAAAATCATAAACAACGGTTCTCAACCCGAAAGCCGGATATTCAGGCCTGAAGTCTATCGCCTTCTAAAGATGCGATTGGAAAAACAGTGCCTGTTCCTGTAACAGTTGTAAGCGAGAAAGTTATGAATAAAACGAAAATAGTATGCACTATCGGTCCTCGCAGTTGTAACACAAACACACTGAAGAGGTTGATAGCGAACGGGATGAGTATTGCCCGCCTGAACGGGTCCCACAATACGCTTGAATGGCACCGGCGTACTATTAAGCTTATCCGAACCATTGATGAGAATATCCCGATTCTTCTCGACATTCCAGGCCGAAAGATCCGAACTAAAAAGTCCGACGAAGGCTTTCGTTTTTCCAGGGGGCAAGAATTAACTATTACTCCAGGTAAGAATCACGCAACCAGGAACAAAGTTGGAATCACTTACGGTCACCTGCACCGTGATCTGAAGGCCGGAGACACTATCCTGGCCGACGACGGTACTTTGAAGTTTAGAGTCCAATCGATCGAAGGCCGAGATGTCGTTTGCCGAACCATGACCAAAGGCGTGCTCAAAGGTGGGAAGGGTCTGAACATACCTTTCGTCAAGGTTAATACGCCCATTGTTACAAAAAGGGACCGTGAGGTAATTGATTTTGCCATTAAGAACCGTGTTGACTGGGTGGGCGTATCGTTTGTCGAAAGCGCCGTACACGTGGCGAAAATCAGAAGGCTTCTGGGTAAAAACAATATCGGGATCATATCCAAGATAGAGAACCAATATGCCATCGACAACCTCGATGAGATAATCGAACAGTCTTCCGGATTGATGGTTGACAGAGGCGACCTTGGTGCAGAGACGTGCATCGAGGGGATAGGAATGGCGCAGAAAGACATTCTTTCCAGGGCGAAGGAGCACGGCAAACCTGTAATAGTGGCGACAGAAATGCTGCACTCCATGATTCGAAATCCGCAGCCGACGAAGGCTGAGATAGTTGATATAAGTAATTCCATTCTTGACGGTGCATCGGCAATAATGTTATCCGGGGAAACGGCCGTCGGCGATTATCCTGTGGCTGCGGTCAAGACGATGCGAGCGGTAGCCGACGAAGTCGAGAAAAATGACAGTGTGTACAACAAAACAAATATGTCGCTAAACCACGCCTCGATTCCTAATGCGATCGGTAAATCCATTTGCGAAATCTGCCAGGCGATGCCGATTGACAAGGTCGTGTGCATCACCCTCTCAGGTTATGCGGCAAATATGATCAGCCGCTACCGCATAAAACCACCCATCCTCGCCGTAACCAATTCCCGGGAAAAGGCGCGACTGTTCGATCTTCTGTGGGGCGTCGAAGGGATCTCGCTTGAAACACCTTTCTACAGCGATAAATACGACCATATTATACACGTTGCTGAAATGCTCTGGAAACGGGGTACGCTGTTGGATTCGCAGACTGTCATCTTTACAGCGGTTATCTTTCCAAGAAAAGGCAACAAGATGAACTTTCTGGCAATCCACAAAATAGGTAACTTGAGAGCCGTATTTAATTGGGAAAAAACCGAACGAAGGATCGCTCAATATGCGTGACAGGATTATTCTACTGTCGAAAGATGTTTTAAGATCGGATTATCTGCCCGTATATGGGAATACGTATTGGAAGACACCCAATATCGACGAACTCGCCTCCAGGGGAACGGTCTTTCGAAGGCACTATGCGTCGGCTCCTTCGACCGGTATGGGGTTCACCTGTATGTTTTCGGGCCTGAACGCCCACGAACTGGATAGAAGAAGCTACAAAGTGGTGAACCGCTTCGAGCAGACCCCCACCCTCTTCGACATACTTCAGGAGAGAGGTTATTGCTGTCACGTCATATGGAACAGTAATTTCTGGGACAAGATCGGTTATCCATATTCCAAATGCTACGGCGACAATACGGTATTTCATAATCTTACTATTGGGCAATTGGTAGGTCCGCACAAGATTGATACCGCGGCTCTTCCCGAAGGGCGGGGTTTGAAGACTATTGAAACAATTACCGATGAAGTCGATAAGATAAAGGCTGACAAGTTGTTTCTGTGGATCCATGCACCCCATGTCTTCCACGGCAGAAGCAGTTACGGTTCGGATATCGACTTATTTGACGGGCTTGTGGGGGAAATGAGGAAGAGATTCGGAGATGAGTCTGTCTATGTTACTGCCGATCATGGCCACATGAACTGCGAAAAGGGCGTGCCCGTATATGGGTTTCACGTGTACGAAGGCGCAATAAGAATTCCTCTCATCACGCCACGAATAGAAAATATGCCGGAAGTGATGCATCCTACCAGCAACATTCAGTTGAAGGACATAATACTTACAAACACGGTTGCCAAACCCGACTGTGTTATCTCGGATACGCAATATTATGCTCAGCCGAAAAGGAAGGTGGCGATAATAAAGGATAATTACAAGTATATCTATAACAAGAGCGACAGAACGGAGGAATTGTACGACTGCCTGTGGGATGAAAAAGAGAACGTCAACCTGCTTCTGGGCCGGTGGTATGATAGCGACAGGCACAGATGGTATTTCACGGAGGAAATTTCATTTTACCCGTTCTATGACAGGGCCCGGGAATACTACAGGCTGTTGAAGGCCAAAAAGGACGAGATATGGCGTGAGGGTGGTTTTGTGGAAGAATGGTTGTATTTGCTTAACAACAAATACAAAGGAATCATGGCGCGGCTTAAGAATATCGGAAAAGGAAGATACTGCGGACATTTCGGCAGCGCGTAGCTCCGGAATGGGCGGCTGGATGTCGAATATCAGTACACCTGGAGATTTGAACAATGGAAATACTAAACAAGGCCAGGAGAATCATCAACAATCCCGGACGGTATTTTACTCCGGAATATCTCGCCTCGTACTATCGCTCAACCAGGACATCCCTTATGCACCACCTTCCCAGCGGAGGTTTCAGTTGTCCGCCCCGCTGGATTGCAATAGTTCCTACGGCGCAGTGCAATGCAAGGTGCAAGATGTGTGATATAGGGCAGAAGATGGAAGGGTCAGCATGGGTTCGACAGCTAAAAGGACCTTCTGGCAGGGAACCCCTTTCAATAGAAGAGTGGAAAAGTTTCATAGACGACATAAGAGGATTTAAACCTCGCCTTGCATTCACTGGCGGCGAGCCGTTGGTCTATCCTCATATCCTGGAGATGTTTGAACATATAAATTACAGAAAACTAAAATTTTCAAACACTACTAATGGGATCCTGCTGGAAAAGCACGCTGAGGATATGGTGCGCCTCGGAATGTCTTGCCTGGGTGTGTCTGTTACCGGTCCGCCAAAGATTCATGATTTCATTGCGGGTGTTGCCGGCGCGTTTGAAAAAATCGTCAACGGCATAGAAGCGATTAAGGAGGCCAAGGCGAAATACCTGAAAAAGGATGCGCCGAGGGTAAGGATTAATTGCCCTGTTTTCGAACTTAATTACATGCACCTGAAGGAATTTGCCTCTGTTGTCAAGGATATGCCCGAAGTGTCAATGGTAACGTTTACGCATCAATACGTCAAAACCAAACGCATGGTGGACGGGCATAACCACTTGTCGGGAGACTCTTTCCCGATAACGGCAAGTACGAACGCCGTGAATCCACAAAATGTCGATACGGAGCGCCTGATAAGGGAATTGGATGCCGCCAAAGCGGTATTAAGTGAAAAACAGGTTATCGTCAGGCCGGAATTGTCGCCATCGGAGATAAGGATATGGTACGGAAACCCCCACATGTTTGTTAAGGGCCACGACAAATGCAAGGGCGCCTACAGTTCGGCTGTTATCTCGGCAAATGGAGATGTTGTCGGACCTTCCTCGTTATGCACAAATTATGTCTTCGGAAATATCAGGGACGACACCCTTCTCGACATCTGGAATAACGAGAAATATCGCAAGTTCCGCGTTCTTATAGAAAAGAAACTCTTTCCCATCTGCTCACGGTGCTGCCGCGTTTGCTGAGCCACCTGGAACGCGGCCTCAATATGAAAAATAAAAGTAATACATTTGTCAGAAACACAGTGATCGGCGTCATTACAAAAACGCTGCGGTTGGTCCTGATTATTGCCGGTTCGATTATTATCGCTCGAACGCTGGGAGCAGAAGGCAAGGGGATTTATTCTTTGTCCATTCTGCTTCCCGGACTGTTGATGAATATCGGCAATATCGGAATCGGCCAGGCGTCGGTATTCTACATAGGACAGCGAAAATATACGCCCGAAGAGGTGTTCGGGAATAATATCATACTGGCCTCCATGCTCGGGCTTTTAGGCTTTTGCATCGGGCTGGTAATCGTTCTGTTCTTTAACGATCTTCTGCTGCCGGGAGTCAAAACGACATATCTGCTCCTCGGCTTGTTCCTGATACCGCTGAATATTCTCTTCTATATTCTCAAGTACGTAATCCTGGGCCTGCAGAAAATAAAGGAGTTCAGCTGTATCAGCATCGTACAATCGCTTGTGTTTCTGTGCTCGCTGGTCATTATCGTGCTGGTGTCCCGGTGCGGAATAATGACCGTTATTATGATCAACATTTTCTCCGGCCTTGTGGGAATATTGGCGCTGTTGCATTTGACAAAGAAGAGCACAGGCGATGTCAAAATCCGCCTCAGCAGGAGTTATCTTCGGGACCTCTTTGGATACGGTGGAAAGATATATCTGGGGACTATCATACAGTTCCTGCATTACAGAGTGGACCTGTTTCTGATAAATATCCTTATGAATCCGACGGCGGTTGGATTGTATTCGATAGCGGTGGTCCTGGCAGAGAGAATAATTGTTGTCTCGCAATCGGCTGGGGCGGTCCTTTTCGCTCGCGTATGCTCGGAGACGAATGAAAGAAAACTGAAGATCTTTACGCCTGTCGTATGCCGGAATGTGCTGCTGGTTACGATTATAGGCGCTGTTGTGCTGTATTTTATCGGTCCTTCAATAATAATCTTCTGCTTTTCGCCGACATTTGCGGCCTCGGTGATGCCGTTCCGGATTCTATTAGTCGGCGTGGTGTGCATGGGCGGGTGGAAGATACTGGCTAATGACTTGTGCGGACGCGGCAAAGCAAAGTGGAATATCTACATTAACGGTGTCTCGCTTGTGCTGAATATAGTCCTGAACATACTGCTGATTCCGAAATACGGTATTGTCGGAGCTGCCTGGGCGACGTCGCTTTCTTATACATTTGCATTTGTGGCAATAGCGGTGGTGTACGGCATCATGTCCGGAAATACTATAGCAACAGTGGTAATACCTGGCGCACGTGATTGCCGGTTCTACGTGAATTTGGTGAAACAATAGCACGGACACTCCTGTTCCTTTCCTGGCGGCATGCGCAAAGGCTTTCCTGAATGTCACTTATAAGGGACATAATGTCCCCGTAACACATTAAATGAAATGGAGCATATTGTGGGGAAATACGAAATTATGGGAAATTGCCAAAAACAGCATTTTGAAAGACCCGCTGTGTGGTCCAGAACATCCTTGGTAGTTCCTCAAGAGAAAGCCAGGATAAAGGAAACCCTTAGAAACATTCCTTCCGACGTGCGAAGCATTCTGGATGTTGGGTGTGGAAACGGCCTTTTTGTCAATACTCTTAGCAGGACCAGTTTCGATACAGTAAGCCGTATAACCGGCCTCGACAGCAGCGCCGAAGCGCTGAAATACGTGGAAACCGAAAAGACTGAGGGCAGTATCGCGCATCTATGTTATGAGGATAACAGCTTCGATATGGTGGCATGCTTAGAAGTCCTGGAACACTTGAGGGAAGATGAGTTTGAAAGAGGTATCTCCGAGCTTCAGAGGGTAAGCAGGCAATATATACTTGTTACAGTTCCTAATGATCAGGATTTACTGAATTCTCTGGTAACGTGTACTAAATGCTATTGCCGGTTCAACCCATGCTATCATCTGAGAAGTTTCAACAAGGGGTCCTTAGAGAACCTGTTTTCGGATTTCAGGCCGGTCGTGGTGAAAGAAATAGGCCCGCCAACAAAGAAGCGTTACTATAATCATGTGCTGATTAGTTTCTATCAATCCCTGAAAACACCCATTCTTCGGGAGGGGACTATCTGCCCCCAATGCGGCTACGAACAAAAGAAGGAACGTGAACATTGCCTCAAACAAAGAAGATCTGGTTCGGGTTCTCCGGTCATACTGGCTCTGTCAAGAGGCTTGGCAAGGGCGATCACACGCGTGAGTAATAAAAGGCGATGGCTTTTGGCATTATATGAAAAGGTAAGCAGGGCAGATACGCCGTAGGTATCTCGGCTGTTGTTATTATGGATTGTGGAGTCCCTTCCAAAATAATCGAGCAATATCTCTTGGGCAAGCTGAGTAACAATAAGAATGTTCTGATTGTCAGCCATAGTTTTCCGCCTCTGGAGAACATAGCCGCAAAGCGATACGGCTTCATGGCCAAGTACTTTCCGGCCAGTTCGTGGAATCCGTGGGTTCTTACGACGCGCTCGAGTGGCTTGTTGCCTGTTAACCTTCCGGAGGAGCGGATATTCAGGTTGGGAGAGCACCCGCAAAAATCCCGTTTGATTGCAAAGCGGCGTGCGGGAGATCATTCCTCGGGAGTAGGCAGGATTCGGAGAAGTGTCGGGCGAGCGTTTTCTTTTCGCGTAATTCCCACAGCCGGGCATTTGCTCAGGTGGCATAAAATGGCGATTACTGAGCAGCGAGCGATATTGCGGAAGATGGGGCGAATAGATTTGATCATCGGTTCGTCTCCTCCGTCGATGTCGCATTGGATAGCACGGCGCTATGCTTCCGATCTGGGCGTACCCTGGATCGCGGATTTCAGGGACCTTGGAGCGTTGAAAGCCGACTACGGAAACAAGTTGTCCATCGGCGTGGACAAGTGTGCGGAGTCATATTTATTGCGGTCTGCCTCGGCAATTACCGTGGTTACGCAACATTGGGCGAAAATGCTGCATGCGAGTTATCGTAAGACGACGAGGGTTGTATATAACGGATGGGACATGTCGGATTATCCTGCGCCGGCAAATGCGAACACCGAAGGCAGTCCGGGCATTGCCGGAAAGTACGTTTATTACGCCGGCCGGCTGTGCCAACACCGAATGAACAGCGTGTATCTTTTATTGCGGGCGCTACGTTCATTCCCGGATGTCAGACTTGTTATCAGGTCTTTGGGACCGGCTCATCTTGTTGAAAGATTGTTGGATGAAGCCGTTTCAATGAAGCTTAAGGGGCAAGTTGAAATACTGCCCGATGTCGAGTATTCGGTCGTGTTACGGGAGTCGCAGGGCGCCCTGGCGAATGCGGTGTTCGAGGATATAGACATCAATAATAGTTATTCGAGGGGCACGCTTCCTGGAAAGATCTACGAAACAATGTGCACATCTCCGCCGGTTCTGGCGATTGCAAGGCGGGACTCTGAAATCGGCGACATACTCAGCGACACCTGGAAAGGACAACTGTGCTCGACCGTGAAGGAAATAGAGACTTTCCTGAATCTGGTGATCAACAGTACACGAGCGAACCGTCCGGATACCAGGCGGATTAACATGTTCTCAAGAAAAGAGCAGGCATGGAATCTGTGTAATCTATTCGACAAGGTGATCCGTTGAAGATCGTTCGACACCAACCTGGCGAGATGCTTATGAATGCCGGCTTAAGACATAGGAATACTCTCTCGGCTGTGATGCGCGCGGGAAGACCGCTGCCGATAAATGAGTATATGTCAATACTGGGGGTAGGCATCGTTTTGGTGTATCTGCTTCTCCTGCCACCGGGCGTTCTCGGCCTTGGTATAACGGCATTGGCTCTGTTCTGCGGAATCTGTGGTGTGAGCAGGGAGACGCTGGGAGTGTGCTGCCTCCTGTTCGGAATGCCGCTCGGCGGCGCCGTGATGGAGGCTTTTGGCATATACGGAATCGGTGGGAAGGTAGTTCTTTTAATCGGTTTGGTTCTTCTGTTCGGTTTTGGTTTGCGAGGGGAAACAGCCACGTTGAGACTTCGGGCGCCTGTTATGTGGCTTGCCTGGACAGCCTGCGTTCTCCTTTTATCGTATTACCACGGTCCGGAAACGGAATACGCCCGATCAAAGATTTTCTGGTTTGCCGCCAATACAATCCTTACTATGATCGCCGTATGCATTGTAGTTGGTAATCCGAAGGTTGATTTCTGGAAAATAGGTAGTATCGCGGTAATATGCGCAGCCGTCTATTACAGCGCGCGTATATGTGCGTATCCTGTCTTGAAGCCGCAGAGTATCTTTATATTGGGAGCATTTCGGTCTGCTCTGACGGAATCGCAACTACTTGCATCTCCTAATACGCTATCTTATATAGCAAGCATAGGAATAGCCTTCTTCATGGGGACAATAATAGATAAAAGGTTGTCCCTTCGTCGGCAGGTGAATCTGCTTGTGTCCCTTGGAATTGCGTTGCTTGTAATAATGTCCTGCGGACAACGGAAATTTATTCTGTTTCCGCTGATGGCTGCGGCGTCCGTTCTGCTGTGCCGACCTCGAAACAGGACGCTGGTATTCACGATAACAATATTGATGGCTATTGTTGTTGTGACTGTAATCGTATTCGGGGCGGTCGGCGGGAAAAACTTCATTACGGAAGTGCTTGAAGGTAACGAGACCGTCTTCCATCGCCTAAACCGCGATACGACCTGGGATGCCGCTATCCTGCGTATCAAGGAAAAACCCATTCTGGGTCATGGGCTGGGCGGCTTCTATGTCGATGAGTATTCACGCGTCAGCAACCGGTATGCCCACAATTTGCTGTTAGAGATGCTGAGCGAAATAGGCATTTTGGGGACAATAATGATTATTGCGCCGCCGATTGTCTGGTTTGTTATTCCATCCGGCAAGACTATTTTATCAAAGCGGACAATAAGCGGGGGCACCTTGATACCGTTGGTCTTGCTGACATTTGTGACAGCCATGCTAAGCGCCCACATTGGAAAAACCTGTATAGTATTCAGCGTGGTCGCTGCCTTGTGGGCATACTCGGGCCCTGATATTGAACTCCGGAGGCTTTCTAAAACTGCGATGCAAAGACGAAGGAGTATTGCCCTGGGGGACGGACGGAAGCGGCCAATTACATTGAAACCGCAGAGTATTTGAAGGAAGGCGGTCTGATTGCCAATGGTGTCGCGCCCCGGAAACACAGAGATGGCAATGAATGTACTGTATTGTTCCGATTCCTACTTGTCCCCCGCCGGCGGAGGAACTCATTCGCGAGAATTCGTTCGAGCCTTCAGAAGCGTGCCGGGAGTTGAACGGGTTGAGGTATTTGCCAAGGGGGAAATCGTTGTCGATGGAGATCGAGATTCGGAGAAGGCGGTTATCACATCGAAACTTACAGAGTTCGTCCAATCGATCAAAAAGCACCTTAGAAAAGTACTCCCTGGTTCATGGGAAGCGTTTATATTAATACTTGTTCGGCCGCTGAGCGGATACGCCAGATTAAAACAGGCTATTCAGCTAACTGACTCGAATGTGGTTATTCTTCGCCTTACTACGCAGTTCCCGTGGATACGCCGCATCAAGCGAGACTTTCCTGCCGTAACCGTATGCCTGGAGATAAATGCCACGGTCCTGAATGAGCTCTGGCCCGATCTGTGGTTTAAGACATTATGGCGAAGGTATGAAGCCGAACATGTAAAGTACGCAGACCGCATCATTGTGGTATCCGAACATTTAAAGGAGTATTACCGCCGACAGGGTGTTCCCGCCGGCAAGATTCTGGTGAATCATAATGGGGTTGATCCCGATGTGTTTTCCTGCACGACAGCGTCCACGTGCAAGAAGACACGCGATGCGTTTTGTATCCCCGAAGATGCTTTTGTCATTGGGTATGTTGGGGGCATGCAGCCGTTCAGGAGGCTGGCCGAAGTCGTCGAAGAAATTGCGCGGATGCACAGAGACGGGATCAGCGACGTGTTTCTTGTGCTCGTCGGCGACGGAACCGACATGGTGCGGATAAAGGCCGCGATACATAAAAATTCGGACGTATTGGACGGATGGGTCCTATGCACCGGGATACTACCGTATGAGAGCATACCCGATATTCTCCAAACCTTTGATCTGGCAATTTTCCCCTTTTCGAATCAATACGGAAGCCCGCAAAAACTGTTCGAGTATCTTGCCATGAGCAGACCCACAATAGGACCAGACGTCGGTGCCGTGCGAGAGGTATTCCAAAATGACAAGCATCTGCGTCTCGCGTCCCAGGACGGAAGCGATTTTGCAACGATCGTCGGGGAATTGAGAGATTCGCCGACAGATCGTGACAGGCTTGCAAAATCTGGTCGTGAGTACGTACTCAATCATTATACGTGGAATGACAATGCTCAAAGAGCATATGAGCACATAAAGAGATCCATGCGGGTGCGAGTAATCCGGGATAACCAAGGCGTTCGATGATGGTAAATGCAGTATGTATCTTCTGTAACAAGAGTAGCAATTGCACGGCAATAGAAGAAGAGGGGTACACAGCCAGGCGCTGTGCGCAGTGCGGATTGATTTATGTGTCTCCTCGCCCGTCGTTGGAACAGACCCGACAGTTGTACATGCGCCAGAAGGCCCGGGCATCTGTTGGAACAGATATGTCCGGAGCCCTCAGCAAAAGGTTGCACGCAAAACATAATCTCGGGATCCTTAAAAAGTATGCAAAGAAGGGCGCTTTGCTTGAGATTGGTACAGGGGCGGGATATTTCCTGAACGAAGCGAAGAGAGAGGGGTTTGACGTATGCGGTATTGAATTGAATAATGTTCAAGCAGACTTCATAAGGCGGGAACGGGGAATTCCCTGTGAGGATTCTCCCCTTAGCAGATCCTCGTTTGGCGGGAAAACGTTCGATGTAGTGTATCATTGTAACGTCATGAGCCACTTTTATGACCCACTCGCCGAGTTCAAGAGAATCAACAGCAAATTACGGAATAAGGGAGTACTCATATTCCAGACGGGAAATGTCGGAGATGTAAGCCGGAAGTATTACGATATGTTCACAACTTTTCAACTTCCCGACCACTTGTTCCTGTTCGGCGAGAATACCGTAAAAGAATTGCTGAGACGAAGCGGATTTGAATGTATGGAAATACGCAGATATTCGATATTGCCGGAGCTCGCGATACAAAGGATTTTAAAGAGGATAACTGGCCATAAAGGACGCAGGACCAACAAAGGCGCATCCAATGAGGCGGGACATGTTCACGCATCCGCTTCATCTTGCATCGGGTGGTGCGGGAAAGCGATTAAGAACATATATCACCGGCTGTCACACCTTATAAGGTATAGGGTGGGATATGTAATGCCAAAAAGGGGCCGGCCGCAGACGGCTGTCTATGTGGCGCGGAAAGTCTCGGAATAAACGGTGAAATAAAGGATGAACAAGATACTCATTACATCCAATGAGTTCGGACATCACGGCGGAATCGTAAATTATTTCCGGATATTATTCCGACGTTTCAGAAATGAGTCGATAGAACTGGTGCATCATACAGTCGGGTCGCGTATGAAGGATTTTCACAGGCCGGTGAAGCGGGCGATTATTTACCCCTGGCGTTATTTCAGGGATATAAGCAGGCTTATCTGGCGTCTTGCAACCGACCAACAAATAAAAATCGTGCATGTGAATCCTTCCCTGATCCCATTGGCGTTAATTCGAGAGGCTGTGATTATTGTAATAGCGAAACTATTTCGTCGCCGCGTTATTGTTTTTATCCAGGGCTGGAAAGAACCGTATATGACAAAACTGAAGACAAACAGACTAGCCATGTGTGCATTTAAACTAACCTATGCCCCGGCGGACGTAATCCTGGTGCTGGCCCAAAGGTTCTCCGATTCTTTGCAGGAGATCGGAATTCCGAAGGATAAAATTCACATCACGAAAACAATGTTCGAGGGAGAACTTATTGAAATTAAACAGAGACGAAAACATTCAGGTGATGTCGTTCGCTTTCTCTATCTGTCCAGGATTTCCGAGTTGAAAGGAATTTATGAACTTATTGAAGCCGTTAACATCCTGAAGGAACACCGGTCGCGTTTTCTGGTAACAGTTGCCGGTCACGGTGTAAATGTCGATACCGTTTCAAGCATAAAGGCCGATATCGGGAGGCTGGGCATATCCGACTGTTTTGAGTTCAAGGGGCATCTGGAGGGAGTTGAGAAGTTTAAAGCATACTCATCAGCCGACGTGTACGTATTTCCTTCGTGGCATGAAGGATGCCCGACAAGCGTTTTAGAGGCCCTTGCTTCCGGATTATTTGTAATTTCTACGGACGTTGGAGCGTTGAGAGAAATAATCAGGGACGGAGTGAACGGTAGAATAATAAAAGCAAAAGATGCGAGCGATTTAGCCGGTAAAATGGACTGGGCCATTAGAAACATAGGCAGAGTAAGAAAACTCGGAGACAGGAACAGGACGTATGCCTTCGAGAATTATGAGTCGTTGAAAATAATCCGCCAGATTGAGGATATCTATAAGGACGTACTGGCATCTGTTGCCTGACATTGAAAAAGCAGGCCTAAATGAAAACTCTCCCAAAACCTCGGAAGAAAATTTTCATCGCAACTCCGTTTGAATCGCGCCTGCCGAATCGGGGCACGCGCTTACCGGTAATTGCCGATATGCTTGTGAACAGAGGCTGCGATGTGGAATACGTAACTACGAATTTTGATCATGCCAGAAAGCGATACTTCGGCGGAAAAGAGATCGAAGAATGCAAAACACGCCGGCCTTACAAACTGACAGTTTTGAAGGTGTTCGGATATAGTAAGAATATATCAATTCGGCGTGTACTTACACACATATACTTATCCGTCAGGTATTTCATCTACCTTGTTCGCAGGTTGAAAATGGGGGACGTTGTGGTAATACCGTCGCGTCCGCCGGAACTGATTCTGTGCGCAGCCATTGCATGTGGGCTCCGGAGGGCAAGCGTCGTGTTGGATATTACGGACATCTGGCCGGACATGCTGCACTTTGCGGGCAGGACGCACTTTCAGGCGTTTAAGATATATTGCAATATCTTCCTCACGCGTGCGATGAAAAGAATAACGAGATTCATTCATAGTTCACCGAACTTCCTGGAATGGGTCAATAGATATGCGCCGGGTTCAACGTCAACTTTTGTAAGTCTTGGGTTTGACCGTGAGAGGTGGGATACGATACGGCCCGGAAGCAGACAGCGCGGCGATAAACTGTCTCTGGTGTGCGTTACTCTGCTACAGCGCCAAATTGACGTTATGCCTATCCTTGAAGCCCTGGTGAACAGGAAACGGTTCACGTTTTCGATCATAGGCGACGACGGAACGGGAGAACGGTTTCAGGAGTGCAGGTCCTTTATCGAAAAACACGGGATGGATGACGTGTGTATTGTTGGCAGATTGTCTCCGGAGGACGTAGTGGAGCACTTGAAAAGGCACGACATAGGAATTGTCCCGATGATCTCCAGTTCGATACCTAACAAAGTGTTCGATTATATAGGCGCACATATACCGATTATTTCCCTGGGCGATATGGATGCTTCGCAATTCGTGCGAGATAATGATATAGGCTGGACGGCGCCTTTTGACGGCGAACGTGTCGGGCAGCTGCTGGACAGCATATCGGACGAGGAAATTAACAATAAGGCTGCAAATGTGGAGGCAATCAGGGAGACGTATTCCAGGGATAACCTCTATAAGTCGTATGTCGAAGTGATCGAAAGTGCGTCATGATAAGGTAATTGTATGTTACGCAGGGACATGAATCGAAGAACAATGAGACGGACCGACCCATCACAATATAAACATGTCGTCCTTGGAATGTTAAAGTGGCTCAGAGAGAATAATTGGCGGTCTTACGACCCCTACGATGCCGGCCTCAGCCCTATTGCCAGGTTGATATCGAAGAGGGGGTGGTGGGTGCTGCAACACGTGGTTCGGCTGAGCCCCGTGAATGTGAGACCGCTTCTGTGCGTGAAAAAGCAAGTACATCCGAAGGGTCTGGCTCATGCGATGCAGATGTGCATCGTACTGGGAGATATCGAACAGAACGATGATATGCTTCACACGGCAAGATCGTTGGCCGACATGCTTGTGGAACTGGCTACACGGGACAAGGACAAATATGCGTGGAATTATCCGTTTCCGTATATAACCAGGGTCCTGTCTGTAAGAGGCAGCACAAATATAGTTAACACTTCGTTTGTTGCCTTGGCCTTTCTTGACGCATATAAGGCGTTTGGGAAAGCGGCGTATTTGGAGGCGGCTGTAGGCGCGGCCGAGTATATAATTCGGAATATCGGCTATGAGACGCATTCTAGCGGACGGATATGCTTCTATTATGCCCCGAAGGCGCCTCACACACTTACGATACATAACGCCAATATGGTGGCTGCGTCTTTGCTTCACAGGTTGGGCGAAATGCAGAATAATGAGGAATATAGGGGATTGTCCGGGTCGGCGGCTCAATACTCGGTGGATCATCAGCGCGACGATGGGCTGTGGCATTACTCGGAACGAGCGGGATGGAGATCAATTGATTGCCTGCACAGCGGCTTTATACTCGATGCGCTGATGTCGATGGGAGGAACCCGGCGCGCTTCGCCATACCACAGACCTCTGGAAAAGGGAATGACCGGCTTCAGGGGTTTTCTGAACGGGGACGGGAAGGTCTCGCACGTGTTGAATCGGGCTTATCCAAAGGACACAAGGTCTTACGCTCAGTTCATACGGACTGCCTCCCGTTGGTCGGCGCATGAACCGGAGTGGCTGGGCCTGGCCTGCATTGCGGCGGACAAGGTGATTGAGACGATGTTCTCAAGACGGGGGTATTGTTATTATCGTCGCTATCGAGGAATGACTATCAAGACTCCGTTCATTCGATGGAGTATCGGCCCGATGCTCCTTGCTTTGTCCGACCTCGTTGAGAGATTGTCCATACCACGAAGGCAAAACATATTGGCAATGCAAGTTGCATAGGTTCTGCAAAAATCCGGCAAATGACAGATATTCTTCTGATACATCCTCCGTATTCCTGGCCTAATAAGAGCCAACCTCTCGGCCTGGCGTACATCGGCGCCGTCCTGGAACAAGAGGGCTTCGGCGTCGAGATTATTGATATGTCGCCTCTTGAAATGTCAGTGGCGGATTTGGGAAATATCCTTGTGGAAAAGGCCCCGAAAATAGTGGGCATTTCTTTTATGACCCCCCAATATAACTCTACTGTCGCAATTCTTAAGTTAGTCAAGGAGGTTGATGAAAGGATAAAGACCATAGTTGGCGGGGCCCATGCCTCGGCTCTACCTGAAGCAATGCTGGAAATAGAGCAACTCGATTACGTTGTTATCGGGGAGGGTGAAATCACGACGAAGGAACTGGTCTCTGTGATTCTGGGAAAGTCGGACAGGAAAGCGGAGGAAATTAAGGGAATAGGTTTTGTTCGGAATAACAAGTGTATCTTTACTGAAGTGCGTCCGCTTATGACTGATCTTGACACAGTTCCGTTTCCGGCATGGCATCTCCTTCCTATGGACAGGTATTCGGTTGAAAGTCTCGGCGGAGAGAGGGGCGAGTCGGTGTACCCGCTTCTCAGCAGCAGGGGTTGCCCCAATCGCTGTATATTCTGTTCTTCGCATGTAGTATTCAAGAGGCAATTCCGCGAGAGATCGGCGGCAAACATTGTCGCAGAGATAGAGTTTCTCGCAAAGCGGTATAACGCAAGACAATTTGATTTTGTGGATGATACCGTAACCGTTAATAAGAAAAGGATGGTCGAGTTATGCGAGCATCTTGTATCGCATCACAAAAATATACGATGGCTGTGCAATTCGCGTGTGAACACGGTAACGCCGGACCTTCTAAAGACAATGTATAAGGCCGGTTGCCGGAAAGTGGATTTCGGGGTGGAGTCGGGAAATCCGGATATTTTGAAGAACATCAAGAAGGGCATAACTTTGGAACAGGCCGTTGACGCCCATCGCTGGGCCAGAAAGGCCGGACTTATTACCTCTTCCTTCTTCATGGTCGGGAACCTGGGGGAAGGACCCGAGCATATAAGGAAAACGGCGGATTTCATCGACGAATTGGAAACGGATTACGTCTCTGCAACTATTACCACGCCCTTTCCCGGGACGGAATTGTATTCCATTGCCGACTCGCAAGGCTGGATTTATGAAAGGGACTGGTCGAAATACGATACGACGGCTTTCATCAGCAAGGATTATAAACCGGTGGCCTCCAATGGGACGATGAGTCGCGAGCAGTTGCTGGAGGAGTATTTCTTTCTTAACTCGAGACTTCTCAAGAGGAAATTTCGACAGAAATACGGCAAGTATTACCTGTTGAACTACAGATTGTATTACCGGGAGGTCTTCTCAAGAATAAGACGGCTGGGCATTGTATCCACTCTCAAACTCGTACTGAGATTGCTGAAGCGATGAAAGACGTGAACGAATTAGTTAACTCATACTTCTCGAGCAGAACTGTGCTCGATGAGAGAGTGGCGCTTCAGAAGGTCGTCGATGACGTCTTTGACAGCAAGGAGACTGTGAACGTTCTGGAAGCAGGCTGCGGCTCTGCGACGCATATAAAAATGGGGGCGAACGCTTACGTTGTTGGAATAGATATTTCCCGCCGGCAACTGGAAAGAAATGAGTCGTTAAATGAGCGAATTCTCGGGGACATCCAGGAGTACGATTTACCGTCCGGTGGTTTTGATCTTATTATTTGCTGGAATGTCCTTGAGCACTTGGCGCATCCCCGGCGGGCGCTTGAGAATTTTGCCCGGGCGGTCAGGGATGGCGGAATGATTATACTCAGGCTGCCGAATGTCCTGTCCGTTGAAGGTTTAATGACAAAATGTACGCCACACTGGTTTCACGTATGGGTGCAGCGGCACTTATACGGCAGAGAAATCGGGGGCGAAACGGGGTATAAGCCTTTTAAGACATATATGCGCATGTCGCTTCGCCCAAGGGCGTTGAGGCTCTTTGCGCACGGGCACGGATTAATTGTCCGGCATTGCGGCGTATTTGCACGCAACCGCCCGCACGTGCTGAAGAACAGGCACCCCGTATTGTATGCCTCATACAGACTGTTTGCACTCCTGGCCAGCGTGGTAACCTTCGGTGTGGTTGACGCCGGCAGTTCGGGTTGTCTGGCCGTGTTTCAAAAGGCTTCCCTTCAGCAATGACGCTTGTCCGGCGCCGGCACAACTCGATATTCTTTCGGCTTGGCTACTGTTGGTATGGCGGAATCAGCCGGTGTGGGTGAACTATGTGGACTAAACTAATTGTAGTTGCGTTCGGCGGGACCGCTGGATCGACATTGCGGTACCTTATCGCCAGTTGGGCTCAGCGCCTAGGCGCTGAAAGTTTTCCGGCAGGGACGCTGACGGTCAACGTCGTCGGCTGCCTGGTGATCGGTTTCCTCGCCACGGCGATGAACGGGCCGCTGTTTGTGCGAGAGGAAATACGCCTCGCCGTGCTCGTTGGCGTGCTCGGCGGATTCACGACGTTCAGTTCCTTCGCATACGATTCGCTTGATCTTGCCCACAACGGGCAATTCATTCTGGCGGGGCTGAACGTGCTGCTGAACAACACTGTCGGCCTGCTGGCTGCATGGGGCGGGGCGAGGCTGGCGAACCTGGCGTTTGGACAGTAACCTGGGAAATACCAATGACACACCGTGAAATCGACGTGGACGGTTGGCTGCTGCGGATCTACATCGGCGAGTAACACCGATGGGAGCACACGCCTCTGTACGAAGCGATCGTCCACAAGGCCCGCCGGCTCCACCTTGCCGGCGCGACGGTCCTCCGCGAGCCGATAGCCGATGGGTTTTGATGCCCGCAGCCACCTGAACACGCCCAAGATCCTCCGTTTCAGCGAAGACCCGCCAATCGTGGCCGAGATCGTCGATTCCCGCGAGAAGATCAACTCCGATTACTGTCAAGATAGAGCAGATCAGTCAGTTTCGACGGGTTTGAAATCGGAACGACGTTCGCTCATGAGTGCAGCAAGGACAGATTCGAAGGTAAGCACACATTATTTTATTTCAGAAGGTCGTAGTAGTCTGTCAATCTTAAATCTGTGAAGAAAATCTTCTGACGTCGGTTTTTCAACACAGAGACACAGAGACATAAAAACAGATTGCTCTTTTTTCTATTCTCTGAATCTCTGCGTCTCTGTGTCGCATCATCCTGCTGACAAATTTAAAAAGTTGGCGGAGTAGTTGTATGAATCGAACAAAACCAGTACACAACGGGAACAGGCTTCCCGATCCGTTGTTCCTTGCAGGCGTTCCGGTTCATCCATTTGAATCATATCGCCATGCCGTTGACTGCATCGCCAGACGGATAGAGTCCCAAACCAGGACGTTCTGCGTTGCCGTCAATCCGGAAAAGGCGTATCGGGCATCACATGATGACGAGGTTGCCTCTTTGCTTAAACGCGCCGATATCTGTATCTGCGACGGTATTGGAATCGCTCTTGCCGCGAAAGTCATTCACGGGCGACGGATCAGAAGGTGCACCGGAATCCAACTGTTCTTCGGTTTAATCCAAGAGGCTTCCAGGAAGGGATGGAACGTCTTCCTGCTGGGGGCATCCCGCGAATCAAATGAACTTGCCTGCTCGAATCTTCTCAAGAAATACCCGGGACTTCGGATCGTCGGACATCGAGACGGTTATTTTAAGGATTCCGGCGCCGTGGTGAACGAGATCAATTCGGCCAAACCGGACATGCTTTTCGTTGCCATGGGTTCGCCCAGGCAGGAATCCTGGATTGCCAGGCACAGAAATTCGCTTGATGTGCCGTTTCGCATGGGCGTCGGAGGTTCTTTTGATGTTGCAGCCGGAAAAGTAAAAGGGGCGCCTGGAATATTTCGCAGGACGGGAACCGAGTTTCTCTATCGTTTGATGAGAGATCCCGGGAGATGGCGCAGGCAACTGGCGCTGCCGAGATTTGTCATTGAAGTCATGAAAAGGAAAGCGGCGTAGATACCCAGAGCAATGTCATAAGCAAACGGAGTGAAAGTATTCCGGCTCATGTCTCTTACAACGCACGCGCCAAGCCAGACCAACAGGTCGTGAATCCACGCCGTCTGGTTGCCTGCTTCTATGGCCACCTTTGGCCACCTTCAGACCTTCGGGAAGAAACCGCCTCAATGCCTGTCGGAAGTCTTCCGCCGTGGTGGGCACTTCGCCCCTGCCCCGAATGCGTCCCCGGCTGTCGGTGCATACCGTTTCAGTTGGTATTTTCCATAAGACGCATCCAGTTTCAGCAAGTGGACCGGGATCCCAAGCCGACGGATAGCTATCCGTCGACTTTATGTCGCCTACCTGCCTCCGGTAGGCAGACAGGCGCAGGCCGGTGGGGAACCGTTCGCAAAGATACGAAACAATTGGGAACAATTCGGAACCAAATGGAAAGATTCGGAAAGTTTTAGAAAGATCCGGAAAGATTGGGAAAGAAGGCGAAAGGCGTAAGTTTTTAGCATGCAAGCAGTTGTGGTTTTCGGTGTCATTTTTACGTCCGGTTTTAAATTTCGCACTTGCCTATCTTACCTGCCTTGCCTAAAGGGCCTAACGAGACGCGACCGCAAGGGAGCGGTCGGGGCAATGCGAAACTCTTACTGTCCGCTCCCTTACGGTCGCGGCTCGTTGGGTCTTTCCGTTGAATCCTCGCGCGGCGGGTCTCCTGACCTGCCGTGTTTGCCTGTCCCTCGGGGGCATCCACTAGATTAAAACGCGGTGTGTCAGGAGACCCACCGCGCAAGGTGCGCGAATTCGCGGATTCGTTGATCAGTGAATCGGTTCATCTGTTTTTCTTTTCCCAATTCCACAGTTCCAAATCCCTAGTACTTTGTCAACCTTAAATCTGTCAGTATGGTTGTACGACACAGAGACGCAGAGATTCAGAGAATGTAATAAAAACCTCTGTTTTTCTGTCTCTCTGTTCCTCTGTGTCTCTGTGTC
>JAXHSV010000049.1:0-15906 GCA_034190305.1 Planctomycetota bacterium | reverse complement strand
CGATTCTGCCCGTACGCGCCGGCATTGTCGATACTCCTGCTGCCGATGCTGGTGGCGGTGCTGATATCGGCATACATCTCGATGACCCTTGCCTTCCTGACGCCGAACCTCGCCGCTGCCATCGGCGCCGGCGCCGCCGACGCCGCCGGGATGATGAGGCATCTCGTCATGCTGACCAAATACCTGCCGGGTATGAGCATCGACCTGTTCACGGTCCCGGCCTGGTGTGTCGTGTTGTTCTATCTGGCGGTGGGGCTTTGGGTAGTAGCCCGAAAAAGCAGGCTTATGCTCTCGGCGGCATCTGTAGCGACATTGGGGATAGTTGTCGGCATCGTCGCTACTCAGCGACCCGCCCCCGCCCCGCCGATAGGCCGGCTGCACGTACTGAACGTCGCGCACGGAGCCATGACGCTGCTGCACGCGCCGGACGGGAAGACATACCTCTTCGACGCCGGAACGCTCGCGCCGATCGACGCATACGGCCAGGTACTTCGCCCGTTCCTCCGCGCCAAACGTCTGCCAAGCCCCGAAGCAGTGTTCATCTCGCACGCCAATATCGACCATTACAACGCCTTGCCGGCGCTTCTGACCCGCCGAGCGCCCCGGCAGGCTTATCTCAACGAATTCTTCGGCCTGCGTGAAGAAGCCTCGCCCGACGTCCGCGAACTGCTGGGCGATTTCGAAAAACGCAACGTGCGGATTATTCGCCTCCGTGCTGGGCAGACGGTCTCGCTGGGGAGCGAAACGAGCGTCGAAGTCCTCTGGCCGCCGGGACCTGAACAGGCAGAGGGACTGGACATAAACAACACTTCGCTGGTCCTCCGCCTGCGAGCGGGCCGGCGCTGCGTCGTCATTCCCGGCGACATCGGCGAACCGGCTCATGCTTACCTTGCTAAACTCCCGCCTGAGAAAATCCACGCAGACGCACTCATCCTTCCTCACCACGGTAAAGCCTCGCCGACACTCAAAGCGTTCATCGACGCGGTCGGCCCGGAGATGCTCATCCAGTCGAGTTCGTTCCGCCCCGCCAAACCGGAACTTCTGAACGCTCTCGGCGACCGGAAGCGATACGCCACCTTCGACAACGGATGGATCGGGCTGACGTTTGAGAGCAAGGGAATCAGTGTAGAGACTATGCGTTCAGATTGAAGTTTCCATGATTTACCAAGCCGGCGCGAATCGAGCGAAGTCGGCTGGAAACCATACTGGCCGGTTCAGGTCGTATCGAACTGACTTTTACAGGTCTGTTTCCGGGCCTATTAGGTCGTCGTATGTCTCTCGTCGGCGGATGATGCGGAACTTGTCGCCTTCGACGAGTACCTCTGCTCCCCGTGGCCGCGAGTTGAACTGGCTGGACTGGGCGAATCCGTAAGCGCCGGTCGTGAAGACCGCCAGCAGGTCGCCGCGTGCGACCTGAGGCAGCATACGGTCCTTGGCGAGGAAGTCCGCCGACTCGCACACCCCTCCGACGACGTCGGCAAGGGCGGTCCCGTCCGGGGCATAATCGGGCGACCGTCTCGGCGGTTCGTTCGAATTCGCCGGCCAGACGAAATGTTCCCCGCCGTACATCGCCGGGCGGATAAGGTCGGTCATTGCGGCGTCGGAGATGATGAACTTCCGGTCGAAACCGTCTTTGACATAGACCACCCGCGTCAGGATGATTCCTGAGTTGGCGGAAATCTGCCGCCCCGGTTCAAGGACGAGTTGCAACTCCCTTCCCTTCAGCCACGGAACTATTTCGGCGGCATATTCGGCTGCCGACATCGACGAACCTTCTTTATAATCGGCAGCGTATCCGCCGCCGATGTCCAGAGCGGAAATCCCAAAGCCTTTGGCAAGGAGGCGATCTATCAGTCGAAGCGTCTTTCTGATTGCTTCGACGTAAGGCTCGGCTGAATATATCGGCGAACCGAGGTGGAAATGTATTGCGTCCAGCCGGGCGTTGGCATCGTGGCCGTAGGTCTCGAAGAACCGTTCAGCCCGCTCGATATCGACGCCGAACTTGTTTTCCTTCTTCCCGGTGGTGGTGTAGAGGTGCGTTTTCGGGTCAACGTCGGGATTGACACGCAGAGCGGCGTGAACGGTTTCGCCGGCTTCGGCGACAAGGCGCGCGAGGTTCTCGAACTCCTGTTCGGATTCGACGTTGAAATATCCTATCTTCGCCGCTATGGCCGAGCGCAATTCCGCATCGGTCTTTCCGACTCCGGCGAAGACGACCTTGGCCATATCGCCGCCTGCCTGGGCGACGCGGTGCAGTTCCCCGCCGGAGACGATGTCGAAACCGGCGCCCTCGGCGACCAACAGTTTCAGGACGTTGATATTCGAGAGGCTCTTGACCGAGAAGCAGACCAGCGTATCGAGTTCGGAAAATGCCTCGACGATTTTGCGATAATGATGCAGCAGCGTCGCCGCCGAATATACGTACACCGGCGTGCCGACCTCTTCGGCGATTCGCTCGACGGGAACATCCTCGCAAAACAATTGTCCGTCTTTGTAGTCAAAGTAATCCATCAGTTGTCTCGCTTATTGTTTTAGGCCCGACTACCGGGCACCGAGCGGAAAAATCTACCATCGCCGAAACGATTTCACAACCTTGTATTCCGAATTGCATCGGCTGTTCTGAGTTTGAGCAGACGGGCCGGTTCTCGCATGGCGTCGGCAAGATCGGCGCCTTCGCCCACAAGAGGCCTGACCGCCAGGAACATCTCGCGCGGCGCGTCGGTATCGGCCTGGCCTGGAATGCAGATGCAGGGTACGTCGGCATCGGCGGCAATTTTCGCCACGCCCGCGGTTGCCTTTCCGGAAGCCGATTGGAAATCGAATCTGCCTTCGCCGGTTATGACCAGGTCCGCTTCGGCGATGCGTTCGGCCAGGCCTACGGCGTCGGCGACGATCTCAATACCGCTTCGGAGTTGCGCGCCGGCGAATGCGACCAGCCCCGCCCCAAGCCCGCCGGCGGCGCCGGCGCCGGGAATATGCTCCACATCCATGCCCAACTGTTCGTGAATAATGTCGGCAAGGTTGACCAGGCCCGCATCGAGCGCCCTGACCATCTCCGGCGTAGCGCCTTTTTGCGGGCCATAGACAGCCGCCGCCCCGTCCGGGCCTGTCAGGGGATTTGTAACGTCGCAGGCAACAAGGATTTCACAATCGGCAATTCGACTGTCGCGGTCGCTGATGTCGATTCGGGCGATGTCGGTCAGTCCGTCGCCGGCCAGGCCACAGACGCACGCCTTGCCGTGGCGGTCTATGAAGACCACACCTAGCGCCTGTGCGCATCCTGCGCCGCCGTCGGTAGTGGCCGAACCGCCGATTCCGATGATCAGGCGTTCAGCCCCGGCGTCCAGGGCAGCGAGGATAAGTTGGCCTACGCCGAACGTCGTTGTCAGAAGCGGGTTGCGGTCTTCCGGGGCAATAAGTCCCAGTCCGGCTGCCTGGGCCATTTCAATCACGCCGGTTTTCCCGTCGCCAAGAAGTCCGAACCGTGCTTCGGTCGGCTTGCACAAAGGCCCGGCGACCTCAACCGTTCTGAATTCGCCGTCCGTCGCCGCCACCATCGCTTCGACGGTCCCCTCCCCCCCATCGGCCATTGGGCAAAGGTCAATATCAGCCCCCGGCGCAGCCTCGCGCACACCGGAGGCAATCGCGCGGGCCACCTCAATGGCAGAGAGCGATTCCTTAAACGAATCTGGGGCGATTACGATTTTCATGTTCACACACTACCTTTGGTTAGGTGCAATTCTATTCATTCGTCCCTACGGGACTTATCTTATTGCTCGCCTTTTCCCCAGCGATAAATCGCTGGGCTATTCTCATTTGACCCTACGGGTTAAAGTCCATGCTGTCCTTCGCTATCCATCATCGCCCTGTAAGCAAAATTTCTTCTTGTGCTCGCGGCCAGCGTTACTTGTAAAGACAGCGGTACACCGGCAAGGCATCTCAACTTCATACTTTCTCATACCCTGTTCGAAAGAGTACCACTTGGACAATACAGCGACTTCTTCCCCTTCAACCAATAACTTTGGAAGTTCAGACGTCTCAATAATGAGTGCACCTTTTTTCCCCTTGAAGGTAACATATGCTTTTGTAATCTTGACCGGCTTTTGCCCGTCGTTCATCGCTGTTAATATCAAAAAAGGGCCGCACGTACCGCCAACGGGCTCGCTAGTGAACCATTCGGGGTGAATCTCCACCTTGATACGTCCGGATAACCGATCCAACCAAGTGAATACCTGCCAGAGTATTACCAAGGTTGATACGACTGCGCCATAAATAGCCAATGCTGTGGTGATCCGACTCATCTTCTCTTCCTATTTAATCTCAATCAAGTTGTGAAACACACATCTGTTATCCGGGTGAATATCCCATAGGGTTTGTCCCGTAGGGACTTGCGATAATAGCCCAGCGATTTATCGCTGGGATACAAGACGCGAAGAATGGTCAGTCCCGTAGGGACGGCTGAATCAACCAAACACATATCGTTTGTCATACTCAACATCATGTTTATCCAAGAAAGCGATAAATTCTTCCTCGAACGTCCGCGTCCGATGATGCTCTTCTTGATTGGTAATGTATCCGATCTTTTTATTAACAAGAGAGACGCTGACGCTGAACGCGCCGTATCCTTCCTGCCATTCAAAATTGCGGTGGGACGAAAATGTTTCGCCAATCCATTTGGACGAACCGCCTTTAATGAGTTGAACCGCCTTGGCAGTCGTCATGGTCGATGGAAGAGACAGAAGGATATGAGCATGGTTGTCCGTACCGCCGACTGTTAATGCTTTCATCTTGTCTTCGCGCGCGATGCCGCCCATATAAGCCCATAATCGTTCTTTCAGGTCAGGCGTGATGAGTCCTTGCCGGTCTTTGGTGCTAAAAACATAATGAACGTGGTTGGAAACGTATGAATGCGCCACGGTAAGATTCCTTTTCTTCATTCGTCCCTACGGGACTGACTCTGTTTATCGTCCCTTTTCCCAGCGATAAATCGCTGGGCTATTCTCAATTGACCCTACGGGTCATAAAACTAATGTCATCGGTTACAGTTCCAATACTTCCAGATTCTTATGAGTATAAGTGCTTCCGACATTGACGACGTTAATATTTCCTATTCGACATTTTCCGGGCCAATGCGAATGTCCGCAGAAAACATGCGTAACCTTCGGGCAAGACTGAAGGGCTTCGCCGATTTTATCGGAACCGAGGTATGCGGCGGCGAATGCGAATTTCGCCGGCCTGTCCGCCGGAACCAACCGCCGGAACGGAAGGTGATGAACAAACGCCAGGGTTTGCCGGACACACTCGTCAGCCTCAAAAGTTTCCAACTGCCCTCTGAGCCTGCCGAGAAGGTAATCCAAAAATTGCTCGTCGCTCATGTCCATTCGTATATGCACGCCATCCATCCACCGAACGGTAATATCAAAATGTCCGGCGTTCAGTTGCTCGCGAAATTCCTCCACAAGCCCGCGATATTCAGCCAGTCTGTCCGCCGCTCCGGGAGAAATCTTGGCGCGATAAAACTCCAACGGAATCGCCAAACTCTTGTCGCGATAAGAATAATCGTACCAACCGATCGAGCCAACCAGTCCTACGCCGCCAATCGCAACCGGTTCGTGATCCAGGACGGCAAAACCGGCATCGGCGGCGATATCTGGAATTATCTGCTCGTACCTTTTGATGGAATCCTCGCCCGGAAGACACCACAGGCAGTGATTTCCGGGAACGATGAATTTCCGGCCCGGGAAATCGGCGAACAGGCTCAGGCATTCCCGAAAGGGTTGGTGCATCGCTCCGGCAGAATCGCCTACCAGAACCAGCGCGTCGGCTTGAGTCCGGCGGACACGTTCAGACAATGCCTCGACTGAAGCGATGCTTCGTCGAATGTCGTAATGCAAATCGGCTGTTACAAGAAGTCGCATAACCGTTCCGGTTTGCCTCCGATTCAATCGCTGGGTCCGGCGCGAGCCTCTGTTTTACGAATGTACACAGCCGCTTCCCGACCTATCCCCTCCGGCGGAGAAAGAGCGGGATTCATGGTTGAGATACCAACGCCGGATTGGGTAACGCTCTTCCCCGTTGCGCAGTCCAGCCAGTTGAGTATATAGGTCCCCTGGAACTTGCCTTTGATTCCCATTTCGCCTGTCCGTTCGGATGAATAGGCGATGTAGGCCTGTCCCGGCTTGGCCAAGACGTATTCGGTGTCGTCGAAGACGAGTTCGTCATGCGGGGCCATTTCCTGGAAATTTGTGGATTCGAAGAATTTCACCAGTCGCCCGCAGTCCTTCAGGTCGCTGACGGGCGTTGAGGCGATGTCCATCCCGATGACCATCACGTACGCCCCCGCCATCGCGCAGGCCCAGTTTTTTCTCCTCGCCTCGGCGCCGCCGCCGTGATTGGAAATCTCAGACATGTTCAGATTGTATTTACCGGCGGCGCCTTTCCATGCCTTCAGCAAACCGGCGTGAAGTCCTTCGGGCGTCTCCGCGCCGTACTGCACGGCGAACTGGTCGATGTTTGGGTCGGCTGCGAACTCGGAGAAGTCCAGACCGGTGAGTTTGTGAACGGCAACGGGGTGGGCATAATCGTCAGCGGCGCGAATCTCAGCGGCGATGTTTGAAACCCGCTTGGCGCTGAGTTCGGCCTGGTCGCCGTTGCGTGTGCCGTCGGGTCTTTTATTACCTCGGTATAGGAAGCCTTCCGGGTCTCCCGGCCCGCACATGAAAAACGGCTTGCGGGCGCCTTTGGCGTCGTAGCGAACCAGCCATCGCGGATTTTTCGGATGAACGGCGATCTGCCCGTGCATCGGACCGTCGCGGGCAGTTTTGGTAGGCTTATCTATTACTGAGGCAACCAGCAGTTTCAGAGCGCCGTTTGTGTTTCTGTCCTTCCTTCCCCCCAAGCCCAAAAGCGTGTCATTCCAGGATACGACGATGTTCAGAGAGGGTATGACCGCCATGGCTCGCTTGCTGCCGTGACCGGAGGCGCAGTAGGCATCAACGGGCACATCGGGCAACTTTCGCTTGCCATCGCGGCCTACGCCATTAATCCACCACAACCAGGAGTAACCGCCGTTGTGGTCGCACTGGTTATCGGGAATCCGCCTTGAGCCTATCGAACGTTGGCCGGGGATCATCTCGGCTGCCTTCATGCCGGCGCGCGGGATAGACAGCGACAGTGGACTGGTAACGGTCATTTCTGTGTGCTTTTTGCTGATAAGTTGCCTGCCCCGCCAGTTTCCCTTGTGCAGATACAGCAGACCAAGGCGACAGAAATCACGAGGTGAAACACCTACTCGACCGGGCCGGTCCTTGAGGCCGAAGACCATCATCGTCGGAGCGTCCTCGCATTGCAGCGGGTCGGTAAGCAGCGGGCGGAGGACCTTCGCATCGACGTTCTCGAAAGTAGCGCCATAAACTTTCGTAAAAAGACAATCCCAGAACATCGCCATCTGCCAGTCGTTGTAGGCATAGGCGGCACCGGGCTTTTCAACCAGGCCGTAGCAGGAAATCTGGTTGGCTACGTGCCGCCAGGTGATATCCCGGTCCTTATAGCCGAGGTTCCTGTTTATGTCTTTCAGTCGGGGTTCGTATTTGATTATCTTCTCATCGAGGGAAGGGATTTTTCCGTCTTCGAGCGCCTTGAAGAGAAAATGGCTGAACCACGGTTTGCAAGCCGACGCCACGTCGCCCCGCCGTTTGAAATCGCCCCATGTATAGACCATCACGCCGTAGCGGGTAACACATCCCCGCCCGCCGAGGTAATCGCTGAAGTCCTTGAGTTTGCCTTTGTCCAGACCGACCTCGGCGGGTGTCCTGACCGTCCAGGTCTTTCCGGGAAAAACAGTCTTGCCCGCCGGAACGGGAAGTGCGGACATCTGTATGGCAAAAACGGTAATAATAATTCGCAACATCGTTCGGCTCATAGTCATTGAATTTTTCCTGACTCGCAAGACCCCAACGGCCTGATTATAACGATTCGGTAAAGGATCGGACAAGCCCACCGTTGGCAATCAGCATTCAGCGGTCAGCAGTCAGTGTCCGTTCCGAATACCGTTGACACCACAGTGCAAGCCGGTATTATCCTGTTTTCAGGTTTGTTTTTCCGAAAAGATTAGCGGTTGTCAAATATGGACCCGGAACGCAAAACCTTCGAAGCGGCGGAACTAGCGAGCTGTTTGAGCCACTATGACCTCGGGATAATTCGCTCAATAAGGAATTTTCCTCGTGGTTCCCGGCGGTCGCCGAAGGTGATTATCGACAGCGAGCGGGGTCGGTTCCTCTTCAAGCGCCGCGCACACGGCAAAGACGACATCGAGAAGGTCGCCTTCACCCACCAGATACAACTTCATCTTGCCGGCGAAAATTTTCCCCTGCCCCACCTTATAAGCACTCGCTCGGACAACAATTCCATGCTCGTGCTGAACGAGCATATATACGAACTGTTTGAATTCATCCAAGGCCAGGGTTATGACGGTTCGCTCGAGGCGACATTCGACGCCGGGCGTACACTGGGCCTGTATCACAAATTGCTTGTGAATTTCCAGGGCGATTACGATCCGCCGAAGGGCAGTTACCACGGCGCAAGCGCGGTCGGCGAAGCCATTCGAGACACGATCCCTTCGCTTCCTCTGGAAAGCCGACCCGAACCGGACATCCTGCTGGAGACGGTTGAGTTTCTTGAGCGGGCCTACCTTCGCTGCACAACCGAGGCCGACAAGGCCGGTCTGAAAGACTGGCCGGCCCAGATCGTACACGGCGACTGGCACCCCGGAAACATGCTCTTCCGAGACAAACTCGTCGCCGCCGTCATAGACTACGACACCGCGCGCCTTCAGCAGCGGGTCATCGACCTTGCCAACGGAACGATCCAGTTCTCCATCATCGGCGGCTCGGACGATCCGTCCGAATGGCCTGATCACCCTGATAAGTCGAGACTGAAACAGTTCCTTCTCGGGTACGACTCGGTAAATGTTATCAGCAAGGCCGAACTTCAGGTCGTCCCGTTTCTCATGTGCGAGGCGATGGTCGCCGAAGCCGTTCTTCCTATCGCCGCAACCGGTTCGTTCGGGCGCATGCAGGGCTTTCCATTCCTGCAGATGATTCAGCGGAAGGTCAGGTGGGTGCTCGACCACCTCGACGAGATAGCCTCTGTGCTGAAGGACTAAAAGTCCGGGTCGCCGGGCATTCGGCATCAGCGGAGGCGCCCGGAAAAAGAGAATGTCGAATATTGAACAGGGAATTTCGAATTTCGAAGTAACAGAAAAAAAGAAATGAAGATGAGAACTCTATTCGCATCACGTATTAATCCTCTTTTTCTTTTTTTTTAATTCTTTTACTTTAAAGATCGAAATTCCCTGTTCAACGTTCATCACTCATCTTTTTCGTTGGGTATTGCGCGTCAATCGGATTTATAATAGACGCATGGACTTTGACTGCGAAAAAGTTGCGCGGACGTGCCGGCGGGAAGACGCATTGCTGTTGATTCTGTTCGGTTCCCGCGCCGGAAGCGATGCTCCCTCCGACAGTGACACCGACCTGGCGGTAATGCTGGAATCATCCCCTGCTGGACTTGCCGACCTGGTCCGATTGGAAGACAGCCTCCGCGAGGCGATGGAAATCACAGGCAGGATCGATCTGGTGATACTCAATGACACCGAATCCACAACACTCCGCCGCGAGATCGTCCGCACCGGGAAAGTGCTGTTCGACAGCGATGGTGAACAGTTTTCGCAATTTGCCGCGCGGGCGATAAGGGACTTCGCTGATTTCGCGCCCTTCCGCCGGCTTCGACGCCAGGTCCTCACAGAGAGGTTCAAACCATGAGTCCAGCCGTTACCGAACGCAAATTGGCGATGCTGAATACATATCACACCGACCTGGTTGTCTATAATGAGGCCGGTGTGCAGGAAAAAGACCACTACGCCATCGAGCGACTTATTCAACTCTGCGTGGAGGTAATGTTTGACATCAGCGTACACTGGCTTACCGCGCAGGGTTTCGTGCAACCCGATAATTATTCCGAAGTATTCAGAGAAGTGGGACGCAGAGGTCTGCTGCCCGAATCCCTGTCGCAAAGTCTCACCAACGCCATAAAGATGCGAAACCTGATTGTACACGCCTACGAAAAGATAGACTGGCTCCGGGTCCAAGAAGCGATGCCGGTCATTCTGCGCGATGTGTCGGATTTTATCAGTGAAGTTACAACTCGCCTTCTGAAAAAAGATCGGCAGCGTCCCTGAGACCGGAGCCGGAATGTGAACACAGCACAGAACGCAATTTCCCCCACTAGCGAGACACTGCGCGGGAAGACCAGTCCTCTTCTGGAAAGAAGTTCGATCTTCCGGGCGGTATTCTTCGTGGTGGTCGATCTTACCGGTTTTACTGCCGTCAACGCATTTTTGTATTACCTTTCGACAAGGCGCTGGCTGGACCTGTCGATGGGCAGTTACAAGACCGCTCTGGCTACGCCGCTCAGCGAGGTGCTCCTGCACCCGTTGAGCATTTTCGATCAGCCTTGGATGATGCTTGTGGCCGGTTTGCTGATCACAGCAGTCGTTCTTGTTCCGATCATGGTGGCGGTGTTTTATAACATGAGCGTATCGGCGTTGTTTGTCCTGTCCGTAGCCGTTGTCGGACACGCTCCGCTTCTGTCGGTTTTTCTGGCGGGTGGATGCATTATCGCCGGCCGCGCCGGTCTGCGACGCGATTTACCTCTGGTGGCGCTGATGTCGGGGCTTACGCCGATAATAGTGTACTTTTTTTTCTTCTCCGGCGGCGATGAACAACCGCTTAGGCCGCTTCAAAGACTTTCGGTTCATCTGATCTTGGTCCTGGCGCTGATAACGGCTGTGTTGGCGGGGGCCGTCGTATCGGTCCTGGCGAGGATTATGCAGTTTCGTCCGGGCGTAATCTGGCCCGTGATTCTTGTTTTTCTTGCAGCCCCCGCCTGGGCGTTCTTTGAGAAGGTCGGCGCCGACGAACTGGACTACGCCTTCATCGCCACCCGCGTCGGACCCGGAGAAGCCCTTTTCGCCCCTCCGACAGCAAAAGAGATGTCCTATCCGGTTTTTCTGCCGACATCGACCCGCCCCTCATTCGGACCGGCATCGCAACCGTCCGAGGTTGCATCTAAACCGGCATTGGCCATGCTGGTGCGCGCCCGGGTGAACCTGAGACAACAACGGACGACACTGGCGAGCGAATGCGAGAAATTTATCAAGCGACATCCCGACAGCGCCCGGGCAGCCGCCGTTATGTGGATCACTGCAACGGTAAAAGACATCCGTATTGATATGCGAGCCCTTTCCGCCGAATCGGTCCGTTACATCTATGCCGGTCCGTCCGGCGAGTCTAACGGCGCCTGGGCAAACCTGGCCGAACGACACCCGCGCCAACCACAGGCGTTCGTCGCACACCAGCGACTGGGGATACAGGCGATCCGCGAAGGACGCATACAGAAGGCCGCCGAGCACCTGCGGATCGCCCAGACATTCCTGGCGACATACCTGGGGCAGCAGGATTCGGACACGCCGGCGGGCCTGGCCGCCATGTTCGCCCCCGCCGAATCCCTTCCGGGGCGGGAATACTACCGCAGGATCCTCGACGAAACCGACAACATCATCTGGTTGATGGAAACGAATAAAGTCCTCGACGGCGAAATGAAAAACACCGAGGCGTTCAGGGACTACATGAAGCACTGGCCTTTTACCGGTACAAAAAGTAAGGACCTGGAGGAACTGGAAAAGTATTATCAGGACACCAATCTGGCCGATAACTTTCGCCTCCGGGCGGCGCTTGCCCAGGAGAATAAACTCGACCGGGCGATGCAACTTTCCCGCCTTGCCGGCGAAATTGACGATGCCGCCATCGCGGCAAATTATGAACTCGGCCTGTTGGCTTTGCGACTGGAGAAGACGCCTGCCTGGTCGAAAATGAACCTGAAAACAGCGGAGCATTATTTCAAGGTCTCCAAAAGCGCCCAGGACAATCCATATCGCACCTCTGCCGAGCAGTATCTGATATGGCTGGCGGGAAGGAAGCAACCGGCCACGATGCCGGATCGGAATACGGAAACACCATGACGCATAACCATGTGATGTTTGTCAGCTCGTCTGTCGGAGCCGGGCACAACCAGGCAGCCGCGGCGCTTCTGGCCGGGCTGAAGACCCAAGCGCCGTCGGTCCGGGCAGAGTTCATCGATGCGCTGGAGTATGTCCCGTGGTGGTTCCGCTGCGCCTATGCCGGCGGGTACGAGACGATGGTTACGAAATTCCCCCGCCTCTACGGGCTGGGATACAGGCTCAATAATCGTCCCAAAACCGCGCGCCGAAAAATCGGCGAACGACTCCGTTTGAGGCTGGAGTGGCGAGCGCTCAAACGACTTCGGCGGCATCTGCTTCAACAACGGCCGGCGCTGATAATGGCGACGCATTACCTTGCCATGCCGATGATAGGCCGGCTTATACGCACCGCTGCGACCGACCTGCGAATGATGGCTGTCGTTACCGACAACGAGGCCCACCGATTCTGGTATTCCGAAAACGTCGAGCGATGGTTCGTAGCCAACGACCGCGTCGTCGAGGAATTGCGGGCCTGGGACGTCGAGCCGGAGCGAATCACCGTCAGCGGCATACCCGTTCATCCGAAGTGGACCATCCCGCCGGATAAGGACAAGACCCGCCGGGAATGGTCGCTTCCTGCCGACGGCCCGATCGTCCTGCTCAGCGGCGGAGCCTATTTCACCGTCGGGCCTATTGAGCGGATCGCCGCCGGCATTATCGCCGAAACAAACGCTCACGTGGCCGTCCTGGCGGGGTCCAACAAGAAACTCCTTGCACGCCTGTCGCAGATGCCGGAATCGCCGGGGCGGCTGACGCCCGTGCCGATGACCGACCGGCTCAACGAACTTGCAGCCGTCGCCGACGTGATGGTAACCAAGTCCGGCGGGCTGATGACATCCGAATGTATCGCTTCGGGAACGGCGATGGTCCTGACCAAACCGGTTCCGGGCCAGGAGGCCGCCAACGCCGAACTGCTGGTCCGCCGGCGCGCAGCCGTCGTCGCCCCTACGAGCGACCAGGTCATCAGCCAGGTTCGCCGACTGCTCGGGGCGCCCGCCGAAACCGAATCGCTCCGCGCTAACGCCCGCAGTCTCTACAAGCCCGCCACCGAGACTATCGTCTCGGCCATTCTCGAAGCGATACAATCCTGAACATCCGGGATCGTGCCTCGCTAAATCAAGCACGCCAAAATCCGCAATCCGGGCAGACGCCCGGCCGTATGGCCGCAATCCACAATCATCTTATCCGATACGTCTGGCCTCGGAGGTTGATAACGAGTTCCTCGTCCGCGCGCTGGCTGGCTAATACCTGGTTCTGCTCAATCGTATTCTTCCGGACCAGTTCGAAGTATTCTTTATCAAATCGCCTGATCTCCTTGATTTTTTCGGCGTCCTTTTTCAGGTCGAGTTTCTCCGTCCCCGGCGCCAGCCAGACGTTTCCGCGACGGTAAAGCGTCTGATTACCGACGTTCTGGACATTGGCTATTCGCTTCCTCTCACCTGCTTCATACGCATGGCCGTCACTGTAGCCGAATTGTTCGGCACTTTGGTCGTGTCTCACTCCACTGGCTGCCGGAGCACGCGTCGCCATATTAAGTTTCCCTCGATTCGTAGCGTCCATCTGCCCTCCGACGCCCTTGTAACTATCCGCCAGCCGGCCGCTCTCATGGCCTGCCCGTTCGCGGAGTTCCGCACTTTTGCCCAGGTTCACCGATTCGTCAGCAAGGAATGCGGTGTAAGGCGTCATTATCCCGTACTTCTTGCTGATCCTGACCAGTTCATCGACGACTTCCTTGCTCTCGCCGTTCAGTTGGATCTGGTCCAGCAGGAAACCTACCCGCCGAACCGCCCAAAGCCGCTCGACGAAGGCGTTCCTGGTCGATTCGCTCAACTTGGCCAGTGTAACCTCATATTCGAACCGCTGCGTTTTGCCCTCGAGTTTTCCGGTAACTTCCAGCGTGGTTTTTCCGCCGTCGTCGTATCGGCCGACCATGAGTATCTGTCCGCCGTCGAACAGGTCAGGCAGTTCCTGCGGATACGTCATCGTGGTCTTTACGCCCTCGAAGTCTGTTTTCACATCGGTCATCACAGGCCGCTTTATCTTGTTGTACAGGCTGGAGATTTTCGCCTCCAGCGGCTCGGCTTCCTTTACGTAATCACTGACGCCGCGATTGGCGCGAACCAGATTGTCAATCAGGCGGACATTCACGTCGTAGCCTACGCCGAAGGCGAACAGGCGGGCATCGCTCTGGTTGGCTTTTTTAGAAGCCTTGATAATCTCCCCTTCGTCCCGCTCGCCGATAGTAGGAAGCCCGTCGGTCAGGAACAGCACGTATTTAGGCCGATCGGACTTGTCGCACATTCCCAGCGAGGTATTGACCGCTTCTGCCAGCGCGGTCCCGCCGGTCGCCTCGATGCGATCCAGCATCTCCAGCGCCTCATCGACGTTCTTTTTAGTCGCATCGACCATCTTCGGGAAGAACGTATCGACCGAATCTGAAAACGTTATCACGTTGAAGCGGTCCTCCTCGCCAAGACTTCCCAGGACGTATCGCAGAGATTCTTTAGCCTGACCGATCTTATTGTGAGTGGACATCGAACCGCTGCGGTCCAGCGCTATTACAATATCCTTCGACCCGACCGCCTTGCCTGCCAGGCCGGGATTAGGCGAAACCAGCATCATAAAATAACCGTCCTTGTCCCCGTCGGGCTTATAGGTCAGCACCGTCGCGCCGATCTTCTCGTCGGCCGACTTGTAATAAACCTGGAAGTCCGTGTCGGGGATGGCGTTCTCTACCTTATATGTCGCGATAACGTGACGGGGATCTTTACGATCCACGTTCAGGTCGTGCGTCGGCGAATAAACAGCCGTGATGTCGGCCTTTGCCTTGATATCGACCGTTACCTTCACGTCGTCAATCTTCCTGGACGAGAACTTTTCCGTGTTGAGCGGGTAAAAAACCTCGACCAGGTCGTAATCCTTCCTGCAGACCGTCTTGTATGTAACTACGACCCTGGCGGGCTTGCCTCGCTGGAGCGGAAATGCCCGCGTGCGGTACAGACCCGATCCCATGTACTCCAGCAGGGCTGGGTCTTTTTTGCGCCGGACAATGTCCTCGTAAATTTTCCGCGCTTCGGCTGCCTCCATCAGTTTGCCCGTCAGTTCCTTTCCATCGACGACCATGGTCATCGAATCAATGGCCGCTCCGGGCGGGATCGGAAATAGGTACTCGACTTCGATGTCGCCGTGCGAGTCGTTGACGAACTCCTGGTCGATGTGGACCGATGCTACCTGGTCGCGGACAGTTACCTTGACGTGATGGTATTTTACCGACCAGTGCCCGCGGACGGGCAATTCCGGGCGGACCGGAACGATCATCCCGTCAGCCAGAACCACCTGCCCCACAAAAAGCACTGCCGCCGTCATCACCATTGCAATTACGTGAGTTTTCATAATATTTTCTCCTTTCCATTGCTTTTGACGTACAGGCGCGACAAATGTTCCATTAAAATTAAGCCCGATTCGATGCGGGACAATTCGGAACAATACGGGCCGGCGGGGAACGATTCGGAAAGATTGAAAACGAAACGGAAAGATTCGGAAAGAATGGGAAAGATTCGGAAAAATCAGGAAATCTTTTCAAGTCCGTAACTACTTGCCGGACAAGCAGTTGCGATTTTCAAGCCGCGCCTGCCTACCTGACCGGCGCCAGCTGGTGGGCAGGAACTTTTAAAAATCGCCCTTGCTCATCTTGCCTATTTTGCCCGAATGGCCCAACGAGCCGCGACCGCAAGGGAGCGGTAGGGGCAATGCGAAACTCTTACTGTCCGCTCCCTTGCGGTCGCGGC
>JAXHSV010000048.1:0-16313 GCA_034190305.1 Planctomycetota bacterium | reverse complement strand
CTCAATTCGTTCCCATCGCAAGTTACCCGACAGAACGGAACCTGCCTGGTTTTCGGACGGGCCGTCTGTACGTCGTTTTCTGCAGCGATTGGGATTCGCACGCGCGTTCCACATACATTCGAAATAGCATCTTTCACACAACCCGCCACCGTCTCGATTTGTTCGGGCTTCATCTGAGTAAAGAACGGAAGGGCGATGGTCCTGTCGGACAAGGCTTCGCAGACAGGGAAATCACCCCGTCGGAACTCAAAATTTTCCTGAATGAACGGCTGAAGGTGAATTGCGGGGAAATAATTTTCACACCCTATGCCTTTTTTGCGCAAATCATCCAAAATCGCCTCCCGTTTATCGACGGAGAACTCATCGACAAGACGAATGACATAGACAAACCAACTGGCGTTTTCCCGTTCCGTCATCGGTGGAAGGTGGATTTGCTCGATATCGGCCAGTGCGGTGTTATACGTTTCGGCAATTTGGCGGCGCTTGGTCAGGACATCGTCAAGCCGATGCATCTGCGAGAGACCCAGGACGGCGGTAATCTCGCTCATCCGGTAGTTGTATCCCAGGCGTTCGTGAACACACCATGTTTGGGTATCACGACCCTGGTTTCTCATGGAACGGCACAGGTCGCGGATTTCTTCCGAATCGGTAATGATCAGACCACCCTCACCGGTCGTAATCTGTTTGTTGGGATAAAAAGCGAAAACGCCGCATTCGCCGAAGTTCCCCGCGGGCCTGCCGGACAGGACTCCACCAAGCGCCTCGCAGGAATCCTCTATCATAAGCAGGTTGTGCTTCCTGGCGATGCGTTCGCATTCGTTGAAATGGGCCATATTCCCGAAGACCTCGACCGGCAGGATGGCCTTTGTTTTCGGCGTAATGGCGGCTTCGATTAAGGCGGGGTTCATGTTGTAACTTTCCGGGTCGACATCGACGAAGACCGGGCGGGCGCGCTCGAAGAGGAGGCAATTCGTCGTGGCGACAAACGAAAACGGCGTGGTAATCACTTCATCATTTTCGCCTATGCCCAGCGCCCTGACACACAGGTGAAGCCCGGACGTGCCGGAATTGACGGCGATGCCGTACTTCCTTCCGGCCCTTGAAGCGACGGCGGCTTCGAATGCTTCGGTGTGCGGACCTATGCTCAATCGGCCGGACCCGAGCACCTCTATGACAGCCTGCAACTCGGAATCGGTAATGTCGGGACCGGAGAGAGGAATATTTCTTTGGTTCACGGATAATCCTTACGTATTTTTTTGTCCGACACCCACGGAATACAGTCCGCGGGCTTTGTCCGAAGAAGAATTCTGCGGGGTGTATTCAGGAACGAGTCGCTTTATCGCTGTAATGATTTTACCCCGGTCGGAGCAGTTTATCAATGACTGGAGTTCTTCCAGGACTCGCTCAAGAAGATCCCATTCGACGATTTGGTGTTTCCAGATTTTTATTTTCGGGTGGACGGTCGGCGCGATGTCCTCGCCGGCGATGCGAAGTTCCTCGAATAGTTTTTCCCCGGGGCGAACGCCGGTAAAGGTTATGTCAATATCTTCGCCGACCTTCATACCGCTGAGAGTTATCATGTCGCGGGCGAGATCGACGATCTTTACCGGTTCGCCCATATCCAGAAGGAATATCTCCCCACCGGACCCCGTGGCAGCGGCCTGGAGAACCAGTTGCGAGGCCTCCGGGATAGTCATGAAGTACCGCGTCATTTCCGGATCTGTTACGGTAACCGGTCCGCCCTGGCGGATCTGGCGCTCGAAAGTCGGAACGACCGAACCGCTCGAACCGAGCACGTTACCGAATCGCACCGACTTGAACTGCGTCAGGCAGCCGGTCCGTCCGTTGAGCGATTGCGTGTAAATCTCGGCTACACGTTTGGTCGCGCCCATTACCGATGAGGGGTTAACCGCCTTATCGGTGGATATTTGAACGAATTCCTTCACGTCAAACCGGCAGGAAGCGTCGGCAACGTTTCGAGTTCCGAAGATATTGTTTTTGACGGCCTCGCACGGGTTGGTTTCCATAAGCGGAACGTGCTTGTGGGCGGCGGCGTGGACGACAACATCGGGTTTTTCCATCTCGAATACGCTCATTACCCGCGATCTATCATAGATGTCGCAGATAATCGAGGCGATTGGGATATCCGGGAAGTCTCGTTGCAGTTCGCCGGCGATGTCGAACAGGCCGTTTTCCGCCTGTTCCAGAAGAACAAGCCTGGCCGGGGTGAACAGACAGATTTGTCGGCACATTTCGGCGCCTATGCTTCCCCCGGCGCCCGTAACGAGCACCCTCCTGCCGTTGACGAAAGCTGCTATTGCATCGGTGTCCAGTTTTACCGTCTCCCGCCCGAGCAGGTCTTCGATCTGGACCTTACGTATCTGACTGACGGTGAAACGCCCGTCGATCAGCGCATCCATCGATGGAAGGATCTGGAATTTCAACTTGGTTCCCTGGCAAACGTTAATAATTCGTCGCAACTCTTTCTGTGTAGCCGAAGGAACAGCGATGAGAATCTCGTCTATGTCCTCTTCTTCTTCGCATATCCGCCTTATATCGGCCACTGTACCGAGGACGCCGATGCCGTGGATGAATATGCCTTTTTTTGTCGGGTCGTCATCGACCAGTCCGACGACGCGATAACGTTCCGATTTCATTCGGTGAATTTCGCGCAGGAGCGCTTCGGCTGCATTGCCTGCGCCGACGATAAGTACTCGGCGGACACCGTCAGCCGAAGACGGTCTCAATTCCTCGCGATAGAACCTCACGCCAAGTCTGGCGGTGCACACAAGAAAGACCGTCGCCATGAAATCCAGCACCAGCACGCCCTTGCTGTAATGTTTTATTATTGCTTCTTTCCCAAGCTGAGGCGGCAGCCACACCAGAAGCAGCATGGCGCCATAGGCTACAAATAAGAATATCCAGGAGGCGATGAGTATGTTCACTACGTCGCGGATACCGGCATACTGCCACCATCCCCGAAACAGTTTCATCCAGTGGAAGAAAATCGACTTGACGATCAGGAAGAACGGCAGCTGCGTCAGATACCGTTCTACGAACCAGTTGCCCAGGTCCGCATGTCGGTAGGCTGCCTCAAACCAGACCAGATACGTCAGCAGCAGCGCCAGTGCGAAAAGAACATTGTGGACCACGAGATTGAAGGCCAGGTGATGGCGAATTGCCGCCGATGCACACCGCTCGAAGAACCCGTTACCCGTCCCGTCGGCTTCTGGTTTTGTAATATCGTCACTCATGCCCTGATACTGCAGATAGACCTATACCCTTGTCTTAATTAGGCTTATCGGACTGCGAAGAAGATGTCTTTAATAGTAGTATAATGCAATGCTTTCCAGCATATTTCAAGGGCTGCACCGGCTCATATAAAAAGATTAGCAGAGATTAGATATTGTTGTTGGGGAAAAAATTAAGAAAAAGATAAATTCCCTGCATCGGCTGCCAATCTTTCGTTTCGTTTATATTGAGTCTTATGCCACTTATATCCGGCCTAACTCCATCCGACGGGGGATTATTTTTTGTGCTGCTCTTTTTTCTGTGCGTTCTTCTTTTCAATTACCTGTTTTCCGGTGTTCCGTTCGTCTGCGACAGCGGTGTCAGGCTGACGGGAAATCACCGGCAGCAGAACCGGACGCCTGCCGGACGGGCCGGCCGGTTTGACGGCGGGAGCAAGAGCATCCTCCACCTTGCCGGCGGCAACCATTCCGTTCCAGAAGGTTTCTATAGCTTCAACCGTCGAACGGTCGCCTTTCCCGCCGTTCCATGCCCGTCGGAGCACTTTTGCGGCATCGTCCTCTTCGCCGTCGAAGTACCTGAAATAAGCCAGCAGTAAATACAGATCGGCCCCGGCATAAGGTTTTTCCGCCTCTTGTCGCAATTTATCCATCTGGGAGACAAACGCTTCCGCCCGCCCGTAGAACAGGCGAACGCGCAAAGACACCAAGGGCAGTTCCGGAAAATGCTTCAAAGCCTGCCGCAGCTGATACGCAGCCGAGTGGTAACGCCCAAGGGCCGAATACGCATGGACCAGGCTGAGGTGACTTTCCGGTAAATATCGTCCCATAGCGACAGCGACGTCGAATGCGTCTGCTGCCTCGATGTATCGTTCCGCCCTGAAAGCCTGCTCTCCCCGTTTCATGTATTCCTGATACCGGCTCGGTTCAGTCGGGACGAATGAGGAAATCGGTTTGGGTTTTTCAGGCTTCGTTGTACTCGTGGTTGTAGTGGGAGTAGTTCGTCCCGTTTGGGATTCGAGTCCGGATTGAATCTTATCTGTCTTAACGGCGCCTCCGGCGCTGATGATATCGATATCGCCTTTGGGTCGAGGAAGACTGTCCAACGTTACGGGCAGAGAAATTTTCGTGCTGCCGTAGGACTGTCCCCTCAGACCGGAGAGTTTGGGCATGCCTGTATCGAGTGTTCCCGCTCCGCCGACCGCCGCGCTGCGCTGGATATTAAAATTGCTAACAAGTGAACTTCTCAGGATACCTGTCGGTGCGCCTGCGCCCTTTAGTTTGTTGGCACCGGAAGAATATGTCGAAAAATCTCCCCCTATGATCCTGATGCCGCGAAGGCCCGGATTCTTCCATTGGTATTGGCTTCGAGCCTGGGCAAAAACCACGACGGGACAGAGCGTAAAAACGATTCCTGTTATCAGAATCGGCTTCTTCCATAAGGTTATCATTTCACTCTCCCACATCATATATTATACGACCAAGGCGGTTCTTGAGCCTCAATCTTTTTCATGGTATTTTAGCACTGTAACGAAACCGGATTGATTACGAGGTTCGATATGGATATCGGAAAAGCGTCTTCGTCAAGCACTTTACTTATCCTTTCAGCGGTTATTATGGCGACTTCGACCGCCATACCCGTCTCGGCGACAGAGGTGCTTATCGAAGGCTTCGAGAAGCCCGAAGCCCTGAAAACCTGGGGCAAATTTGTTCCGGTAAAGGCCGCTGACGCTGTTACTGAGGGTAAAATCGCCCTGCAATTACTTCCTGATGCAAAGGTTACAATTTTTATTCCCGCCAATGCTGTTTCAAGGGTCGGCTGGTTAAAGATCGACACGTTCGAGGTCCATCCTGTAATGGCGTCGCTTCTGGTGTCGTTTAAGGGCGTTGTTACCCGCAGGGGGTATGTCTCACCGGGCAGGGATACGCTGACTGTTCCGCTTGGTCTGGCGTGCCGGACGCACCGCCTATCCTGGCCTACGAAGGCGGTTACCCTTGAGTTACAAAATGCCGGTTCCTATCCGGTCGTCGTCGATAACGTCCGTCTGGTTGCTCCGGCCGACCCACCCGATGAAGCGATACTGCTTGATTTCGGTCCGCCCGACCAGGTGCTCTGGCCCGGTTTCGAACCGGCGGGCGCTGAAGGCTCCTCAGTCGCATGGAGCGGAAACCATGAAATTGCATCTTATGCGATTAACTATCCCGACCCGCTGCTGGGAGATTTTAGCGGTCGCAGGTTGGAAGACAAGCAACTGGAGACCATCATCATCAACAGCAAAGAGCGTGGATCAGCGTGGGTGTGGCTGACCCACTACAATTATTATTATTCGTCTCCCGTGGAATACGCCGCTAAGATTAACCGCAAGTCTATCCTCCGCCGCCGGTTCTCGCCCTCGCAGATGCTCTCGATCGAAGGGCTTCTGCGGGGGAAAAACGAACCGTGGACGACCCAGTGGTTCCAGAATTCCTTTACCCCTGCGACCGTCTCGGCTGTCGAGTTCCCCCTGAAAGCGGAGAAGAACCGGCTCGAAATAACTAATTGCCAGTTGGCTGCTGTTATCATAGCGCCCCAAAAATCGCAGGATGCCACACGCGCCTACGTCAGGCAACTGGAGCAGGACCTTCGGCGCTACCGCAGGCAATTCGTCCTGGCCGCCCAACATCGTCTTCGTTGCGACGTAGCGCCGACGGAAGATGAGACAAAGGCCGGTTCTGTCGTTTTCAGCCCGCCTCGCGACGAGTGGTTCACCCGTACACATATTCCCAAGGCCGAACATCGCGCCGGTATTATTAAACTGACAGTTGCCGCCGGTTCTGCGGCAACGACGGCACTGGCTGTGGCGCCATGCAGGGACGGAAAAGTGTTGCGCGCTCGAATTGACGAGTTGCGAGACGTCGGAAAAAGCCCTATCTCCAAAACCGGTCTGGAACTCTACGCCCTTGATAAAATGCCTGTAGTCGAAGACGCCTGTGTACGCTACCAGCCGTTCCTGGTGGCGCAGAATTTCCGCAACGTTCGCGCCGGTGGTGTATATTGGTTCGTCCTGCGGGTAAAAGTGCCCCAGCGGACACGCAACGGAAATTATAGGGGAACCGTCCACGTTAGCCTCGACTGGTCGGATAGGCAAATTCCCGTGGAACTGGAGGTTGTTAATATCGGTTTGGATCGTTCCAACCGGAAGCAAACCTTCGCCGTTATGAGCACCGGAGATTGTTTCGACGCTTATCGTTCGCTGAAATTCATTTTGCCGACAAAGCATCAGAACAAGGTGGCCAGGGACATACTCAATCGTCTATATGACGCCGGATTTAATTCCGTGATGATCAGAGGTCCGTCGATGTCTCCTGATATGAAGCTGCTTCCCGAGCCGACGGCAAATAATTTGCAGAACTACCCTCGCCCGGACCGGCCCGGTAAAATGCTGGTCAGTCTTGAGTATGTTTACCGGATGCTGAACGTTCAGAAGGTTCAGACGGGGACCGCCCGATACTTCACCAAAACCAACGATGCGGTCAGGTTGTGCAACGATCTGGCCGGCAAGAACAAACTGTCCAATTATGCTCTGTACTGCGGGTACGGACAGGATGAGAAGGGGCTCTCGGAAATTACCAGCAGGGTCTTGGCTGTTCGCCGGGTCAGGGGAGGGAAACCGGCTGTCGGCATACTTTCTTCCAGTCTGAGCAAAATGGATTCCGGTTCACGAGCAACTCTGCTGGCGGCGCTGGATACGCTTGTATGCAGACCCAACCACAAAGACATCGGCGGAATCGGCGAGGAATTCAAGAACACCGGTCAGGGCAAGACCTTCGCGCTTATGTTAATTTACCCCGACGTGTACACAGGCGGCTTCTACTGCTGGGGCGTCGGCGCCGACGGGGCATATCTCAGTCAGATATTCCATTACAGACCTCTGTTCAACGCGTTCTCGTTCAGCCCGCAGAGTCTGCTGCTTCCTACGACGAAGGGCGGTGAGTTCGAACCTACGCTGGGTCTGCTGAAGTTTCAACAGGGTCTGTCCGACTACGACCTCGCCCGCCGATGCGAAATGCTCGTCATGACGGCGAAGCAGAAATCCAAAGACACCTCGCCGCTGGAGAAGATACTGACGGAAATCCGCATCACCGCCGACGCCAAACCGCCGGCGTATAACATCAGGCTGATGCGAGCAACAGCCGTCTCACCGGAGCAACTGGAGAAATGGCGCGCGGCGCTGATAAGGGAAGCGGGAAAAGTCTATGAACAAATTAATCGTTAGAGAACACTCGAACTTACTGCAACAATAATCCCCTTACAGCCTCGCTGCCGCCCCACCGCAGAACCACGATTACGCACACCAGCCACGCCGCTGCAACCAGCCAGAGAACCTTATCCCGGATCAGCACGCCTACGGGGTCGTCCCCGCCGGCCGACAGGGTCAGGCAGTAGTAGCGGAACATCCCATAGACGACCAGCGGTATGGTCCAGATCAGATGCGACGAACCGATTCGCTCTACCGTAGCCGGCGCCAGACAGTACAGGCTGTAAGTCAGGATAGCCAGACCCGCCGATACCGCCAGCATGTGCTCGATGTTGGCCGGCGTGTAGAACCTGTTTGCCCGACGGGTCTGACCGGCGGCATCGTCGCCGAGAGCGACGATCTCCCCGCGACGCTTGGCAAGCGCGATAAACAGGCAAAGCATAAACGTGCAGACCACCAGCCAGGGACTTATAACCGCTGCAATGGCCGACGCTCCGGCCATGGCGCGAAGCACGAACCCCATCGCTACGATAAGAACGTCAAGAATCGCTCTGCCTTTCAGACCCAGACTATAAGCCAGGTTAATCAACACGTAAGCCCCCGACCATGCTGCCAGCCCCATCCCGGCAATAGGCAGTCCGGGGCGATATAATTTCCAGGACAGTAACGCGACGATTCCCGCTCCGCCGATCAGCAGCACCCCAGCCGCCCCAGCCGCCAAGGACGGGGACAATCGACCCGACGCAATTGGCCTGCGGTTCTTGACCGGATGGGCGAGGTCGGATTTGCGGTCGGCGATGTCGTTAATCAGGTAAATAGCGCTGCTAAGCAGGCAAAAAGCAGCAAAAGCGCCCCATGCCATAGCCCAGGCGGACGGATCGGTCCACTTTCCGCTGAAAGGCAGCGCCGCCAGGACGAAGACGTTTTTCGTCCAGTGCCGAACTCGCATCGCCTCGACCAGCGCCGCCGCCCCGCCTGATTTTGTCGCGCCATGTCCCAATTCAGCGATTACCTCTTTAATGTTTAGCAGTCGCCGCTGCGGCGACGATAATATATCTTAATGCCTATGCAAGCGCCGCTACAACAGCCATATCGGCAACCGAACGAAACGCCATCAGCAAAACGCTCCCTCTTTGGCGCCGGGAAGGTGTGGCTGGTGGTTGCATTTGTCGCTGCTGCGGTTTTTCTGATGACCGCGCAGCGCGGACCGGCCTGGCAGGACAGCGGTATCTTCCAGTGGCGAATGCACACCTTCGACCTTACGGGACACATGGGCCTGGCATTGGCGCATCCGCTGATCATTATCCTGGGCGGGTGCGTCCGCGTAATACCGCTGGGCGCGGAGGTCTGGCGGTACAACGCCCTTTCCGCCGTCGCCGCCGCCGTCGCCGCCGCCAACCTTGCCGTCATCGTCCGGCGACTCACACCGAAGGTTCCCGTCGCAGCCTACTTCGCCGCCGGCGCCTTCGTCCTGTCGCATACCGTATGGTGGCTGGCGACCATTACCGAAAGTCACGCACTCCTTGCCGCTCTGATGACCGCCGAACTTCTGGCGCTCATATCCCTTCTGCGCAGACCGAGGATTTCAATGGTGCTGCTGTTGGGGCTTTTCAACGGTTTGGGCGTCGCCACGCACAACCTGGCGCTCCTGGCAGCCCCCGCATACGCATCGGTTGTTATGGTGTTGGTGTGGCGCAAGCGCATCAGTTGGTGCGCGGCGCCGTTGTTCGCAGCGGCATGGTGCATCGGCGCGATGCCGATGATCTGGATGACGATTCAAATGGCAGGACAGGCCGGAGCCGCAGCGGCTGTCCGATCGGCACTGTTCGGGCGGAGTTGGCGGGGGCAGGTTCTTGGCGGATCGGCGAAGGCGGCTGTCCTGGGATTGGGATACATCATCTACAACTTCCCTAACTTCGTCCTTCCCCTCTCGGCTGTGGGGCTGTGGCGGCTCCGGCAACGCGTGGGCGCCGGCCTGGCCGCTGCGCTGGCGTACATACTGGTGATACACTTCGTTTTCGCAGTTCGATATGCCGTCTCCGACCAGTTTATGTTCTTCGTTCCGTTTTACCTGATGGTTACGATGCTGGCGGGTCTGGGATTTGCGCATCTGTGCGAAAATCGGCGACGATGGCTGAAAATCGCCGCAGTCGCTTCGCTGTTGCTTGGGCCGGTGGCCTATGCAATAGCGCCGTCCGCTGCCAATGCGATGAAACTGCCGCTTCCCGGCGGCAGGCGAACGCTGCCTTTCCGCGACGACGGGCGCTACTGGCTGACGCCCTGGAAGCATAACGAGAACTCCGCCGGACGGTTCGCCCGCACAGCCATGGAGCAACTTCCCGATCAGTCCATCGTCTTTGCCGACTCGACGAGTTACTGGCCTCTGCGCTGGGTCGCCGAAGTTGAAGGAGCAGGCCCGAAATTGCGCCTCGTCGGCGGGACGGACACCGATATGCTAAAAGATGTGGCTGGCGATCCCGCCGGTTTTCTGCGAAGGGTCGAACGCGGAGAAAATGCGGTTTTCGTCGTCTCCAAAGCACCCGGTTATTGCCCAAAGCCGCTTCTGCCTTATGTGGAAGACAAGCCCGCCGGTGTCCTATACCGCATCAGACCTCCGGCGGATCGATGAGGAAAATTATTTGTCGCGCCGCCTTTTTCTTTTCGTGTTGATGTGTTATTGTGTCGCCGTTTCAGAACTATCTATGCAGGGGATGAGTAAATGGCCGGCGAAAGGAAAGTTCGTTTCGGAATCATCGGTTCGGCGGGATTGATCGGGAATTACCACGCCGACGTATTGACCAAAGGCGAAGGGCCTTATGAGTTAAAGGCGGTTTGCGACATCAATGAGTCGCGCGTGAGGAACCAGGCTGAAAAATTAGGCGTCTTCGGGACGACGCAGGTGAGCGAACTTGTCGGGCGGGACGACGTGGATGCGGTAATCGTCGCTACCGCCCATCCGCTTCATGCCGAGTGCGTCATTGCCGCAGTCGAAGCGGGTAAGGACGTGATGACCGAAAAGCCCCTTGCCTCTACGCCTGCCGACGCTCGCAGGTTGGTAAAGGCCATTAACCGCAAGCGTCGCATTGGAGGCGTTCACTACCAGAGTCGCACCAGACCTGCGGTAATAAAGACCAGGCAAATGATAGATTCGGGCGAACTGGGCAAAATTATAAGTATTCGCGTTACCGGTTCGTTCTACAAGAGCGACTACTACTACAGCCTGGGCGGGTGGCGCGGCATGTGGGCCGACGAGGGCGGCGGTGTGCTGATTAACCAGGCTCCGCACACCATAGACCTGATGTGCTTCTTTGCCGGGGCTGCGCCGACTGAACTTATCGGGCGGTGGACCAATCTGTATCACGAGTGCAGCCAGACCGAGGACTTCGCCTCGGCTGCGGGGGTTTTCCCCAACGGCGTGGAGTTCACGCTCAACGTAAGCGTCGCGACACATGGCGACGTCTCTCGTATCGAGATTTTCGGTACAGCCGGCGCTGTTACACTACTGGACCAGGGGGCTAAATTCTCGCGTTACATCCGATATGAAAAAGACTTGATAGACTTCGCTCGCACATACGACGGACCCGACCCCTACGCCGGTCCGGCCGTCCATGACCAGCCTCTGCCGGAAGTCGGCGAAGGCAACCCCTCGTTGATTCACAGGATGTTCGCCGAAGCAGTCCTTACGCGTAAAAAAGCCAAAATGCTGGTATCCGCCGCCGAGGGGCTCTGGTCGCAGGAGACCATCAACGCGATTTACCTTTCCGGATACCTGGGAAAGAAGGTCAAACTACCGGTCAGCGCCGCGCGGTACGACAAGATGCTTGCCGACCTTATCGCCAATGCCCGCCCGGTCTCTCGCCCGCAGCGCGAGTCGGAAGAAGGCCGAATCGCCACGTAAACTCGGCGACCACGCCTCGGACGACTTTCAGTGTCGGGTCGCGGATGGTTTCGTCGTCGGTTTCGTCGTCGAGCGCGGAGCCCAGGTGAGCGTGCTGTTCACCAGATAATGGTCGGATGCGTCGGACTTGATGATCCTCCCGGCCACCGTCCTGAAATGTTTGTTGTGGAAGATATAGTCCAGGCGAAATTTCCATTCCACATCTCTGTGTCGCCGGCGCCAGGTTACGTGTGAATTGGCGTTCGGGGTTGCCGCTGTAAAACTGTCCACAAAACCCCGCTTGGCGAGAAAATCCGGAACGGTCATGTACGGCGGGCTATTGAAATCACCGACAAGGACGGTCGGCAGAGTTTTAATCAGATTGTCGTAAATGTATTCGATTTCACGGATTCGGATCGTTTCGGTCTTCGATAACAATTCCAGTAATTCGGTTAAATTTTCGCCCTGCCGCGGTATTGTCGGATGCAGATGGATATTGGCAAGCTGGACCTCTTTTCCGCCAAGTCTTGTCCGGAACAGGAGGGTTCCGAAGTAGCCGTATTTTTTCGGCAGGTATCGAACATTTTTTATGGGCGATTTTGACAGGATGCCGAATCCGCCTGCCCATCGGTCGGCGCGAAAATATATGTAACGGTATTTCCGACTCAAGGACCGGCGCAGGTGTATCTCGGATTGACGATTGGTTTCCTGCAGGCAGACAAGAACAGCGTCGGACTTTTGGATTGTTTCGACAACTTCTTTGAGGTTGACGTTTCCGTAGTTTATGTTGTACGAAGCAATGGTGAAATTTCCAGCCGGTCTGGTGGTCGGCCTGGTCGCCGTCGCTGGGAGATGAGCAGTCCACCCGAAGGCGACCACGCTCAAAAGGAACAATCCCAGGCGCTTCAATGCCTCATCTCCTTTATCGGTTATCCCGCCACGTGAGCGGGTCATTTTGCTTCGGTGGCTTCCTTTTTTGCGACAGCGAGTTCTTGCATAGTCGCCATCTTCCGGCGGACTTCCTGCGCCATCCGGCTGTTGGGATATTCGCCGATGATTTGCTGGCCTATGGCGATAGCGCCGCTCCAGTCCTGGTCTGTAACGCGAACGGCGAACTGCACGCCAAAGTTGTGAAGTTTGGCTTTGAATACGCCGCGGGCGGATTCTTCCATCGCCGCCGCTTCCTGTGGTGTGAGATATTTATCCAGTTCGCGCAGCAGTTCTACGGAGCGGTCGATATCTCCGCTTTTGACGGCCTGATCGTAATCGCCAAGCAGATCGCGTTTGTGTTTTGTGCGTGCATCGCTGATGAGTTGTGGTAGTGCGGCGATCCTGGGATTGTCCGGCAACAGTTGGACCAGCCGTTTGGTCTGGCGCAAGGCGCCGGCCCAGTCGCGTGACTCGATGAGTTTTCCGATACGCCCCAGGGCTGCATCGACCTTCTGTTCAGCCGTAGTCGCTCCGGCCCTGATGATCTCCTTGCGCATCTGCTCAACCTGCTCGGTGTGCCCGAATCGTTTCTCAATGTCGGTTACGAGTTTTTCAGCTCCGGTGTAATCCTGCCCGATAAGGTGCTCGTGTAGAAGTTCATTCATCGCCTCGATTTCGTGGCGTCGGAACAGCAGGCTCCTGGCGGCATCGGACATTTGCGACAGTTCGACCAGTCGTCGGTTGGATTCGTGCGCCGCTTCCAGAAGACTTTCGATGCGTTTGAGATGATCGGCGAGCGGTTTGACGTCCCGCTCGTTACTGACGACGGCCTCGACCAGGCCGCGAAATACGAGCACCAGGCCCGCCGCCGATACTATAGCCAACAGCGTTAAAATCCATATCGGCAGCAGGTCAATAACAAATTCGCCGGCGATCGAAAAACCGGCGTATGCAAGCGTCGCCACAAAACCCACACCCAGTAACGCCAGTGTAATGAACGACCAGATTCTTACCAGTGTCAGGACCCACTTGAACCGGCTGTTACCGGCAGGCATTGGAACGCTCCTTTGATAAAAGATTGCAAAATACGTTTTGCGGAAGTTCGATCTGATGCCAATCTAACGCTGACAAGGAATAAAGTCAATTGCAGTGATCGACGAATAAATGAACACTTCACCCACTGATTATGACAAGGATAAAAAAAGCGGACCTTGAGCACCCCGTCAAGGCGCTTAAGGTCCGCTCCTATTCGCAAGAACCTTTTTTTATTATCGTCGCCTGCGACAGATCATTACCAACCCGCCGAGGATCAACAGGGACAGCGACGCCGGTTCGGGGACGTATCCCTTTACCGGGTCGTCGGCGGTAACCAGCCAATCCGCAACGTTTGTCGGTGAGGTGTCGAACTGAACACGAAAATCTGCATTCCCCAGGCCAAAGGGGGATATGAAATAGTCCGTATCGAACTGCGCCATGTCGGTGCCGCCGATGAGCGAGATATACGCCTCGCCGTCGCCCGTCAGGCTGGTGGCGTTGAAGCGGGATTCAAACTCCGTTGCAAGACCGCCGGCCACACCCGGACCGTTGATGAAGCCCGCAGCGGAAACGCCACTGAGAACGAGTATCCCGTCTGTTACTGTCGGGTATGTATTCGCCGGCGTTCGCGAGGCTGTCCCGCCGGTTGCATTAAAAGCAGTTGCACTGGGAAGAGGTTCTTCGTATATGTCGAAATGCATTCCGACCCCGTCGATCCGCTGATTACCGGAGTCCATTTGCTCGACGAAAAAGTCCTGTTCGCCCCAGAAATAGACTGTCAGTTCCGCCTGCTTGCCTGCCGATGTCCAGATCGCATCTCCGTTGGCGTCCTGGATGCGGGTAATCTTACCGATTCCCCACGTGTCTTCCGGCCCGGGGTACACACCTACGGGCAGCGCACCGGATGCGGGCGTCTGACCGGCTATGCCGTCCACGGCTGTTACTCCGCCACCTACGCCGGCTCCGGGCGGGCCTGAATATCCGACCGACGTTCCCGCCGGACCAAGTGCGGGATACACCGTACCGACATCAAAGGCGGTCATCTTGATTGTTATTTCACCGGTGGTGAATACCTGTCCGATGTTGGCTCCCTCCTCGTAAACCAACGGAATCGCAAGAACCGGACCGACCGCGACCGTGAAAAAACCGACTACGATTGCGCACTTCAGATATTTCATGATAATCTCCTTCCGCTAGCACAAATATGGCATGTTACTATACCCCAATACAATATCCCCGGATAATAAATCTTATCCTCTCTAACTTTCATAATTATACCACAAATCGCCCCTTCGTCAAGAAAAAAATTATAATTCTAATACTATAGCGCGAAGTAATAATGCGCAGAAACCCTAAAGTACAGCAATAACATAAGTTAAAGCAAAACATGTAGCAATCAGCGGTCAGCATCTTGCGAGCCGCCGTGTGTCGGGCATTGCTTTCTGTCAGTCCATTCCGCACCAGCCTTTCGTGTTGATGAGCAAAAACATTTTTTCCTTGTCCAATTGCAGTGACGGCGGCGCCTATCTCCGCATCCTTCAGACGCTTGTTGACCGCCCAGGCCAGTTGCAGCGACCCGGCCTTAGGATTGCCGTAGCGATCCTTCCCGCTGCTGGACCGCTCCAGGCCCAGCCCCCGGTACTTACACTACTTTCGTCGATGACGAAAACGCAACGGGGTGTCCAGGTAGGCAAACAACGTTGCGGCCCGAATTGGTCCAACACCGGGCAACTCGCCCCAGTAGCGGATGATCTGGTGGCGACGCCCCAGACGCGATACCTCTCGACGAGACTGGACAACTTGATCCAACACCGCGTTCAGACCAATCCACAACAGCGACAATTGCTTTACCAACGCCCGGTCTTCCAAACACTTCAACCACCGGAACCGAACCGACGGATCACGAAGCGCCCCCCGATGTGGACGAACACCATACATGCGACAACGCCCACGCAACTTATTGTTCTGGAGAACTGCCTCCCGAACGCGATCGTGATACAGACTAACCCACTGCTTCAGCAGCACGTGCCGGTCATCGTCGCTGCGATAGACCTCACGGAGATATATGCCTCGCAGCAACACCGCCGGCTTCCCGGCATCAATGGGACCGTCCATGTCCCCATCCTTGGCAATGCAGGCATTACGACGCAGATCACAGACAACGATACGGTCCACCACCGCTTGCAGGTTGCGATACAACCAGTGAGCCATCGGACCTTCCTCAATCGCCAGATCCTTCAGGCCGCCAATTTGTCAGAGCACCTCCCGGAGACAGGCGATGCTGGTTGCAACACGATTGCGATGGACCATCTTCCCGTTTCGCTCCACAGCCAGATTTGTCATTTTGCTGTCCACGTCTGCTACGATATAATGTGTTACCAGAAGAGGGTTCCTTTCTTGCTGGTGAAGCTGTCATACACCTATCAGCTTATCAAGCATTGTAAAGGATGCCTCATCTTCACATCTTCAGGGAATAATCCAAGCCGGTAGATGAGCGAAGTGAATCTAGCGGAAAAATCCGGAACGATACGGAACAATTGGGAAAGATTGGGGAAAGATTCGGAACAAAACGGAAAATTTAGGAAAAATTCGGAAAGATTCGGAAAATTTGGGAAAGAAACACAAATCTGTAACTCCTTACTATGCAAACAGTTGCGGTTTTCGAGGTCATTTTTACACCCGGTTTTAAAAATCAGTCCAAGAATTACACGAATTACACGAATTACCGATTACGTTTTGTCCGTTTTTCCCAGTCCCAAGAACCTAATCCCGAGTCCCTGCTTTGCCCTCTATTCACTTGTAAAAAACTTCACGGGGGCGCTATATCGCCCCCCGTATTAACATTTGTGTTCACGTTTGCGCGCGCAAACGTGTACGAAAAAATCGCCGAAATGACGTAAGTGCTTGTCCGCCATGATAGAAATATTTTTTATTTTTTTCGCCACCCCCCTTTTTTGCGTTGACGTTTAAGCGCCCGTATGGGCG
>JAXHSV010000047.1:0-16428 GCA_034190305.1 Planctomycetota bacterium | reverse complement strand
GCGATATGAGAACATATGGGGAGAGGGAGGATCTTTTTGCGCAGGCCAGAGAAGAGGGCGTCATCTTTTTTCGTTACGATCCGGAAAACAAACCGAAAGTGAATGCAGGAACTGATGGACTTTGTCGGAGGAGGTAGCAGCCCGCTGAAAACACCCCAGAGAATCCGAAGGAGGCGGCAGAGACAAAAAAGGAAATCGCTGTTTTATGTGAGAAATCAGGGAGGCGAGAATTGAGGAGTCTAATAAACAGGAGAGGAACAATGAAACACAATCTAATGGCGATAATGATCGTCGGCATTCTTTTGGCGTGTTTAGTCCCGAACGCGTTTGGTAATGCTTTGATCCGGACCGCACCGGACTGGAATCAACCACTTGCTTATGGAGTTGGCGGTTATCCGGGCTGGTGCAGCCCCACAGCCGGCGCAAACATCATGGGCTACTGGGAAGACGTAATGGGATGTGTCGGACTTACAGATCGACAGGTTGAACCACTGGGCCCGGCCTATCCGGGCACTCAGGGTACATGGCATCAGGGATTGTTTAATGACGGACAGATCGAGATGGGTTGGCATATGGATACAGGCGGATGGCAAAGCGCACCCAGACCCTTCCCGCCCAACTCCGGCAGCACCCAGTTGCCTATGATCGCCCCGGGTTTGATTGGTTATGCCTCAGGAGCGTGGGTCGATAACAGTTTTCCCCCAGCCGCTCCCGCCCCGGGAACCGGCATCGTCAAGGTGGCTTATCCAAACATCAACGTAACAACAGATCCGCAAGGTACGCCCCTGGGCGTCATGTGGCCCAAGTACACAGCCGAAATCGACGCCGGACACCCCGTCGAATGCACATTCTCTAATTGGGTGGATACGACAAAACCGATCCTGCCGTGGGATAATGCAACGTTCCCGGGCGTAACAATCGAGGAATATGCCTGGCTTACAGGCGACCCGCATTCGGTCGTCGGCGTCGGATACTACGATCCGACCCCGGCTACCTTCGACAATGACGGTACCGAGTACTTCATCTGCCAGGACGGTTGGCAGACTACAGGACAGTTTGTGCGCGTCCCGGTGGACTTTCACTGGTGGCAGAACGACTACGTTCACGACGTTCCCGAACCGGCAACGCTGATGCTGCTGGCGCTCGGTTCGGCAGGAATGATCCTCCGGCGTAAAAGGCGAATATAGTGGAATAAGGCATGACACAGGCCGCTGGTTGCGGACCTGGCAAGTTGCATCGGAAATGACATGTAAAGATAAAGGAGTACAAAAAATGAGAAAGACGTTGATATTTCTGGCTGTTTTGGCGTTAGCGGTCGCCCCGGCCGCCGCAAGGGACTACGGGCCGCTTGACGGGTGGGACCGAACCGCGCCGTACAGCACGTTCGAGCATTGGGAGTTCAGCACGAACCAGTTGCTGTCTTTCCCCGAGGAATTCACGAATACCTTCGGGGAGCCTTATGCTGAATTACCCACCGGCGGATGGGAATGGTCGGACAGCTGGCCGTGTCCTCCGGGGATAGGAGACCCGAACCCGGACGGGACCGGGACGGACACATGTACCGGATGGCACTGCACGAGCGAGACTGGAGGAAAAATCACACTGACAATAGCGAACAACGAAGAACCGAATGAGTACAAACGTATCTTCCTCCAGATTACCTCTTCCAAGCAGCCTACGGGCGTCACGACGACGGGTAACGGAAGCGCGAGTGAGTACACGTCCGGCACGTTCCCGACCGGCAGGCCTAATGCCCAGGAAGGTTCCCCCGCGCCGCCGTTTCCCGGTAGTTCGTGGTACACCTACAACTACGGCCTGACAATTCGACCGAACCCTGAATCGGAAGAAATCACAATTGAAGTTCCCTACTGCACGGTAATCGACCAGATTGTCGTAGATACCGAGTGCATACCCGAACCGGCGACGATGGCGTTGCTGGGACTGGGCGGGATGGGCATGATCCTGCGACGACGTAAAAAATAAAAAACAGAACATGGAACAAATACCGCTTGTAGCGGGCCGGAACAATACCGGCAAAACGGAAAGAAAGGAGTACAGAATATGGAAATGGCAACGAAAACAATAATGCTGCTGGCCATTCTGACGCTTATAGTCACACCGGTAATGGCTGAAGACGTCTATGACCCGCCATGGGAAGAAGACCCGACGGATCCACAGTGGGAAGGTGGTGTTACCACCTATCAGCGATGGGAGTTTGCCGAGAATCCCACGTACCCGGTCGAAATGGATAATAAATTCGGTGAGCCGTTCGTGGAGGTTGTCAACGGTGAATATCCGGACATCGTACCGGGACCTAACGATGTTGACATACCCACCTGGCATATCGGTCCGGGCGGCGGAAAAGTGAAAGTTACCGTCCAGAACAATCCCGATCCGAACAAGGTCAAACTGATCCTGTTCCAGATTACATCAGACAAGGCCGGGGATCCGGGTGGTCCGACGACCAATCCGCCCGGCGCCTCTCAGCCGAGAGGACCGATCCAGTTGCCGAACGCCAATTGGTACGTTTTCACATGGGATATCGTAATTCCGGGGAATCCGCCCGAAGAAACCATCGAGATGGAATTTCCAGAGTCCACCAACATCTCGGAGATAGTGGTTCACACAATGTGTGTTCCCGAACCGGCGACTATGACGCTTCTGGCGCTGGGTGCCTGCCTTCCCCTGCTTCGCAGACGCAGATAGGCAAAGGGAGCGGTGTGTTTCTCCACCGGAAAACAAGGTAAGTTTATTTATCGAATGTAATGTTCGGTTGTAAGCGGGACCAAGCCCGCGGATTGCGCCTTCGCGCTCCGCGGGCCTGGTTTTTTAATCCGCGAATTCTCTGGAAGTGAAAAAATTTACCTAATCCGCACAATCGTTACTTAATCCTGCCGATTTGGACGCCGATGTAATCGTCGTCCTGCTACGGAAAGGGTAACCTATGGTAACGTTGCACACGGATGGGCACGCGGAATTTCGCTTTTACCGCCCCTATGCGACTCGAGTGTTCCTGAGCGGCGATTTTAACGGATGGCGGTCCGATCAGCTCGATATGGTTCGCCAGGACGACGGGTACTGGGTGCTTCGCCTGCCGCTGCCGGCGGGGGATTACCGCTTTCGTTACATCGCCGACGGACAATGGTACACGGATTTTTCCGCCTTCGGCGTCGAACCGGGACGTTTCGGCCTAAACAGCATCGTTCACGTTCCGGCGACGGAACTTCCCACGGCAATCGCGGCGTAACGTGACGGACACGCTTCCACTTTACCCGGCGGGGGGATAGACTATCGGGCATTATGTCGAAGAAGATGCCGATAGTCATAGTGGCTGAACCCCTGGACGAGCCGAGTATGGAATACCTTTCCGCTCACGCCGAAGTCCGACGAGTCGATCCCGCCGGCCTCGATGAGCACATTGGAGCCGCTGACGGGCTTGTGGTTCGGACTTACACGCAGGTGAACCAGTCGCTTTTGGACCGCGCGGCGAACCTGAAGGTCGTCGGCAGGGCGGGCGTTGCGCTGGAGAACATAGACGTATCCGCCTGCCGGGCGCGCGGTGTCGAAGTCGTCCATACGCCCGAAGCCAACACTCTGGCTGTCGTCGATTACACGATCGGCATGATCATCAAACTGAACCGCCGATTCTGGCCGATGTCCGGGCCGGTCAGCGGCGAAGAATTTCTCGCTACGCGCAAGAATAAATTCGGACGATTCCTCTCGTCTCTGACACTGGGGATAATCGGAACCGGTCGTATCGGTTCTCGTGTGGGACGGGCGGCTGTCGGACTTGGAATGGAGGTCGCCTATAACGACATCAGGGACATCGCACTGGATTACCCCGCCGACGCCGTCGATAAACCGACTCTCTATGCCCGCAGCGACATTGTAACTCTGCATGTTCCCCTGACGGACCTGACGCGGAACCTGATAAACGCCGAGGCGCTGAGGCGGTTCAAGAGCGGTTCGCAGTTGATAAACGCCGCTCGCGGCGCATGCGTGTCGGCAGGCGACCTTGCCGACGCCTTGCGGTCCGGTCGCCTCTCCGGCGCAGCCATTGACTGCCACGAGCCTGAACCTCCACCGGCGGATTATCCGCTGTTCGGGCTTCGAAATGTGATTCTTACGCCTCATATTGCCGCTCGCGTTCCTGCGGCGTTGTCGGCTATGTGCGAGGTGGTCTATGACGTAGTGTTAGTCCTTGAAGGGAGGATGCCGAAATTCCCCGCTCCCGATGCGGAAGGCTGATTGGCTGGATTCGGATTTTTACGGTCAATTACGCCGCCACAATTTGTTGACAGGTACCGGCGCGAATCTATAATTATGCGGTACTGAACAGAATGATTTGGAGCACCCTATACCTTTACCGGGAGATGTTATGCGAAAGTTTAAGTCTAATGCGATTGTCGGCGTGGAGATTGTTTTGGTTTTGGCGTTGACGGCGTGTCTGGTATCGGCCCAGCAGACTGTTCCGCCGACCGGTGCTGCGGAAAAAGAAAAATTATCCGACCTGTGGGATAATTTTCTCCATTACATCCTTCTGGCACGTCCTGAAGTCGCCGGTAGTTACGGCCAGGCAATCATCGACGCCAACCCCGATCCTCGTAACTTATATAACCTGTCGGTAAAGACCGAGAAGGGAAGAGACCCCAGCAGCCTGATCCTTGCGCGCGGACGGGCGCTCAAGGACCTCGGACCGATTGTTGATAAGATTGCCGGTATTATCGATGCCGGCGCGCGGGCGGTGCGCACAGACCCTGCCGAGATAGCACGATGGATTGATATGCTTGGCGGAAACCCCCGGCAGTTCCTTGAGGCGACCGATCGGCTGATCGACGCCGGCGAATACGCCGTGCCCCAGATGATCAACAAACTTACCGATGTCAAAACCGATTCCCTTCTACGAGAGCGAATTGTTACCGTTCTTCCCCGGCTTGGAGGAAGGCAACAGGGTGTGTCTGGGAGGGTTTCCGTGGTCCGCGCGCTTTCAGCGGCGCTGGCGGTCGAAGATCCCGCCGTCAAAGAGGTAATCTGCCGGACGCTCGGAAAGATCGAATATCCGCAGGCGGGACCGTACCTGAAGGAACTCGCCGACCAGAAGGGCCTGATGGAACGGACGCAAAACGCCGCACTCAGCGCGCTGTCTTCCTGTTGCGGAAGGGTTGCGCTGAAAAAACCGGTTGCCGAACTGTTCTATGACCTGGCGCTGAAATACTACAACCGCGAGGAATCCTGCAACCCCGATTCGCGTTACGACACAGCCAACGTCTGGTACTGGCAGGAGGGTCTGGGGCTGACTTACAAGGTTGTTCCCGTCAGCATTTTCAATGAGGTTTATGCGATGCGTTCGGCTCGCCGGGCATTGGCACACGACAACGAGTTCGACCCGGCGGTGGTTATATGGATAGCGGCCAACCTTCGCAAGGAAGCCAACCTCGCAGGCGCAAAGGATCCGACTCACCAAGCCGGTCAGCCCGGGGCGAATTTCACCGCCCTTGCCGCCGGCGCCGGATACCTCCAGCGAGTTCTGAACATAGCGATGAAGGACGGTGACGTTGAAGTCGCCCTGGTGGCGATTAAAGCCCTTGGTCAGACCACCGGCGCCAAGAATCTTGTCGCCACGGTCGCCGGCGGCGCCCAGCCGCTGGTGGCGGCTTTGACTTATCCGTCGCGACGTGTGCGATACCTCGCCGCCGAGGCGCTCGGTTCTTCCCTTCCGCAGAAGCGGTTTCCCGGATGGCACCTGGTCGTTCCGGTTCTTACCGAGGCCCTTCGCGCCACCGGAACGCCGACCGTCGTTCTGGCCGACCCCGACCTCGACCACCGAAACAAGGTAAAGGACCTCCTTCGCGGCAGCGGGTGCAATGTCATCGACGATATGTCCTTCGCCAAGGCCGTCCAGACCGCACGGTCCGGCGGAGGGCTTGACCTGGTAGTGCTGTCGTCGAAGATAACCGCTCCTGATTTTACCGATGCCGTCGCAGCACTCCGGACCGAAGCCGTCCTTGCCCGGACGCCCGTTATCATAATTACCGCACAGGGCGATGTCGCCGCCGTCAATAACCTCGCAAAGAACGATTCCCTCGTCATTGTCCTGAGCGATGAAGGTCTCGATGCAGCAGGATTGGCCGAGGCGATCAAATCCGCATCGGAAAAGGCCTCCGGCGCCGCAGCGATGGACGAAGCCCAGGCCGTTGAATGGTCCATCCGCGCCGCCAAATGCCTGCGACTTCTGGCTATGACGAATAATCCGGTCTATGACCTGACCGACGCAACTAAAAGTCTCATCGCCGCGATGTCCGACAAGCGCGACGAGGTGCGTATCGCATCGGCCCAGGCATTGGCGCAGTTCCGCGCCGTCGAGGCGCAGGCGGCAATCGCCGCACTGGCAGTCGATACCGAAGCGGCGGAGCAGACACGCATCGCCGCATACACAGCCTTGAGCGAGTCGGTCCGCCGGTTCGGAAACCAACTTACCGAAAAGCAGGTCCGGGCCGTCATTGACGACGTAATGGGCGACGGTTCGCTGGATATCCGCAACGCAGCCGCCCAGACGATGGGCGCCCTGTCGCTGCCGTCGGAAAAAGTCAAGGAACTCATTAAAACCGCCGGGTAATAACAAAAAATGAAAAGAAGTGGTCAGTAACCTGTAGTCAGCATCCTTCTTGAGGCAAGGCTGTTTTCACTGACTACGGGCTACCGGCATCATCGATTGTCTTCGAAATATCGCCAGACTTTAATTGCGTAAGAGGCGAAGTTCGCTCCGTCGTCGGGCGGAGCGGAGTCAGGCCCGACGGAATTCGCTTCGACCGTCCCGTCATCGGAAATTCCCTCGACTGACCCGTCGCCGAACAGGACGTTGAACCTCAGGCCATGACACCACCCGGCGCGGACTTTGTAAGCGGTCAGTCCGGGCATTTCCTCTGCCGGCATGTCTCGATCCTGATACCAGAACGTATCGCTTATTATCGCCCCATCGGCGAAACTCATAGTTCGCTGCTCGTTGTCGGCTGGGTTGACCTCTCGGTATGTCAGGTCGGTGCGTACCAGCGGAACGGTCGATTTTCCCCATCCGAACTGGATTTTTTCTCCCCCGGCTGACTGAGTGTATATGCCCAGCGGTCCCAATCCGGCCCAACCAGCCAGGGAAGGGGCGGCGCGGAAAAGGTCCCTGCTGTAAGGCATGCGCAGGCAATAAGTGCTGAACTTGGACGTGTAGGGAAAGTAACTGCTTGAACCGTCGGTTACGGATACTTCGGCCCCCGGGCAGATTAGATGCCCCGCCGTGATGTAACCGTCGGAGACGAGCCGATAAAGATTGACGTTTTCCATGCATCCTTTATATTCCCTGCCGAAGCAATCCGGGTCGCCCGCCTGGCTCCATCCGCCCCAGTGCCCGCTGAGCGGGAGGTTGCCGTCGTAATCGCTGAATGCGAAAGGCGGAAGACAATTTCGGTTTCCGACGGCAAAGTGCCTCAGCGCCACGCCGACGCCGCGCATCTGCACCGCACAAGCCGACATTGACACCTGACGACGCGCCGCCGAAAGCGACGGAACCAGCATCGCCAGCAGTAAAGCCAGGATTGCAGCGACGATGAGCAGTTCGGTAAGGGTAAATCCCCTTTTCTCGCAGCCGACTGCGGGGGAAAACCGCACGGATTTTCTGTCCGACCCTCTGCCCAACACACCCGACCCAGCCTCTCTTCGTAACAGTTGCAAAGTACCATCGCGCGCCGCAGCGGGGGTGTCAACTGTTTGTCACCTGTTTTGGAAAATTGTCACTCCTGCGCCGAATAGTATGGAAGGTCACTGTTTCTTGCCGGACTTCTTTTTTCTTCCTATCTGTTACCGTAAGTAGTAAAAATGTCATTATGCCTTTGAGTACCAGTCAACCGACGGCGCAGTTTTCGCCCCTTCAACAGATTGTTAATGTGTCTTCCGTGCCTCAACGGAGTCCCTTTCGCTATCCGGGGGGCAAGACTTGGCTTGTTCCGCATCTTCGCCGCTGGTTGGCCAGCCTGCCGGACAAGCCGAAAAGATTTATCGAACCTTTCGCGGGCGGAGGGATTGCAGGACTTACAGTCGCTTTTGAAGAACTGGCTGAAAGGGTAATCCTTGTCGAATTGGACAGGGATGTTGCTGCGGTATGGCGAACAATCCTGAACGAAAAAGGCTCAAAGTTGGCGGACCGAATTCTTTGTTTCGACCTTACGATTGAGAATGTCAAGCGTGTTCTTACGTCGTATAATCGCTCACTTGAAGATCGGGCGTTTGCTGCACTGCTGAGGAATCGCGTTCAGCATGGTGGTATCATGGCCCCAGGCGCTAGCCTGATGAAAAAAGGGGAAAACGGGAATGGTATAAGTTCTCGCTGGTACGCCGACACGTTGGCGAAGCGAATCAAGGCCATCGCAGAAATCAAGAAACAAATCGAGTTCAGAAATGAAGACGGCCTGGAAACCATCAGGGAATATGCACGCCTAACCGATTCCGTTTTTTTTGTTGACCCGCCATATACGATTGCAGGAAAAAGACTCTACCGCCATTCAGAAATCGACCACGAAAACTTATTCAAAATTATGAGCACGGTAAAAGGCGATTTTCTCATTACATATGATAACACAGCCGATGTTGAAAAATGGGCCGACGAATATGGTTTTGAATACGAAACTGTGGCGATGAAAAGTCGCCAGAACAGTAATAAATTCGAACTTCTAATTGGGCGCAATCTTGACTGGGCAAGGTATTAATTATCTGTTTCGCCTTTGTTTTCGCAATGTTTGATTGATTTTCTCTCTGATTTTTGCTTCAAACTCCCCCAGGGAAACCGGCAATCCGCCCGTCAGCCCTTCAACGGCGCATTCGAGCGTCTGTTTTTTTGGTTCATCGACTATTAGTTTGGCGATGTCTCCATTCTCATCATACCTGATTACAAACCATGCAATGTCGGAGTTGGACAAATCGCTGACTGTATCCATTTCCCCAAGACTTCGATAGAATCCCTCATCGACAACCACCGCCATCTTTTTCCCCCAGCGCCGAAGCGTCGGAACCTTAATCTGAAGCTGAGGCATCAGTCGTTTAGGACCGCTGCTTCTGTAATCTGGTCGGCGAACTGCATCGGGGAACGGAATACCCTTTGATGAGGACTGTTTTATATGACTGAACATGTGATTCATGCTCATGCCGGAGAAGTAAACCGCCTGAATCTCCAAGGCGCACCATTTCATTGGCAACTCTTTTGGATGAACAAGCACATTATCAATGTTGCCTACGTCCTCTCTTGCAGTTTTTTTGATGGAATTGGAATCTTTGTCGTCGCCCATTTTGAACGACTCATTCCGAAAGCGTCGCAGAAAGCGGATTTCACTCACGACCTTCGGTTCCGATGTTTTCAGAATCCGTTCTCCAATAGCTTTGTAAATTATGCCGTCTTGTTTGAACCGTTGCGGGCACACCGTTCGCAAGTCGCCTTCGACGTCTATAACGGGAACAGCCGAACCGTCGCCGCAATCTTCGTAAAGGCGAAGGGAGCATATGCCGCCTTTCTTTATGCACTTCTCGCTCCCGTCTGAATTCCTGAAAAGGCAGGGCTGAAAGGTATGCCTACCGTGGGTCAAGGCTATTTCCGCCAACTGTCTTCGTTCAACCGAAGTCATCCTGATAAATGACTTTCCGTACCACTCTCCAATACCAAAACGAGGGGCCAATTTCCTTGAATCAGATGAACGCGAACCCATACGGGAAACTCCTTGAAAAAAATCTAATCGAATAGAGCAGAAATCATCAAAAACCTCCAGAGAAAACCAGTCTTCCTCGATTTAAGCCTGTTGTCGCAGCCGGTGTGTTTTTCGGTCACGTTCACGCTTGCCAACAGTATCGTCGCGCGGTTCAATGTCCCCTCGAAGGGATTTAAATCGGCGGAGAGAGCATATGGTGTACTACCTGGGTATTGACGTTGGCACATCCGGAACGAAGGCGTTGATTATGGACGCCGGCGGGCGGGTGCTCGCTACGGCTACGGGTTCGCATACCGTCAGCGCGCCGAGACCGTCATGGTCCGAGCAGAACCCGCACCAGTGGTGGTCCGCGACGGTTAATGCCGTTCGCGCCGCCGTCGCCGCTGCGAAAATTGACGGCTCGCAAATTGCCGGCATAGGTCTGAGCGGGCAGATGCACGGTCTGGTCTGTCTGGACGATTCAGGCAAGGCTCTTCGACCGGCGATAATCTGGAACGACCAGCGAACTGCCGAACAGGCTGAACAAATCGAACGCACCGCCGGCGGAAAGGCTGCGCTGGTTGGGCTTGTCGGGAACGTCGCAATGACGTCGTTCACACTTACCAAACTCATGTGGGTCCGCCGGAACGAGCCGAGGATTTATAAAAGAATCCGCCACATCCTCCTGCCGAAGGATTACATTCGCCTTCGGATGACGGGCGAATACGCCGGCGACGTTTCGGATATGTCGGGGACGCTGATGCTGGACCAGCGCCGGCGCGACTGGTCGAAAAAAATACTAAAACTCTTCGCTATCGACCAAAATATTCTCCCGCCGGTGTACGAGTCTCATGAGATTTCCGGCGAGGTAACTCGCCTGGCATCCCTCCGGTTAGGCATACCGGCGGGCGTTCCTGTCGTTGCCGGCGCCGGCGATCAACCGGCAGGCGCCGTCGGATGCGGCGTCGTGAAGGCGGGGCTTGTCTCGGCGGCGATGGGAACCTCCGGCGTGGTCCTGACACACTCGCCCAGGTACATTACCGACCCGGCGGGCGGGGTTCAGACATTCTGCTCGGCGGTGGCGGGCGAGTATTGCATCTTCGGGTGTATCCTCTCTGCCGGCGGGTCGGTCCAATGGCTGGGAGAAACGCTCGGTGATTCATACAAGTCGTTTGATCGTCAGGCGGCCAGGGTCCGGGCCGGTTGCGACGGGCTGTTTTTTCTGCCTTATCTTACGGGCGAGAGGACGCCGCATGCCGACCCGTTGGCGCGCGGCGGATGGATCGGAATCACCGCTCGCACCACTCGCGGGCAATTGATCCGCTCGGTTATGGAGGGCGCGACGTTCGCGATGAACGATGCGTTGACGATCCTCCGCGCCCGCGGCGTCAGACCAAGGCAGATTCGCCTTTCCGGAGGAGGGGCCAGAAGCGCCCTCTGGCGACAGATGCAGGCGGACATCTACGGCTCGACCTGTGTTACAGTCCGGACGGAGGAAGGTCCCGCATATGGCGCAGCCATTCTCGCCGCCGTCGGCGCCGGAAAGTACAATTCCGTCCCGCAGGCCTGCCGGACCATCGTCAAGACGACGCAAACCATAAAACCCGACCCCGAAACCAGACGCGCTTACGCCCGATATTACCGGCAATATCGCCGGATGTACCCGGCGCTGAAACAAGAGTTTCCGCGAATGGCTGAACTGTAGCGCTCGCGTCAAGGGAAGACGGGACTGACACTATGAAAGGCGGGCAGTCTCTCGTTACTCGGTTTTCCATTGCGAGTTTCGGAAAGGAGAAGGTCGAACATGTACATTGTGGATACACATCTGCACAATTTCACAGCCAGGGAAAAGGCGGACGATTGGGACCCCAGAACGCTCCTAGAAGGGGGAGTTATAAACAAGGCCTGGCTGCTGTCCCTCGGTGGTGTTCTGGAGGGCACGGCCACCGACGATGAGGTTATCGCCCTGGCGCGACAATATCCTGACCTGTTTGTCCCGTTCGGATACCTTGATTTCCGCCGGGGCGTAGAGCGGATCGATTGGCTCTACGAACAGGGCTGTATCGGGCTTAAAGCGATCTGGCCGGCAAAGCCGTACGATTCGAAGGAGTACTTCCCGTACTACGAACGGGCCGAGACCTTACACATGCCGATTCTCTTTCACGTCGGCGGCGGTTACTACTTTCCGACGCGCGGCAGGAAAAGGTCCGAATCATTCCTCAATATGGAATTGGAACATTCCTTCGGCCGAAACATGTTGCCCATTCACATGGATGCGATTGCCAAGAGTTTTCCCGACCTGGTGATTATCATGGCGCACATGGGAGGCAACGTACATTACTTCGAGCAGGCTGCCTGGATCTGCTACGGGAACTCCGGTATGTGGGGAAGGGCCAGGATGTACATGGATATCTCAAGCGATCTGACCTATATGCTGCCGGCGCTGGTGATGATAGGAAACATTATGCGTGAGATAGGTCCCGACTGTTTCCTCTACGGTTCTGATACGTCGTATTCGCGTGCGATCGAGGTGGCGCGATTCTGGAAATTCTTTTTTAAGAACAGTCCGTGCATGAAAGACGACGATATCGCAAAAATCATGGGATTGAATGCCGAAGAGTGCATCAACGAGGCGTTGCGGCATCGCAGTGATGCTGTGCGTTAGGTGCTCTCTGTATTCAAAGTGGTGCAAAGGTGAGAAAGCGAAAGAAAAAGCGTCGGGGGTTCTGGGGCTGGTTGATGGGCGAGGAATCGCCCGAACGGATGCCCGAACAGGCGGCTGCGAGCGAACAGGCGGCTGCGAGCGAACAGGCTGGGGAAGAAACCGGACCGATCCCGCCCGAAGTGCATGACGATTCGCCCTGGATGCCGAAAGATTACTTGCAGAGGCCTTGTCCGATGTGCGGGGAAAAGGCATTTCGCTGGGACTGGCTGGAGAGCGGGCTTTACGGGATGGGCAAAGGAGCCGCAGCCGCAGAGAGGCAAAGGTGGGTCAAACTCAAGACGCGGTTCGGGGACTTCGTAGGTCTGCGCGCCCGCCTGTGTGAAAACTGCGGACACGTGGACCTGTTTGTCACGGAAGCGGATAAAAAGTAAGACGAAAGGAAAAAACAGTGGACGCCATGGAAGCGATTCTGTCCCGCAGGAGTATCCGCAAGTACACCGACCAGGCAGTGCCCGATGAGTTGATAAGGGCGCTTCTGAATGCCGCCATGAGCGCACCGTCGGCGGGTGATCAGCGGCCCTGGCGATTCGTGGTGATCGACGACCGCGGGATGCTCGATACAATCACCACGTTTCACCCATATTCGGCGATGCTGAAAGAGGCGCCGGCGGCAATTCTTGTTTGTTACGACGAACAGATGGTGGAACTGGAAGTAGTCAGGAAGGAACCCTGGTGGGTCCAGGACTGCTCAGCGGCTACGGAGAACCTTCTCATTGCAGCCCGGGCTACCGGTTTGGGAGCGGTCTGGCTCGGTATCTATCCGACCGAAGAGAGGGTTGCTCGGTTTCGAGAACTGGTGGGCGCACCGGAACACATCGTTCCGTTTGCCCTGATTTCGCTCGGTTTCCCGGCGGAACAGAAACCGCGTGAGGATCGATTTGACGAGTCGAAAGTTCGTTACAATCGGTGGTGAGCACCGCGCAATTGAGGTATGACATGGGTAGCGATCTGACTCATTCGCAACGAAAGTTTCTCCGTTCGTCGGCCCGAACCCGCCGGCCTGACGTGATCATCGGCAAGGGGGGCGTCAATGAAAAGACTCTCAAGCACGTCCTCGCCCAACTTGCCCGGCGCGAACTGGTCAAGATTCGCCTGCTCGAATCGGCTGGAGATGACCGCGTCGCAGCAGCCGAGAGGATCGCCCAGGGCGCCGGCGCGGTCCTGGTGGAACTTGTCGGGCGGATTGCCGTCCTTTATAAACCCAACGACCAACTCGACGCGGCAAAACGTTTGCAACTGCCGGAACATTAAAACTACAATTCAGCGGTTAGATTTTTGGATCGCTTTTATACTCCAGAGAGACAGGCGATGAACGAATTTCGGAAAAGGGCTTTATGGATCGCACTGGAAGGGAACTTCCGCCGGAGAATATCGAAGGACCCAGCCGCCGGGGCAGAGCAGATTCGCAGGATCGTCTCCGACTGCGCCGGGATGGGGTTCAATCTCATCTTTCCGTGCGTCAGGACGCACGACAACACCAACGGATACACCAGCGACATCGAGAAGAACTACTACGGCTGGGACCTGCTGGAGGTCTTCTGCAATGAGTGCAACAAGCACGATATCGAGATTCATCCGTGGTTCTGTTTCTGGGGCGACGGCGCGAGGGTGCATCCGGAATCGACCGTTGTCGATTACGACGGCAGCCTCACTGACATAGGCGACGGCAATCTGACGATGTGCCCGCTAAGGCCCGAAACGCAGGAATACATGCTCTCGCTGGTGAGCGAACTCGTCGAGCGATATCCGATTGACGGCTTCCATTTGGACTACATCCGCTACCCGCACAGGCCATGCTACTGCGACTATCACCGCGGCCGGTTCCGTCGGAAGTTCGGCGCCGACCCCCGCGAACTGGATGAAGGCTCGCAGTTATGGGACGCCTGGAATCAATTCAACGTCGATGGTCTGACCGATTTCGTCGGGCGCGTCTCCGGTAAGGCCGGCGAGGCGGGAAAGAAGGTTTCAGCGGCGCTTTTCCCCTGCGGCCGGCACGCGATCGACTCGCCGGACAAGCCACTGGTCCTCAACCGCATCGTCCCGGGCAAGGAAATGGGCGAGGTCCACCACGACAGGCGTTACTGGGCCATCTTTCAGGACTGGCCTTACTGGTGCCGGATGAGGTATCTGGATTGCGCCGCCATAATGCAGTACACGCCTCATCCGGACATGGTCGCCGAGACAGCCGAGGCCGGTCCGACCGAAGCCAACGGCGCACAGTTCGTCATGGGGCTGGGGCTTATCTGGGGCCAGACGGCCGATACGCTCGTTCGGCAAATTCAGGTCTGCGCCGAGAAAGGTCTGACCGGAATCTGCTTCTACGACTACTTCCATCTGATAGACTGGTCCGAATCCGACAGGAGCAAGGTTATCGCCGGCCTGAAACCATGAAGACTAAAACGGTCAAACTGCTTTACGGCAGGAGCGGCATGGTCCTTCGCGTGCCGGCCGATGCGGTGGTCCTTGAGGGTAAGGACATACAGGCCATTGCCGACCCGACAGCGGCGGTCGCCGAGGCAATGGCCAATCCCATCGGCTCGCCGGCGCTGTCCGAACTCATCAGCAATAAACAGCCTCGGACGGTAACGATAACGATTTCCGACATAACCAGGCCCGTGCCGAACAAAGTTTTCCTCCCGTCGATGCTGGATGCACTCAACGCCGCGGGTGTTGCCGATTCGCAGATTACCATCGTCATCGGAACGGGAATGCACAGGCCCAGCACGCCGGAAGAGCGAGAGATACTCCTCGGCGAGATTCAATCCCGCGTCGAGGTAACCGATCACACTGCCGACAAACCTGATACGCTTGTGAAGGTCAGCGACGACCCGCCCGTCAGCGTCAATCGCCGATTCGCCGAGGCGGATTTCCGGATTGTTACAGGATTCATCGAGTCGCACTTCATGGCCGGTTTTTCCGGTGGGCGGAAGGGCGTATGCCCCGCCCTGGTGGACCTGGAGACAATCGAGCGATTCCACGGATACGACGCCCTGTCCGACCGGCGGGCGGACGCCGGAGTACTCGAAGGCAACCCCTGCCACGAAATCGCCCTGAAGATCGCCCGCACAGTCGGCGTGGATTTCCTCTTCAACGTCGCAATCACGCGCGACAGGCGAATCGCCGGAATCTACTGCGGCGATCTGGAAGCGGCGCACCAGGCCGGCTGTAAAGACGTCGCAGAATGGACCTCTGCCGAGATAAAAGGCCCGTTCGACCTGGTTATCACCAACGGCGGCGGATATGCCCTGGACACGACTTTTTACCAGGCGGTCAAGGGAATGTGCGGCGCCATGCCGGCGCTCGGGCCCGATTCCACGTTGCTTATAGCCTCCGCCTGTTCGGAGGGGCTGGGTTCGAAGCCTTTCGCCGAACTGATCCTATCGTATGGCGGCGATTGGAGACGATTCCTTTCCGACATCGCCGCAGCCGAAACCGTCAGGCTCGACCAGTGGGAATTCCAGATGCGGGCGCGCGTGCTGGAGCGGATTGGACTGGAGAGGCTATGGTTCGTCAGCGACGGGATCGAGCAGGAAATACAGAAGCGCATCGGCGTAACGTCCATCCTTGGCGACGGCGACGCCCAACTCCGCGCCCAGCGAGCCATCGACGAATTCGTTTCGGCCAACCCTGCAGCTCGAATCGCCGTGCTCCCCGATGGGCCTTATACATTGCTGCGACGCAATTCGTAAAACGGACCGGTGGGGAAACATTCGGAACGATTGGGAACGAAACAAAAAGGTTCGGAAAGATTCGGAAAGTTTCGGAAAATTTGGGAAAGTTTAGGAAAGTTTGGGAAAGAAATAAAATCCTGTATCTCATTGTGGCCCAATTATTTGCGCTTTTCGAATTCATTTTTCCGCCCGTTTTTAAAAATCAGTCCACGAATTACACGAATTTACACGAATTATTCCGGCGTATAACCTGTGTGCCGGCGGGAGATAAACGAGCCGCGACCGCAAGGGAGCGGTCATTCCAACGCGAAAG
>JAXHSV010000046.1:0-16432 GCA_034190305.1 Planctomycetota bacterium | reverse complement strand
AAGTGGAGGTTGTGGGTGTCTTGATGCCGGACAATTGTGTGTCCTGAAGACGTTGTCTGTTTTCGTGGCACGCACCCACAAGCTCCGTTTCACTACGCTTGAAGGCGCCACCCAACATCAACTATCCTTGCCCAGGCCACCCGCCGGAATAAGAAAAGGTGGGTCATCGGCCCAAAAGGCCTCGACCAAGCCTACTCACTCAATTAAGTGCTCCGTCCCCGGAACCTCCCCGGAACCTCCACTACGCCGCTTCACCCCAGAACGACGAAACAACCACATAAACAAGTACCATAGCAAAGGGGTAGCAAATAGCATGGCCAATAGCCAATGCGGGAAAGAAACAGTCGTCTGGCTCCACCGTCTGCCGCGTAATTCAAATGATCGAGATTCCAATTTAAACGAATCCCTCTCGCGCAGCGTCTCCAATTTTATACCAACAGAACGTAACATCATAACATATCGGTCACATATGATGGGATCTTCTGAATATAAATGGAGATGAGGAGTTTCAATAGGACTTTCATACTTGCCGGCCGTGATAATGCCATAGCATGACCATATGCGAAAAGCAGAATCATGACCAAGAGGTACTTCAAATCCGCATATCCTTTCATAACCACATACCCACGAACCTACAGTAACGACAAACATTACAAGTAAACCTATTCGGAACATGAAAAATATCCACTTTCTTTTCTTGAGCATGGGCTTGTTTCCTCTAATATTTTATAAATTCCCATATGCATTTATTATAGCACTTAAATAGTATGTCTTTCTTCTGTTCGCTTGGGGGAAGAATGTCAAAAGCGTCTTTACAACATTTACAGCAGTTCATTCGATTCGGATTATACCAATAATCACAACAAGACTTCGGTGGAAGTTTAGGAGTAGGGCAAGCTGGCGTAGCGCCGACGCATCTCCCCCACACAGTAGCATACGATACAAACTTTTCTCCAGCCATGTAGGCTGTGTCGAGGCACGATGAGGTTCATCGGGCCGATGACCCACCTTCTACTCTATGTGCGAGCGAATCAATTAATTGGCGATGGTATGACCCATCACGCCAGTCCGTGGCGGATGGGAGTCAGTTGGAGTTCGGCCGGGTCGTCGGAGGTTTCCTCGCCGACAACGCCCGATGCGACCAGTTCGTCCCAATACCTCTCGTTGAGTTTGCATCCCGGGTCGCCGGCGTCGAGTCGTCCGAAATAAGCGTCCGAACGCGCCCTGCACCCGCCGCAGTAATCGGCGAAGTCGCACGTCCGGCAGTGATGCAAGCGGTCGCTTCGGTCGTTCAGCAGGCCGTAGTAGCCTCCGCGAAATATCTTGACGATACCGGCCCGGCGCAGGTTGCCCATGACGCGGTGAGGAAGATATACGCATGGCGTAACATCGCCGTTTGGCTCGATGCAGATGTAGGTTCGCCCCGCCCCGCACCCGCCGAGGTATTTGGCTACGACGCGCGCCTTGGTTCCGCTTCCGCTGCCGGCGTGGCTGCAGGCGATTCGACTCCGCTCATCAGAGGCGATATTTCCGCTTTCAATCGGCGCGCCCATCAGGCAGACCCGTCCCAATTGCGGGGCCGTTGAAATTATCCCGATTCTGCCCGACTGCATGTACTCGTTCAGCAGTCCCAGCAGTTCCTCCCGCTGGGTCGGCGTGATGTCGCCGGAGACCATTTCGAGTCCCCGCCCGACGGGAATAAAGTTGAAGTGCGCGAAGCAACCCGCCCCGATGGATATGGCGAATTCTATCATGTCGCGGACTTCGGAGTAGTTCCCGCGATGGACGCACATTGCAATTCCCAGCCTCAGTCCTTCGGTGGCGGCGACGATCTTGGCGCCGCGGACGGACCTTTCCCACATTCCGGGCACGCCCCGGAAGGCGTCGTGGCGGGCGGGGTCTGTCGAATCCAGCGAGATTTCCACGTACCGCAGGCCGGCTTCGAGAAGTTCACCGGCGAGTTTTTTCGTCATCGTCGTGCCGTTTGTGGCGATGGTCGTGTGCATTTTGTAATGCGCCGCCCGGCGAAGGACCGGCAGCAGGTCGCCGCTTATCGTCGGCTCGCCGCCCGACAGCGCCAGCATCGGCATATAGGCGTCGCCCATCCGGTCCACCACGGTGAGTTTTTCATCGAGCGTCAGTTCGTCATCCAGGGTGTCCCCGTCGCTGTTCTGGTAGCAGTGTTTGCACCGGAGATTGCAGCGATTGGTAAAGTTCCAGACGGCGAAGAGGGGGGCGGAGAATTTTTGAGGCCTGGTCAGTCCGAACTCCGCGATGCTGCGTGCGACAATTACCAGCCCGCGAACGGTCGGGGCGTGAGAGGCAAGGCGTTCACGGAAGGTCTCGGCGGAGACATTCCCTCGCATCCGGTCGATGAACAGGTGAATCGGCCAGTGCAGCAGTCGTTGCCGGAAAGGCGCGTCGGGGTTTCGGTAACTGGAGATAATCCGCTCCAGCGCGGTCCCATTTCTGCCGGAGCGGCTCAGCCGTCCCAGCAGCCAGCGGAACGGCCTGGCGCCCAGGTAATCCTCCAGCGGATGATGGAAATCCAACTCTGCCGGTTCGGGTGCGATCGATGGACGATCCATTTTTTTGTCACAATCGGGCTTATCAGTCCTTCAGCGCCTCATCGTAATCGGCCTGCGTGGCGAAGATCTGAACATATCCGCCGGCGACTACGTCGTCGCGCCCGTTCAGTTCGACGGTCAGTTTGAGCGGTTCGCTCGTCGGCCAGTCCGGTTCGACCGGCAGGTTCAGCGTGCACTTGTATTTCTTTCCGGAAGCGAGTTTCCACGGCGCCGCGACCATCACCGCAGTCTGCGGGTAGCGTTTGACCTGTTCGAACCCGATCGTGGTCCGCCGCCACAGCGTCGCATAGACCAGCGCGCCGCTGTCGGCTGGAATGGGTATATCCCTGATGCTGGTGTTGCTGACTTTGACATCGATATCCACCGTATCGCCACGAACGTAGTTGCGCTGAGGTACGCCGGCGGTAACGACAAGCCCGTCATCGGCCTGGGCGCGCCAGATAATCTCGCCGGACCTCTGGCATCCGACCGCCGAAACCAAACCGACAACCAAAAACGCAATTGTAATTCTTCTCATCACTGGTTCTCCATTTCAGATGTTTCCTTTGACGAACAAGGTCAAACCGTTGCCGAAGAAAGATAGCGGGATTACAGGGATTTTAAGATTACGGGAAAAAAAAGAAAAAAGTAAATCCCTATAATCCTGTAATCCCCGTAATCCTGCTCTTCTGTCTGTTTTTTTACCGGAACGTTCCTTTTTCCAAATCGGTTACTGCTTAATTTTTGTTGCAGTCAACTTCGAATGTTTTCTCTCGACGAGCGCCCTGTACTCAGGTCCGCAATTATACGAGCAGAACGGGAAAATCCCTTCCGGCGTCGAGTACAGTATGACACACCGCTTGAGACGTTGCACGTTGTAATTGTAGCGATCCTGGAAGTGCATCCCCGCGCACAAAAGCGTCCTGTAGGTGTGTTTTTCACCATCGCCGCGACCAAGATTCTTATCGACCAGCCCGTGGAGGCTTCGGACGAATTTTTTTACGTCCAGTCCGGGCGGGGCGTGCTCGGAGTGAAAATGGCGCCTGAACATCCGAAAGACAGCCATTTTGTCCATCCAGGTCATCCTTCCCTTCTTTTCGATTCGCCGCCCCAGGCGGTTCATGTCGCAGAACATCCCTTCTACATCGACGACCTGCGGGAAGGGGTACGCCCGCCCGTCCGGCGAGACCAGAAAATACGTCCCGAACGCGCAATCGGGGTGGCAGGAGGGGCGAATCTTCGGATCGCCCGTTATCGCCTGAAGGAACTGCCCCAGCGGCGCGACGATCGACAGCGGGTACATATCGCGCAAGGATTCAGCCCCTGATGCCGCTGCGATGTCATGCGCCAGATCGCCGAGGGTGTAACGGCAGGCGGCGACCTGCGACGGGTCGGCCCTGCCTGAAAAACTCACCGGCTGGTAACTGATGCCGCTGACAACGTCTATATTCGCAATAGCGAAGCGGAAAACTTCACCTACCTGCTCGTTGTTGACGCCTTTAAGGATGGTCGGAACGAGGCATATTTTCAATCCGACCTTTCGGCAGTTTTCGATGCAGGCGAGTTTCTTTTCCCAGATGCCGGGGTAGTTTCGCGTCTGACGGTGAGGTTCTTCGCCGACGCCGTCGAACTGGAGGTAGAGCACGTGGAGGCCCGCCTCGGCTGCGGCGCGGGTGAATTGGGCGTCGGCGAATTTGATTCCGTTGGTGGCGACCTGGATATGCGAAAAGCCCATCTCTGCCGAGGTCGAGACTATACGCAGGAAATCAGGATGGATTGTCGGTTCGCCGCCTGTGAACTGAACAGCCGTCGCCGGCGTGGGGTCCATTTCCCGCAAAACCCGTAACTGATCGACAATCTGTTCGAACGTCGGCTCAAAGACGTATCCGTTGACTCCTGAATTGGCGAAGCAGATCGGGCAGCGCATGTTGCATCGATTGGTCAGGTCGATCTGCGCCAGGCATGATGCCGACAGGTGCTGCCCGCACAAACCGCACTCGGACGGGCATCGCCCCGCCTGTCGGGCGGGTTTGCGCCGGCCTGGAGCGTCCTCGAAGCTCCACCACGCGGACTTTGAGTAAAGCAGTGCGTCGCTGCTGATGCAGTCGCGGAAGTGCCCGTGCTGAGGGCAGGTCTTTTCGATATACACCGCCCCATCCTCGACGAAATATCGTCCCGGTATCACCGCGCAGCATTGGGGGCAGAGCGTCTCGACCGTCCGTGGCAGGCGGCGAAGCAGCGGCTGGATGGGCGAACCGGAAAGCGTATGCGTGGGACTGTGGGTGGCATGGCCGTCTCGGCCATGATCTTTCACGGGCGAGACGCCCGTGCTACCCGACCAGATCGTGTCGGCGTGGACCTCGGCGTTGTTTCCGCAGTCGGGGCAGTTGTACGTCAGGATAATCTGGTTGCCTCTCCGGTCGAATTTGGCATCGACCACTTTCCGGCAGATCGGGCAGGTCGCGCGAGTCGCCACCGGTAGCGACGTGTAAGCATCCTCAAGCCGCCCGATCGACCGGCGGAGTTGCTCCAGTCCGTCAGTCGGGACTCCGGCGGGTTTATGTTGGTCCAGCACAATCTGCGTCATCCGATCACCGAATTTTCCGGCAGCACAGGTTTGAAACCTGTATTTTCTCGAACAGGTTCAAAACCTGTTCCGCCTGCTACTTGAACCACTGCGGGTAACGGCGGGGTCGTTTCTTTCGCCGGCAGTATGAAAGGGCCAGTTCCATGAATATGTCAAGGTCTCGCTCCATATTGGAGGTGGTCGCGTCAAAATAAAAGTTCCTGATGGGTATGGAGTCGTGGTCCCGCGAGAGGGAGTGATAGACCGCCTCGGAGACGATCCCGTTCATGCACGAGAACGGGCTGATGTCGATGATGCCGTCGGCGCCCTTCTCATACAGGTAAACGCTCTTTCCTATCGACAGGGCCATCTCGCCCAGCGCGCCGTCGGCCGGCAGGTAAGGCCAACCGGGCTTGAGCACCTCTTCGTAAAGGTCGTGAGGTTCTTCGTATCCGATGAAATCTTCCGCGAAGGGGGCGTAGAGTTTTTCTTCGTATCTGCGCTGGAGACGGTTTTTTATAACGGCGGCGAGCATTTCGCCGCTGAAAGTCTTTCCGTCCCGCTTCAGGATGTTTTTCTGCGTCCAGTTGGTGTACCAGACCCACTCGCCGACGTCGCTCATCCAGGCTTCGCCGCCGTGGGCCTCGATCCTCCGAACGGCGTCGCGGTTGCTGAAGGTGTTCATCCGGCAGAATATCTCGCCGACCACGCCGATCAGCGGGCGGTCTTTCGTGTAAGTGGCGGGGGCAGCGCGGAACGCATCTCGCATCTCTATGAGCGCCCTGATAATGGCGCCTAAGCGATCCCTTCCGGTCAGGTCCGCCCGCGAGACGACCGCGTCGAGCGCATCGAGCGAACTTTCGAAAATTTCGTCGGCGTCGCCGGGAGTGTTCTCGTACGGGCGGGTCTTCAGCAGCATCTTGACCAGTATGTCGGCGGAGACCATCGCCCACCACGCTCGTTTCATGAAATCCGGTGCGTGGGCGGCGAAGTCGTCGTAACTGTTCTTGGACGTCGGCGAGATGACGGGAACGTCGTCATGTCCTAATTCGCCGAGAATCTGCTTGAGGTACGGGGCGTACTGGCCGAAGCGGCAAGGCCCCTCCGCCGTGGGCATAAGGAACGCCGTGGCGTCCGGGTCGAAATCCGGCGCGCGGATGATCCGCAGAAAGTCGCCCAGCGTTACCTTTTCCGGGTAACATTCTTCGCCGCTGGTGTAGAGTCCGCCCAGTTCGAGCGTTTGTTCGTCGGATTCGGGCGTAACGGCAGCGTCGATACCGATGGAGCGGAACACCGCAGCCATCATCCGCGCCCCTGCGTAGGTCATCCGAGGTATCCACAGCGTCCTTCCGGCGAGTTTCCCGCCGCGGCGGCCTGTTGAGGGTTCCGTCATCGTTTGTGTCTGCAAAGTCATGTTTAACTATCCGTTTCCTATCTATCAGATTTCCCAAATATCCCGTGTAAGGAATCGGCTGAAACTTCCAATCCTCTTCGCCAAATCCGGTTCCTCTACCATGACCGGACGAGAATCGACATAATACACTCCATCAAGGGGATTAAGTGCTATAGAGTAACCCAGGAAATGGTTTGTCTTAAATGTGGAGTTAATTCCAAAAATGCTTCCACCTCTCCTGGCGCGTTGTACATCGTGCAGAAATATTGCAACGACTTTCACGTTGCGATCGAGCAACTTGGACATCAGAAACTTGTCCAAAAAGACCTTGTCTATTCGATCTTTACTTGTAGTTTTGATTGAACCGACAATCTCTTCCGGCGCAATAAATTGCGTTTCTGACGCCACTATAGCATTTCGGCGCGATAAAACCATATCCAGTTCATAAGTCATGCTTCTGTCAGGATGGCCCGGGATCGGGATTTTGATGGTTCGCCCCTCGCAGTTGACGCCTACCGCTTCGATTATCAATTTTATTAAGCCTTCAAACAGTTGTCCGACTCGCTTTCGGGACTGATTCGGATTCGGGAGCGAATCGGCGACGCTACCAAGTGTTTGCTGGATGGTATAAATAACCGAATCGATTATGGACAGATCGAAACCTCTCCGGCGAACCGCTTCGGCTCGATTGCCGGTGGCCCGCCGCAGGATTTCCAGTACGTCATGGAATTGCCGGACCTTTTTCTCAAACATATCCGGCGACTCCAGGAAGATATCCGTATTCAAAGGGCGTGTGATACGATGACCATAATGGGGGCCATACTGGAAAAAGACGTAGTTGTGAGCGTTAGGCGATACAATTCGGGTAGGTTTGTATTTGATGAGCGAATTGAGAAACTTCATGCTCAAATCTTCGTAGTCTTCCAACTTTCCGAATGCGCTTGTGCGCTGTAGGCTCGATTGTAACCTTTTTATCTTCAAGTAACGCTTCTACCTTATCGAGTGCCGACGTAAAGCATTCTTCCGGTCCATCTCAACCCATTTCCACGCAGGTTTTTTCGGAATTCGCTCCAATCGGATCGTCGCCCATGAGCAATACTCTTCATTGAGTTCGCATCCTTCCCAACGACGGCCCAACTGCTCTGCGCAGACTAACGTGGTACCGGAGCCGACAAACGGATCGACAACCAAATCACCTTCATTCGACGAAGCAAGGATTATGCGTCTCAGGAGTTCTTCCGGCTTTTGGGTCGGGTGTGGTGTCTTCTCCGGCATTCCATTGCTTGTAACCGGAACTTCGAGAACGTCTTTGGGTTTTGCTCCTTTGGGGTGTGGCTGCCAGTCTTTTCGCTGTTTCCGCCCATTCCCATACTGGCTGGACTCGGCCTGTGGGTGAACCGGATATTTTGTAGTGTGATTGCCGTAAGGAATACGTGCGGCATCTACGTTGAAGGTTGTTTGCTTGCTTTTGCGAAAGTGCAGTATGGATTCGTGCGACCGGCCCCAGTCTTTTGTCAGATTGGCCTTGTTCCTGTAATACCACACAAGCCACCGGCATCCCCGGAAGAACTCAACGGCGGGACGCCTAATATCGGCGAGGATTTCTGAGAATCCGCAGATATACAGGCTTCCGGTCTGCTTCAATGCACTAGAGGCAAGTTTGATCCACTCCAGTGACCATTCTATGTAATTGTCATGGGACTCGAATTTGTCCCAATCCGCTTTGCCAAGATTGTATGGAGGGTCTGCGAAAATCAAATCGACCGACTCGGCCTCCAGAGACTTAAGCCATTTAAGACTGTCGCCGATCCACATCTTTCCATGCGGATGTGTGTAATACTCCTGCGGTTGACCGGCTCGAAGGAGAGATTCATCGTAACGGCAAATGCGCCCCTCAATCAGAGGCTTTCCAAAAAATTCCGGAATCGCCGCTTCCTCAACAAACGTATTACCAACTGCTTTTTTCGGCATCGCAAAAGTCCCAAGCGGGCAACTTCATAGACTATTATATTCTACGACAAAACAACTCGCCACTTTGCGGACCGGCGCTACTCCGTGACTCCCGCGAAAGTCGCATCCTCTTGAGCGGGGCGTTTTCTCCACGGCCGGAGGATTCCCTTGCTGTCGAGATAGGCCTCGCATCGCGTCATCATTCCGGCGTCGTTGCTGTGCCCGTCGAACTGGAGCGACAGGAACGGTTTGCCCGAAGCGGTGCGGATAAAATGCCTGATGAACGAGTCAGGCCCGCACTTGAAGTTGGTTATGTGGATGATGTGCAGGTTGTCTCGTTCTCCGACGATCTTTGCCGCTGCAATCAACCTCCTGCCGTACTCCCAGTACATGTTCTCGTTTACGTCGGTTATATCCACGTCGTCGGTTTCGAGGCAGTCTATGGGAATGCAGTTGACGCCGTAGTAATCGCGAAGTTTCTTGGCGACGTTGAGATTAACGCCGGCGTCGTGGACGTTATAAGGTCGGCCTATGATAACGATTCCCGGTTTGCCTGTCTTCTCGATGGTCGCCAGGGCCTTTCGTCCGGCTTCGACCAGCCGACGACGGAAACGCTTTTGAGTCTCGTAGGCTTCGGCGAGGGCGGAAGCGACCGTTTTGGGCTTGACGCCCAGCGATCCGCACAACTGCCTCATTATCTTTCCGACGGCCTTGGGGCCTTCACGAAACCGCACGCAGGGCGACAGGAACTTTTCGTAGTATTTCTCGAATGCAGGCGCTCGACGGATAACGAACGGAAGCGTCTGTCCCCACGGGCAGAGGTGCGACTCGGTCCGCATCCATTTCGTTTCGGTCGAGACTGTGTTCGGCAGGAAGATGTAATCGACGCCGGTTTCGAGCAGTTCGGCTATGTGCCCGTGTGCGACGATCACGGGGAAGCACGGTTCGGCGACGACTGCGCTCATTCCGGCGGCGGCGATGTTTCGATTTGTCGGTTCGGAAACGACCACCTCGAAGCCGCAATGCCGCCAGAACGCCCGCCAGAACGGCAGGAAGTCCATCGCAAACATAGCGAGCGGGACGCCCACCTTCAGCGCGCCGGACGGAACGTCCGGAAGGTCGGATTCATCGTCCAACATCCGCTCACGCAGGGCGAACAAATCGTCAATCACCGGTTTGGTCGTGCTCTTGCTGCGCTTGCGGTAGCGGTCGGAGCACTTATCGCCCCAGTAGGTCTTTTCGCCTTCGACGGTGAACTCCTGCACGATACAGTGGTTCGAGCAGCCTTTGCAGGTGAACTCTCGCAGGGCATAATCGACCTTCGACATATCGTATCCGCGGAACCGACTTGTGGTGGAAACCGAGGTGTTTTTTGATTCGGCCCGCACGGGCACGTACTGCCCCGCCTGCTCCGACGCCTCTTCACCGACAGCCATTGTCATCTTGTCTCTGGCGAGCAGGGCGGCGCCTATGGCGCCTATCACGCCGTTATGAGGCGGGACGACAATCTCCTTGTCCAGCACCTCCGACATCGCCGCAGCCACCGCGTCGTTGTATGCGGTCCCGCCCTGGAAAAAGATCGACTCGCCGATATGCCGGCCTCGAACGACACGATTGATGTAGTTATATACAACCGAGTAGGCCAGTCCCGCCACAAGGTCGGCCTTTTCCGCGCCGCGCTGCATGTAGTCGGCTACGTCGCGCTCCATGAAGACCGTGCATCGCTCGCCCAGACGGATCGGCGCATCGCTGGTCAGCGCAAGAGCGGCGAACTCGTCGATGATGGAAATGTCCAGTTCTTCAGCCCGTTCTTCCAGGAACGAACCGGTTCCTGCGGCGCATGCGTCGTTCATTGTGAAATCGACAACCACGCCGTCCTGGAGGGATATGAATTTCGAGTCCTGCCCGCCTATCTCGAAGATGGTGTCGGGGACTCTCCCGTTGAGCATCGTCTGTCCGATGAAGGTCGCTCCGGTTTTGTGCGCGGTTATCTCGTCGTTGATGGTGTCGGCGCCGACGAGTTGACCTATCAGTTCGCGTCCGCTGCCGGTGGTCCCGACACCTCGTATGACCACGCGATCGGCGATCTGACCGGAAATCTCCGCCAAGCCCGCCGAAACGACCTCTATAGGCCTGCCCTGCGTGCGGGTGTATATCTCCTTGATGACCGCGCCGGAAGAATCGATTACTACCAGATTCGTGGAGACCGACCCGATGTCGATTCCGAGGTATGCGTCGGTTTTCTCGGGGTCCCCAAACCCCGATACATCGGGATTCGGGGTCCCCTCGTCACCGTAGGACAGTGTTGCCGGTTCGACCTGGTCCCTCAGAAGCACCAGTCGGTGCGTGCTGAGCGGTTCTGCGGTGGGGAAGAGTCTTCCTGCGGCGTCGGAAGCGGAGCGAATCTGCTCCATTTGCACCGCGAGGTTCCAGTCCGCCTTCGGCTCCTGCTGCCGGGCCGCTCTGGCCGCACCGATTGCCGGGGCGTGTGCGTAAGCGTCGGGTACGATAAAATCGCCTTCTTCCAGATCGAATATCTCCCGCATGGCGCGATCTACTGCGACGTTTGCCGCCAGCCCGCCGATGAACGCAACGGGAGGCTCGACAGGGTGCGAACGAACGACCGCCATTCGGAAGTTTCTCGCCACTGCCCGGCACAGACCGGAAAGGACCTCCCCCGGTGTGTATCCCTTCTGCTGGGCGTGGATCATGTCGCTCTTGGCGAAGACGCTGCATCGCCCGGCGATCTGTGCGGTTCGTTCCGACTCCAGGGCGATCCGCCCGACGTCCTCGACGGCAAAGTTGAGCCGACCCGCCTGCTGGTCGATGAAGGCGCCCGTTCCAGCGGCGCAATCGCCGTTCGTGGCGTAATCGCTGATGGAGTAACCTTCTTGGCCCCGCGAAAGCAACAGGTACTTGCTGGTTTGCCCGCCCATCTCGAAGACGGTGCGGACCTGCACGCCCAGAACCGACAAGCCCAGGGCAATGGCTTTGAATTCGTTGACGGTGGGCGCTGCGAGTTTTTCCGCCACCAATGAGGCGGCTGATCCGGTCAGGCAGACGCCGGCGACGTTTTCGATCCCTGCGGAGGCGATAACCTGCTCCAGGATGTCCGTGGCGGATTCGACAGGCCTGCCCCGCGTCCGGCGATACTCGCTAAGCCACAAATCGGCGCCCCTGCTGTCTCCGCCGGAGACAAACTGCCCGCCGGGTAAAGACAAACCGCCGGCGTCATCGACCATAACAGCCGATGTGATACTTATCGCACCGATGTCTATTCCTATGTAGCACTTCATACTTCCGCTATCCTGCATACCTGCCTGCTTGCCGGGTAACCATTATATGCCTCGCCGCTACAGCTGTAGCCCACAGCGCCGCAATATTATGATAACTTCGGCGGGGTAATTTCAAGGATTCCCACGGCCTGCTTTCCGACGGACAGGTGCTGTTTTCAGCCCTCCCTCCCTTTTTCGTACTCGATTATCTGCTGAAGCGTTTCATCCAGCGAGTATTTGGGTTCGTAACCTATCAACCGCTTGATCCTGCTGAGGTCAGGCTTGCGGGTAAGCATATCGTCGAAAGGTCGGCCATAGGCCTGCTCGTAGGTCAGGGAGCGGATTTCGCTGGCGGAACCCGTCATTTCGATAATTTTCTCTGCCAGTTCGGTTATTGTAATCGACTCGTCCGAGCCGATGTTGACGACCCGCCCGACGGTTTCGGGGCAGTCCATCAGTTTTATCAGCGCGGCGACGACATCGGCAACGTTTGTGAAGCATCGGCTCTGCTTTCCCGTACCGTACACTTCCAGCGGTTCGCCCCGCAGAGCCGCCCGGACGAATCTCGGCGCAACCATTCCGTAAGCACCTGTCTGGCGCGGGCCTATCGTGTTGAAAAGCCTACCGACAACCGTCTCCAGGCCGAACTGGTCGTGATAGGCAAGGGCGAGAAACTCATCGACCATCTTGCTGCATGCGTAAGACCACCGCGTGAATCGCGTGGGCCCAAGTACCGATTCGTCGTCCTCGCTAAAGGGAACCTTGTTGCTCTTTCCGTACACCTCGGACGTGCTGGCGACGAAGATTTTTCGCCCGAATTTGTTGGCGAGGTTCAGCACCACCTCCGAACCGTGGATGTTCGTCTCGATGGTGTGAACGGGCTTATCGACGATAAGCTGGACGCCGACAGCGGCTGCAAGATGAAATATCACGTCGCAGCGGTCGGTGAGCACAGCCATTGTGTCGCTGTTGCGTACGGATTCGCGGACGAATTGGAAACCTTTGCGACCCACCAGATCGCGGATATTCTCGAAAGAACCCGTGGACAGGTCGTCAACGACGGTAACGTTGTCGCCGGCGTTCATCAATGCTTCGGCCAGGTGCGAACCGATAAAACCCGCCCCGCCTGTAATCAGTACATTCATCTCGAATCAAGCCCCTTGTTCACTGAAAATCACAATAATCTCCGCCAGAACATACGCGCCGACGACAACAATGACAAGACCAAATTTTCTTCGGGGTGAAGTCGCCGGCGAAAAACCTTCCGGATATTACGACTAATAGGCGGCGGAAGAAATACTTTACACCACAGATCGGAGAAACTATACTACTACGTTTCGGCAAGTATCCGAGCCGATCGTCAGCATAAACAAGGGTATGGTGATGAAAGTAGTTGTGTGGCTTCTGATATCGCTGGTGCTGCTGGGGATAGTGTACTCATTCTCCACCTGCCAGAGCGAGAAAACGCAGGGACGCATTGTGGTTACCATATTCGACTGGCCGTTCGCCATCCAGATCCAGCTGGACAACGAACTGATAAAAACATTCGAGGCCAAAAATCCCGACATAAAAGGGCTTCTGGTTACCGGAAACGAGCAGAAATACATGACGATGGTGACCGCCGGCGTGGCACCCGACGTAGCCGGTACAGGCTACGGATATATCCACTACTACGCCGAACGCGGTACCATCCTGCCGCTGAACGATTTAATCGAAGCCGACGAGAAAAAGCGCAATGCTATTGTGTCGCTGGACAAAATCGCCGACCCCGCCGCCAGGCGTAAGGCCATTCTTGCGCTGGATGAGTCAATCGCCGACGCAGGCGCCAAAGACCGAGCCATCGCGGAAATGGACAAGACCATTGCCGACGGAAAAACGTTCAATTGCGCCGAATATTTCAACGCCAGGCATTACTACAGCCGGGATGATTACTTCCCCGCCACGCTGGAGGCAGTAACATACAAGGGCAAGGTCTATGCCCTTCCCTCCACAGGCTCGCCCGTAGCGCTTATCTACAACAAGGACATGTTCGACAGATACAATCGCGAACACCCCGACGGCCCGAAACTTCAGTACCCCAGCGCCAAATGGACCTGGGACGATTACCGCAAAGCCGCCGTGGCGCTGACCCAGGACCGCGACAACAACGGCCGGATCGACGTGTACGGCGCGTCGATGGGCTTCCACCGAAACCGCTTCCCCATGTTCGTATGGCAGAGCGGCGGCGAAGTTATCAGCACCGACAAGAATCGCTGCCTGATGGATTCACCCGAGGCGATCCGGGGAATACAGTTCATGTATGATATGTTGTGGAAATACAAATGCGCCCCGACGGCGCAGACCCAGATCGAAGGCGCCACCGAACAGGATGAGAGCGTCCGCTTCAAGGAACAGCGTATTGCGATGCTTCTGACGACGCGGTATTCCTACAGCAAGTTGCTCAAAGAGGGCAAAATCATCACGGATTTCGAGTGGGATATCGCTCCGCTGCCGAAGAATCCGGATACGGGAAGCAGGACCAGTATCTACATCGGCGGGGGATGGATGATCTCCGCGGGAACGCGCAACCGCAAAGAGGCCTGGCGGATGGCGAAGTTCCTCGTAGGCGACAAGGCTTCGGAATTGACCATGCAGGCAGGACGCGCCATTGTCGCCAACATAGCAGTGGCCGAACGAATGACCAAAGGCCCGAACCACAAACCGGACCACGACCACCTATGGATCGACATAATGAACGACTGCCGACCAAAGGATTTTGAATACAGGGTCGGAGTGGCCGGACCCATGTTCGACAAGGCGATGGGAGAAATTTACGAACTTCCCTACGACCGCCGAAAGCCCAAAGAAGCCTGCATAAACTGCGCCAACTTTTTCAATCAAGGCCTGAAGGCGCTTCGAGAAAAACAAGAGCGGGACAGGAAAGAGCGGGAAGAACGGCAGAAGAAGAAGGGGTCCGGGCAATGACAGACAAGATGCCCGAAATGCCCAAAACGCCTCTTGCCGCCTGGCGCCGCCGCGCCGCCCTGGCCGGATACCTGTTTCTCCTGCCCAACGCGCTGGGCTTCCTTATATTCACCTCCCTTCCTGTCGTGGCGTCACTGGTGCTCAGCGCCTTTGAGTGGAACCTGGTCAACGCGCCAAAATGGGCCGGACTGGACAACTTCCAGAGGCTTCTCGGAGATGCGGACTTCTGGAAATACGTCGGAAACACGGTCTTTCTGATGATGGGTATTCCCCTCGGCATCTTCCTGTCGTTGTTCCTTGCGGTCATACTGAACCAGAAGTTGCGGGGTATGGTTTTCTTTCGCACACTTCTGTTCCTTCCATCCATCACCGCCGGAATCGGAACGATGCTGCTGTGGATGTGGATATTCAACCCTGAATACGGCGCTCTGAACACATTCCTGGGGGGCATCTACGAGTTCCTCGCCTGGCTGCCGGGAAAACTGGGTTGGGAGTGGTCGGCTTGGGGTGAAATCCATCCCGAATGGCTTGGTGATCCGGGCTGGTCCAAGCCCTCGCTTATCCTGATGGGGATTTGGGGCTCGATGGGCGGGTTCAACATGATATTGTATCTGGCGGCGCTTCAGGGCGTCTCGCCGGAGTTGTACGAAGCCGCCAAAATAGACGGCGCCGGCGCATGGCATCGGTTTTGGAAGATAACCTGGCCTATGGTCAGCCCGACGACGTTTTTTATCTTCGTGATGGGAATTATCCGGGGTTTCCAGGGAGGGTTCCAAGCCGCTCACATTATGACCCAGGGCGGTCCGAGCGGTTCGACCACAACCATAAGTTACTACATCTATAACAACGCTTACGTGTATTTCAACATGGGATACGCCGCCAGTATCGCCTGGTTCCTGTTCATAATCGTCCTGGTCCTGACGCTTATAAACTGGTACTTCAGCCAGAGGCTTGTGCACTATGGATGAGATGACCCTCCCAACCCGACAACGCAAGCCTGTCCGCTTATCAGCGGTAGTAACTTACGTATTCCTGTCGATCCTGGCGATAAGCATGATCTTCCCGTTCGTATGGATGATCAGGACTGCCTTTATCGGCTCCGAGGATGTCTTCGTCTCTTCCGGGAAAACCGGCATACTGCGATGGCTGGTGCCCGAATCGTTCCCGCAGTTCGATAATTTCGGTAAGGCCGTCGAAGCCGTCCCGTTCGGGCGGGCCTATATTAACACTATTATCATTGCCGCCTGTGTTACATTCGGGCAGGTTTTTACCTCGTCCCTGGCGGCGTTCGCATTCGCTAGGCTGAAATTCCCCGGACGAGACAAACTCTTCCTGGCGTATCTGACCACCATGATGATCCCCGGGTCCGTTACCATGATTCCGGTGTTCATACTTACCAGCAAGATGCCGCTGCTGTTCGACGGGGCATTGAGCTGGCTGGCCGGAACCGATGTGAATGTCTTTTCGCAAAGTTATTACATGTACCGCAGCGTCTATGTCGGCAGACCCGTGGGGCTGGACAGTTATTTCACGCTAATCGTGCCGGGTATGTTCACCGCATACGGGACGTTCATGCTGAGGCAGTTCTTCATGTCAATCGAGAGGGACTACGAAGAAGCCGCACGTATCGACGGGGCGAGCACGTGGGGAATTTACTGGCGGATAATGATGCCCCTGAGCAAACCGGCTCTGGCGACGCTGGGAATCTTCACCTTCA
>JAXHSV010000045.1:0-16506 GCA_034190305.1 Planctomycetota bacterium | reverse complement strand
GACGGAAGCAGTATCCCCACCAGCAGGGCGATTATGGTGATGACCACCAGTAGTTCGACAAGCGTGAAAGCCTCACCCTGACGCCTGCGAGCCTCACCAGATTTTTCAAGATGCATTAACATCTCTTTAACCAACCTTTCTCGTCATTTTTTCACCGAGGCAATAAGTTTCGGCAACGGCATGAAGATGGCCACAACGATAAATCCAACAATTACGCCGAGCGTGATGACCATTACCGGCTCCAGCAGGCTTACCATAGCCGCCACCAGAGTCTGTACCTCCTCGTCGTATGTATCTGCGATCCTGCCGAGCATCTTGTCCAGGTCTCCCGTTTCCTCGCCGACATCTATCATGTTGACGACCATCGGTTCGACGATCTTTGCCTGCCTGAGCGGGTCGGCGAAATCGTCGCCCTCGCGGATACCGTCGTGGACGCGACTGAGGGCCTTGGCGAATACCTCGTTTCCGCTCGTTTCGCGCGTGATATTGATTGCCTCCAGGATCGGCACGCCGGCCGTCAGAAGCGTTCCCAGCGTTCGGGTAAAACGCGACACAGCCGTTTTGGCCAGTATCTTACCCATTACCGGAATCTTCAGTTTCAACGAATCGACGAAATATCTTCCGCCGTCGGACAGACGCAGCAGTTTGAAAATAACGAACAGGGCGAACGGAAAAGCCAGTATATACGCCCAGCCCCATTCCTTCGTGAGCCAATCGGACATTCTCATGAGCAACAGTGTAACGCCGGGAAGTTCACCGGCTCCGAATTGTTCAAAGATGCTCTTGAACCTCGGTATGATGAACACCATGATGCCCATGACGATCGAGACCGCCGCGACGATAACCACGATCGGATAGATCATCGCGCCGGTTATCCTTCGTTTGAGTTTCTGCGACGCCTCCATGAAGTCAGCCAGTCGGCGCAGGACAACGTCGAGCACACCGCCGGCCTCACCGGCGGCAACCATGTTGCTGAAGAGTTTATCGAAGGCTTTGGGATGCCTGGCCATTGCTTCGGACAGCGTCGAGCCTCCTTCGACGTCTTCGGCCACCAGTCGAATGGCTACGCGGAGCATTCCGGGCTTCTGTTGTTCTTCGAGGATTCTCAAACTGCGCAGCAACGGAAGCCCTGCATCCTGGAGCGTGGAGAGTTGCCTGGCGAACTGAGTAAGGAGTTTTTTGGAAACTCTCCCTGCTGTCCGCTGTCGGGTCCGGGTCGCCGGTGCAGCCGCAACCCCGGCGGTTGCGGCTGCGGCTGATGACTTTCGCCCGGAACGCTCCTTGATCTTCGTGGGAAAGTGCCCCATCCCGCGGATCTTAGAGACCGCTTCCTCGCTGCTGCCGGCTTCTACGTCGCCTTTGACCACCTGCCCGACACTGTTCATCGCTTCGTACTGGTAAGTTGACATCGCTTTATCCCTTATTCCAGTTCCTCATAGATCGTCTGGGCGACGACTTCCTCGATCGTGGTAACTCCATCATATATCGCCAGCAGTCCGCTTTCGCGCAGCGTCCGCATTCCGCGCCGGCGGGCTGCTTCGCGGATCGCATTGGTGCTGGCGCGGTTGATAATCAAGTCGCGAATCTCGTCGTCCATCAACATAATTTCCAATATTGCCGTTCGCCCGCTGTAACCGGTGCCCCTGCAATAATCGCAGCCGCTGCCTCGGAAAAATGTCCTTCCCTGGACGTTCTCCGGACGAAGTTGCAGTTCCATGAGCATCTCTTCGGTCGGGGTGAACTCCTCTTTGCACCTCGGACAGATGCACCGCACCAGACGCTGACCCACCACGCCCTCCAGCGTCGCGGTGACCAGGTACGGTTCCAGCCCCAGGTCCAGAAGACGGGCAATGGACGACGGCGCGTCGTTGGTGTGCAGCGTCGTGAAGACCATGTGCCCTGTCAGTGAAGACTGAATGCTGATCTCGCCGGTCTCCAGGTCGCGAATCTCGCCGACCAGTATGATGTCCGGGTCCTGGCGAAGGAAATGCCTCAGACATCGTGCGAAGGTTAAACCTATAGCCTCATTAATCTGCACCTGAATCAGTCCGTCGATGTCGTATTCGACGGGGTCCTCGGTGGTGAGTATCTTGACCGCAACGTCGTTCAACTCGTTGAGGGCAGAGTACAGCGTTGTGGTCTTGCCGCAGCCGGTCGGACCTGTAACGATGCAGATACCGTTGGGCCTGCGTATCAACTGCCGGAAAATCCGCAGGTCGTCCTCGCGGAAGCCGACCTGCTCCAGGTCGAGATTGATCTGGCTTCGATCCAGCACGCGCATCACGACGCTCTCTCCGAACATTGTCGGAAGGACGCTTATGCGCAAATCCACCGGTTGACCGTTGACGACCAGTTCGATACGCCCGTCCTGAGGCAGGCGGCGTTCGGCGATGTCAAGATCGGACATTACCTTGATTCGACTGGCGATTGCCATCGAGATCGACTTGGGCGGAGGGATCATCTCATACAACAGCCCGTCGATACGATAGCGAATCTTGAAATCGTCCTCAAAAGGTTCGAAGTGGATGTCGCTGGCGCGGTCGCGTATCGCCTGTAAAAGCACCATATTCACCAGCCGGCGGATCGGATTGGAATCGGCTGCCTCCTTGATAGTCTCCAGGTCGATGCTCTCGCCACGATTTTCCAGAGCGGCCAGTTGAGTGTCTCCGGCAATTTCGTTAATAAGCTCGCCGATGGACTCCGGTTCCACGTCGTAATACTTGTGCAGTGCGCGTTCCAGCATCTCCGGGTCGGCAATTTTGGCGATTACATCAAAACCCATCAGCGTCCGCAGGTCGTCGGTAGCACGGAAACTATCCGGCGAAGCCAGCGCCACCACCAGTCGCTTGGCAATCGCGTCGTGTTCCAGTGGAATCATCTTGTAGGAGTTCGCCATCTGTGCGGGAACCTGTTTGATGACGTCGTCGGGTACGTCAAAATTCTCCAGGTCCACGAATTCCATTCCCGCCTGGAACGCCAGGGCAAGGGTCAGGATTTTCTCGTTGATATAACCCAGGTCGATCAGAATCTGGCCCAGCGGGCCGCCTTTTTCCTTCTGGACGCCCAGCGCCTCGTGCACTTGATTACGGGTGAGACTGCCAATCTTCACCAGCACTCTTCCGACAGGCCGGCCTCGAAGCTCGTCAACATTCACTTTCCGTTGTGTTATTGTCGTGTCCATCAACTAACTCCTGAAAACAGGCTCAACCTGCTCGTCCGGATTGACGGGCGCTTCGGTTTTTGTAATCCGGCCTGTTCGGAAAGCTTCAATCTTGTCATGTAACTGTCCAGGCTGCTGGGCCTGATCCACAGCATCTTCATCTGATATTTTGCCTTCGCTTACCAGTTTGAAAAGATGCTCGTCCAGCAACTGCATGCCGAACTTCTTACCCGTCTGGATGGAAGAAGGAATACGGAAAACCTTGTTCTCACGAATCAGGTTGGACACCGCGCCGGTAACAACCATGAACTCATAGGCGGCGATTCGCCCGCGAACATCAACCCGCGGTAAAAGAGCCTGGCAAAGAACGGCTATCAAAGACGAAGCCAACTGTATCCTTATCTGGTTCTGCTGGGCGACAGGGAACTGCTCTGAAATTCGCGTTACTGTTCCCTGAGCACTGGTGGTATGGAGCGTCCCGAAGACCAGGTGCCCTGTTTCTGCCGCTCGCAGCGCCGCCTCCATCGTCTCCAGGTCACGCAACTCGCCGACCAGAATCACGTCCGGGTCCTGGCGAAGCACGCGCCGCAATGCCTCGGAAAAACTCGGAACGTCCACCCCCACCTCGCGCTGGTTGACCATCGACTTATGGTGGGGATGATAGTACTCAATCGGGTCTTCAACGGTAACGATGTGCTTGTCGAAATTCCGATTGATGTAGTCGATCATCGTCGCCAATGTAGTGGTTTTGCCCGATCCGGTCGGGCCTGTAACTAGGAATATGCCTCGGGGGCGACGACAGAGGCTCTTGACAATCGCCGGCAGACCTATCTCATCAAAGGTGAACAACTTGCTGGGGATGAGTCGCAATGCCAGCGAAATATTTCCCCTCTGATGAAAGACGCTGACGCGGAATCGTCCCGCATCCCCGAAGGCGAAGCCGAAATCCGTCCCGCCCTCTTCCTGAAGTTCCTGCTGGGCCCGTTCGGGAGTAATGGCCTTCATCAACGCTACGGTGTCGGCCGGTTCCATGACCTTTGTTTCCAAAGATCGCAACCGGCCATGAAGCCGAAGGGTCGGTTGTCGGCCTACGTGAAGGTGCAGGTCGCTGGCGCCGCGTTTGATACAAGTCTCCAACAGCCGATCAATATGCAAAGTAGCCATAGGTTTTCCTTTTTCTGACCTTCGACACTGAATTATTCGCCTCACTGACCCGATGTGAACCGGCAAAAAGGCGGCCTTTCAGGCGATTTTGCTTTCTCCTTGTAAATAAACGAGTTACAATTACCGGTAGAGAAGGTCAGTCTGCCACCAATTCCGAAACCTGCGTAATTCTGACCAGTTCTTCCGGTGTGGTTATGCCATTGGTTATTTTCCTTCGCCCATCCTCCAGCAGGGTTCTCATGCCCGATGCCCTCGCCTCCTGCCGCAACTCGCTGAGCGGAGCATGTCTTATCGCCAGTTCGGCCAGGGCGTGATTCATCTCCATCAGTTCAAAAATGCCGAGTCTGCCCCTGTAACCGCCACCCCCACAGGACGCGCAACCCGTTCCACGATAAATAGTTGCGCTTTGCAGTTCCTCTTCACTGAAGCCCAGCACCCGAAGGGCTTTCATATCCGGGCTGGGGTCGATTTCCTTGCATTCATTGCATATCACGCGCACCAGGCGCTGGGCCATTACCGCCTGGATGGAACTGGCAGCAAGAAACGGTTTGACCCCGATGTCAATAAGACGAGTTATTGCGCTGGGTGCATCATTGGTATGGAGCGTACTGAAAACCAAGTGTCCGGTAAGAGCAGCCTGAATTGCGACCTCGGCAACCTCTAAATCACGGATTTCGCCCACCAGAATGATATTGGGGGCCTGTCGAAGCATGGAACGAAGAATCTTTGCGAATGTCAAACCCGTTTGCTCATTGACTTGACACTGATTAATTCCCGTGAAGTTATACTCAATCGGGTCTTCTGCTGTGATAATTTTTCGGTCAGGGCGGTTCAGTTCGTTCAATGCTGCGTACAGCGTGGTGGTTTTGCCCGATCCGGTCGGGCCTGTAACGAGGAATATCCCATTGGGGCGCTTGATGATGCGGTTAAATCGTTCGTAATCATCCTCCTCGAAGCCCAGTCCGCCAACACCCATACGTGCACTTTCGGGCCTGAGAATCCGCAGTACTACGCTTTCGCCGTGATACCCCGGAACGAAACTGACACGGAAATCGATATCCGATCCGCCAACGACCATCGTAATCCTGCCGTCGGTGGGGAGGCGCTTTTCGGCCAAGTCCACACCCGACATAATCTTGATGCGGTTAACCACAGACCCTTGCATCCGCTTGGGGATATTGTCCCTTTCCCGGCAGACACCGTCGATCCGATAACGCACGCGGATACGGTTGGCCATCGGTTCAATGTGTATATCACTGGCCCGCAGATTGACAGCCTCGGTAATAAGCATCGTAACCAGACGTACTACGGGGGCGCCTTCAATATCAGCCTCCACTCCAGAAGATCCCGCATCCGAAATCATGGTAACGTTGCTTTCCAATTGATGGACCGTCTCGTCAATACTCACGCTCGATCCGACGAATCGCTCGACAAAGTCCCTAAGCCTGGTTTTAGAGGCCAGGGCGCATTCGATCTCGGCATTAAGCCGGAACCGAAGCATGTCAAGCATTTCCAGGTTGAGTGGATCGGTAATAACCACTTTGATGTGGTTTCCCTCCCGTGTTATAGGAAGGACAAGATGCCTGCGGACAATGTCAGGCGGAATTACCTCCAGCAGACCCGGAGCCACCTGCTGACGCTCAAGATCGACGTATTCCATATCGAACTGCGTCGCCAGGGCCTTGGTAACATCTTCCTCGTCGGCCAGACCCAGCGACACCAGCGCCTCGCCGATACGCTGACCTTCCTTTCGTGCATGTTGAAGCGCTTCTTCCACCCCCGCAGCGGTAACCACGCCCCATTCGACCAATATCTCTCCAAGATGTTTCTTCTTCCTGGCCATAACTTCTCCTACGCGTGCCTGTTTAAATCGACACAAAAAGCCCAGCCTCTTCACATACACAACCGGAGGCGAGCCTTCGCTTCTGATGAGCCTGCACAGAGATCACGCTAAGGCATCAGTATATCCACCTGTCCTGAGGCGGGATAAATAATAAATGAGGACGTCTTTAATCTGCTTTCAAGGCCATAACCTTTTCAGCATGCAGAAAAAGCCTCAGTTCCGATACAATACTATTATACCCCCGCCACCGGCAAAGCGTCAACCTCCCTTCAGCGCTTGACTTGTCGACAAAGTTAAAGCAAGATTGGTCGGTTTTCAATGAAATACCTTACATGGAAAGATCACCTGGAATGCTGAAAAAAGTTTATCAGGACAGACTGGCAAGCCTCGAAAAAATTCGCGCCCTGGGTATCGACCCTTACGGCGGTCGGTATGATTCCGCCGAACCTGTCGCCGAAATTCTCGCCCGATTTTCAGAAGGCGACGAATCGCAGGCGGCAGACGCCGCAGGCCGGCTTGTGCTTATCAGGCCGATGGGTAAACTTATCTTCGCCCACATCCGCGACCAGACCGGTTCGATACAGATATGCCTGCGCAAAAACGCACTGGACGACACCGCCTGGTCACTGGCGAGGCTGCTGGATTTGGGCGATATCGTCGCAGCCGCAGGTCCGCTGGTAAAAACCCGAACCGGCGAAATCACCATCTTCGCCGAGAGGCTGACGCTGCTGTGCAAGTCGCTCTTGCCGATGCCGGAGAAGTTCCATGGCCTGGTCGATGTCGAAACCCGATACCGCCGGCGATACCTCGACCTGATGAGCAACACCGAAACAATGGCGGCAGCGCAGAATCGCATTGCCATAATCGATTGTTTTAGGAACGTCCTTCGCGGCCGGGGATTCGTCGAGGTTGAAACGCCGGTATTGCAGAGCATCTACGGAGGCGGAGCGGCCAGACCCTTTACCACCCACCACAACGCACTTGACACCGACCTGTTCCTGCGGATAAGCCCGGAACTGTACCTCAAGCGACTGCTGGTTGGCGGGATGGAAAAGGTCTATGAGTTCAGTCGTAATTTTCGCAACGAAGGGCTGGACTCTTCTCACAGCCCCGAGTTCACGATGCTGGAACTCTACCAGGCCTATGCCGACTACGAGGTTATGATGGAGATTACCGAGGAACTTATCTCCACCTCTGCCGTCAAGGTCAGTGGCGGGACGAAACTGAATTACGGCGAACTGGAGATGGACCTTACGCGGCCATGGCCAAGAACGACCTACGAGGAGTTGTTCACCGAACACGCCGGTGTCTCCATGCGCGACATACCGGCAGTCCGCGCAAAGGCCGGCGAAATAGGTATCGAGCAGGCCAATAAGGACGACGCCGTAGTTGTCAACGAGGTTTTCGAGGCCGTCGTAGAACCGGTTCTTGCCCGGAGGAACCGGCCGACGTTCGTGAAGGACTATCCTGCCGACATATGCCCGCTGACGCGACGCAAGGCCGACGACCCGACAGTCGCCCTGCGGTTCGAGTTGTACATCGCCGGGATGGAAATCGCCAACGCTTATACGGAGTTGAACGACCCTGCCGTCCAGGAAGCCAATTTCGGTCAACAACTTGCCGGCGAAGGCGACGCAGCCGCCATGCGAGTGATGGATGAGGATTTCATAACCGCCCTTCGCCACGGCATGCCCCCCGCCGGCGGCCTGGGAATCGGAATCGACCGCGTCGTCATGCTCCTGACAGGCAGGACAACCATCCGTGACGTGATTTTGTTCCCGATGCTCAGACCCGAAGCGTAAAAAATAAGCGGTCGGTTGCTGAACGCCGACTGCTGGTTGCTGAACGCTTTTTTTTCATCAAACCATATAATTCTTATCCACCTTCGCGAATTTGCGGATTTCGTCGGCCAGCGGTTCCGAATCGCCCCCGCCCAACAGTGCGAATGTCGCCTTCTTGCCAAGTTCGACCGCAGGCTGATCGTAGGCGTTGATGTCCAGCATCTCGCCGGCCAGACTGGTGGTGAATTCGTAAAGGAAGATGAAGGCCCCCACCGATTCGGGCGTTATGGCGTCGAAGCGGATCGTAACACTCGGACGCCGCGACCGGGCCAGTGCGTACTCGGTGGCTTGTTTCTCGGCATTGAGTAATTTCGAGATTTTGACCTTCCGCAGGTGCGCGAGTTTGCCAACCTGTCCGAAAACGTCCGGGATGCGGACCTCGCGCGGATGCTTTCCGACTTCCAGAAAAACAATCAACTTGTCGTTCGGGCCTTCGCGGTAGAGTTGAATCTGGCTGTGCTGGTCGGTCGCACCCAGGGCCTTGACCGGCGTCGGACCTGCGAAAACTTCTTCGCCGGCGCGGTTGTTTTGCTTTCCGAGCGACTCCGCCCATAACTGGCGGTACCAGTCGGCCAGACCGGCCAGGCGGTTGGAATAAGGCATCATAACGTGTATGGGTTTGCCCTTTTCAGCGTACATCAGGTACTTGACAGCCGCCAGTACGCAGGCGGGGTTATCGGCCGGCGTGGCGGACTTTACCTTTTCCGCCATCTGTCCCGCACCTGCAAGCAGCGCGTCTATGTCGATGCCGCACATGGCTGAACTGAACAGCCCTACCGGGGAGAGGACGCTGAACCGCCCGCCCACATCGCCCGGAACAGGCAGCGTCGCGTAGCCGTCAGCCGAGGCGATGTCGTGCAGGATTCCAGTTTCGGTATCGGTCGTTGCGACGACATGTTCGGCGAAGTTCTCACCGATACGCTTGCGAAGCATCTCCCGGACCACCATGAACACCGAAGCCGTCTCCGCCGTACCGCCGCTTTTGGAAATGACGTTGAACAACGTCTTTTTCAACCGGCGGCCAAGCAGCCCCAGCGTATCGCCGATAAGGGCGGGATCGGCATTATCCAGGACGAACAGCCTCGGGCCGCCACGCTTCGCATCGCTTAAAAGGTTGTAGGTGGAGAGATTCAGCGCCTGTTGCAGCGCGATATTTCCCAAAGCCGACCCGCCGATACCGAGAACCACAAGATCGGTCGTCCTGCCTCGATATCGGCCTGCCAGTTCCATAACCGCATCGCGGTAATCACGCCGAAAGGGCAATTTCGCGTAACCAAGCCGACCGGCATCCCACTGCTCGATAACGGCTCGGTGAGCGGCTGAAACCTTTTCCATCACCGAGTCCAACTCGTCCGGTGAAATCCCGTGCTCTGCCCCGATTACGTCGGATGTGGTGTTCTTCCAGTAAAGTTGAATCATTGTTGTTTCCCTTCTGTGCAACAGCATAGATGCTGACCGCCAGCCAGGCAAGTCGCGTTCAACGAAACTCCAAACAATTGGGTTCCATCCAAGCCGCCAGATGAGCGAAGCGAATCTGCCGGAAAATTTCGGAACTGTTCAGAACGATTCGGAACAACACGGAACAAATCGGAAAGATTCGGAAAGTTCGGGAAAGAAGGAGAAATCGTAAGTCATTGGCGTGCATGCCGTTGTGGTTTTCATGCCGCGACCATACGGTCGGAGACCCGCGTAGCGCCCGTCTGGGCGAACAACGCGAACTTTTTAAAAAATCCACGAATTACACCAACGGCAATTAATCAATTAATTGCCGCCGGTATTACACATTTGACCTGCTCCCAATTTATGCACCAGATGAAATGGGAGACAAACGTTCCTCGTCTCTCGTGTGTTCAGCCAAGCGCAGCGAAGCCTGGCTTAACACACGCCTGCCTGCCAGACAGGCCCGTACGGGCAGGCAAGGCCCCAGTAGAGCCGCAGGCAGGCGAACGGTTCCGGATTTTTCATCAGAGGATTCCCCGTCGGTCCCGGTCGGCACGTATCGTTTTACCCGGAAGAGGGCTTATTTCGGCGAGATAACGACGTAGTATCGTCCTCCGTTGGGCGCGATGACCCGCAGCCGCAGGCCTTTGTCGCCGCCGGCGGTTACTGCCGAGGCAAACTCTTCGGAGGAAGTAACTTTTTTGCCGTTGACGCGGTCAATGACCAATCCCGGCTTCAGGCCTCTCTCGGCAGCGTCGCTGTCAGGGGCGACCTGGACAATAATGACCCCGGCGGTATCCTTGCCGTAGCCGGCGCGGGCTGCAAGTTCTTCCGTCAGCGTCTGGACCTTCAGGCCGTAGCGTTCGGGCGATGTCTTTTCTTCCTTTTCGCCATCGGCTGCGGTCATCTCGGCCGGTTGGGCGGCAATCTTCACCGTAACGGTTGTCTTTTCCCCGTTGCGGTAGATAGTCAGTTTTACATCCTTTCCTGGAGGAAGATCGGCCACGCGGTTGCGCAAATCATTTACGTCCTCGACCGGTTTTCCTTCGATGGCGACGATGAAGTCTTCAGCCTTTATTCCGGCCTTTCCGGCGGGCGAATCTTCCATAACCTGCGTTACCAGCGCGCCGTCAGTACCGGGCAGTTTGAAACTCTCCGCCAGTTTCTTATCCACATCCTGAATCGTAACTCCGAGGAACCCTCGAATGACTTTTCCGGTATCAATCAGCTGTTTCATCACGTTTTTGGCCATACTCGAGGGTATGGCCAGACCGATACCCTCGTTGACGCCGGTTCGAGAGACTATTGCGGTGTTGATTCCGATGACCTCGCCTCGCATGTTGACCAGAGGCCCGCCGCTGTTTCCGTGATTAATGGATGCGTCGGTCTGGAGAAAGTCTTCGTATCCGCTTCTTCCTGTTACCCTGCCCTTGGCGGAGATGATTCCAGCGGTAACGGTCTGCGGCAGCCCTTCGGGAGCGCCTATCGCCAGCACCCAGTCGCCGACCTCCATCTTATCGCTGTCGCCCAACGGAGCGGCGATTAGTTTGTCGGTCTTAATCTTCACCACCGCCAGGTCGGTCTGAGGGTCGGAGCGGACCCATTCAGCCTCGATCTTCCGCCCGTCGGCAAGGACAACCTCGACCCCATCAGCCCCGCCGACAACGTGATGGTTCGTCAATATGTATCCGTTTTCGGCATCGACGATGACGCCGCTTCCCAGGCCTCGCTGCCAGTGGTATTGTTGCCGTTGGGGTTGTAGAGGCTGGTTGCGAAAGCGCCGTGACTGACGGCCTGGAAAATCCTCATCCATAAAGCGCCGGAATAAGTCGTCGAAATCGGGCATCCGCGGGACGGCGACCCGCTTCCTGACTCGCACTTCCACCACGGCGGGCTTGACCGCCCTGGATACCGCTCGGAATAACTTACTGAGCCGGTCGTGCCCGCTCAGTTCGGACAGCGCCTCGCGGTCGGCTTCGTTGGCGCCCTTCTCGGCGGCATACGACAAACGCCCAATAAGCGAAGGGCCAAACGCCACCGACAGCACCACAATTAAAATCACTCCCGTCAATGGCAGGAATTTATGCACCTGTTTCATTGCCAATCTCTCCTTTTCTATTTCTGAAGGATACCCATCGTCATTCACTTTGTTCTATACGGCACGGCGGACCAGTCGGTTCACCCTCCGCGGCAAAATGAACACAACCAGTAGATAAATTGCCAAGGCAAGTCCCTGAACAGGAAAAATACCAGAAATGTACGCATGAGCGAACCGGACCTTCTGGTGCAACTCTCCACTCGGAGTTACAACCCCCAAGCCGTTGGCCCGGCGGCAGGTATGCTTCCTTCCCGAAAGAGATTCGAAAACTTCCCAGTTCCCACTGACAAAGAAGGACTCTCCTCTCGGCCAACCATGCGGCGTTACCAGCGCCTGCTTAGTCAGGTCAAATTTTTCGGCTTCCCAGCGCAGTGTCTCGATAATATGCTCGTTATCGTCGAAAAAGATCGCCTCGGCGACGGGAAATCTCCTCGGCAGACAGAGCAGGTTTTCGTAAATGTGTACACGGTGGTCGCCGGAATTTATCGGCGGCAGACCGGCGGGCGTGCGGTCGATATAGACGGCATCGCCGCTCTTAAGCCGCCCGCCAAGGTTTATCGGCACAGGCCAACTCGACCGGCGAAGCGAGACATTCCGAACCTCGATGGGCAGGTCGCCGTATGTTTCGATGCGGAATGTTCCTTTGCTCGCCACCGCACCGGCGGGTATGCGAAATGTCCATTCAAAGCGCCGCCAGCGGGATGTCAGACGCTCGATGTCAACTCGCAGCCGGGCGGGATCATCCGAACACCCGTCCTGGTATTCAGCCGTTATGCAATTACCTGCCCCTTTGGGCGCGCGAGCGTCCAGGGCGATGCGATAAACCTTACCCGCTTCCAGCGCGACATCCTGCGCCAGGCAGGCGGATAAGTAAAACGACGGGGCGCGGAACACCAAAACCCGACCGGCGGGTTTGGTTTGGGCGGCGCCGGCATGAACGGTAACATTTTTCGATTCGACCCATTTTTCACTCAGCAGGTCAGGCCCGTCCGGGGGGAGCGGTTCCTTCGGTATCCGCACGGATTCGATTACACGTCGGAACTCCGGATCAGCCGCCAGGATATAACGAACGTTGTACAGGCTGATGAGATGATTACGACGAATCAGCCAGGCCCATTCGTAGTTCTCTCCCCACGACCGAAAGCCGAACAGCAGCGGATGTTCAGCCGGCTGGAACGGGCCGTAATAGGAAATCGATTCAAATCCCATCGCAGCACATGTCTTCGGCAGGAGCAGTTCTGATGGGCGATGATGATACGATTTCGACAGTCCCCAGAGGCGGTAAGGCCTGCCGGTCGGGGCGTTCTCATTTAACCATTCAACCGCCGGTGAGCGCTGCGGGTTCGGGCAGGGCCGACCAACCGCTGGAACGTCCACGAAACGAACGATGAAGAAAAGATCGACAATTACCAGCACAGTAAGCACCCATGCCCGACGGGAAGGCAAGCGAATGAACCAACACAACACGACAACAGTAACCGCCGCCAGAACCAGCGGGACATAAACAGCCGGTGAAAACGGACTCAACGCCGCAGCGATAATGTCAAAGGGCTCTGCGCCGGAAGGGATAGTCAGGAACTGACCGATGCTGAATAATCTGCCTTCGCAAATCTCAACAAGCGCCAGGACTAACAACGCGCCGAACATGCACGCCGGAAGAAATCGCGTCACCGACCTGCGGAATATCCCGCCAAGGTCGGACGCCGGCTTTCTCACCAATGCGTCAATTCCAATCGCCGCCAGGACCGCCAAGGCCAAATCAATCACCAGCAGCATCCTGGCTGGGCAGCGCACCGAGCCGAAAATCGGTATCATGTGAATCAGGCGATACGTCGGAAGGTAATACCCCAGCGCCCAAACGGCGGCACCGATAAGAATCCACGTCCAAAGATGAACGAACCGGACTGAAGAGTCCGCCACGTCAGGAGAGGAATTGGATTTCCTGTAAAATTTCCAAATCGTCCCAGCAGCAAGCGTCAGAGTTACCAGTCCGACGTAGCCCAGCATTTCGCACAAATGCCATGGCCCCCACCACTGCTGCGAAAAGAAGTTCGGCGTTCGATTTCCCATGATGAACGGAAAAAACGCCAGCACGCCCGCCAGGGGGAAAAAGGAGTTTTCCCCGGCTACGACATAGGGAACGCCCGACCGGACGGTCTGGTGTATATACGATGCTGTCGCAATTATCTGCGGGGCAAGGATAGCCGAACCTATGACAGCCGCCGATGCCGACACCGCCAGCGCCCGCCCGACGGGCCGGCATCGAATAAGCAAATAGACGAACCAGACCACAATCAGGTTTATCGCCGTAGGCCAGTGTCCCGCCGCCAGCGTCAGCGCGAATATCGGCGCCATTAGCGCAATGCCGGTGGCACAGGTTTTCAACCTGTGCGCATTTTTACGAAGTCTCTCGATACACCAAAGCCCCCACGGCAGGAACGCCGCCGTCTGGATCAGCCCCAGGTGTACGCGGTGGCCGACCATAAATCCGCAGAACTCAAACGCCACGGCGCCGAATATGGCCGCCGGTAAGATCAGGCCGATTCGCCTCATGTAAAGATACGCCCCCCCGCCGGCCAGGGCGAAAGTCAGGAAGATACACAGGCTGTAAGCCAGCCTCGGCGGCAGGAAAAGAAACATCCAATTCGGAGGGAAAAACACCGCACTCTGCGGGTCGGCCAGAAGCGCCACACCGCCGGCCTCACCTGCATTCCACAACGGCAGTTGACCGGAGCGAACCTGCCCAGCCACCATGGTACGCAACGGAAAATAATAGACTACGTCGTCCTCTCCGGCAGAGGTCGGGCAGGTCCACAGGGGATACAAAATTCCCATCGGGAGGATTAGAAAAAGCGCGAGAATGAGAAGCCTTCGGAATATCATTTAATGTCCAACGACTAATGTCCAATGACCAATCAACGTCTAATTCCCAATGCCTAACGAAGGGAACGTTCCAGGTATTAGTTGGTCATCCGTCATCGGCCATTCACCGGTCATCGGACATTTGACATTAATGTTATTTCTCGGACCACGCCTTCAGCGCCGTCAGTTCCTCGTCGCTCATCGCGTAGCCGTGTTCGGGCGCGGGGTATGTTCCGTTTCGGCATTCGGCGACATAGGTCTCGAAGGCCTGCTGCATCGGGCTGCGAAGGTCGGCGTATTTCTTGACGAACTTCGGCACGCGCCCTTCCGTAAGTCCTATCATATCGTGCGTAACGACGACGAACCCGTCGCATCCCGCCCCTGCGCCACACCCGATGACGGGCACGGAAACCCGTTTTGCGACCATCTCGGCCGGTTCCGGCGGGACCGCCTCCAGAAGCAGCGCCGAAGCGCCGGCATCGACCATCATCTCGGCTGTTTCGATTATCTCGATCGCCCCGTCGGATGTTTTTCCAGCCACCTTGTACCCGCCGACCTGTCCCGCCCGCTGGGGCGTCAGACCCATGTGAGGCATAACAGGGATACCGGCTGTCGCCATTGCGCGGATAGTTTCAAGCAAACGGCGGTCGCACTCGACCTTGACGCAATCGGCGCGGGCCTCTACTACGTACCTTCCGCCGTTGGCGACCGCAGCAGCCGGGGACGTGTAGGTCAAAAACGGCATGTCCGCCACCAGGTACGCCAGCGGAGCGCCGCGCCGGACCGCCGCCGTCAGCGACACCGATATGTCGAGACTGACGCCGATGGTGTCGGACAGACCCAATACAGGACCGGCCAGTGAGTCTCCGACAAGGATTACCTCGACCCCGGCTGACTGTTGAATCGACGCCATCGTCGCATCGTAACAGGTCAGCATGGCGAATTTCTCACCGTCGGCCTTGTGCTTGTTTAACGTCGCTATCGTGATTTTCTTTTCCAGTGCCATAATGTGCAGCATTTTACCACGGGCTTCTACAAATCATCAAGGATATGGCCGAGTCTGTTTTTTTTTGTCCGCAGGTAGTGGCGATTCTTTTCATGCGGCGGAATCTGGAGCGGCACGCGTTCAAGTATCTTCAGACCAAAACCATCCAGACCGTAGATTTTTCTCGGATTGTTGGTCATTACGCGTAATTGCGACAAACCCAGGTCGCGGAGTATCTGGTTTCCGATTCCGTAATCGCGGTGGTCCGGCTGGAATCCGAGATGGACATTGGCATCGACGGTATCAAGCCCTTTTTCAATCTGGATTTTATATGCCCGCAGTTTGTTTATCAGACCGATACCCCGCCCTTCCTGTCGGATATAGACCAGCGCGCCTGCGCCGGCGGATTCAATGGCCGCCATGGCTGTGTGCAGTTGCGCCCCGCAGTCGCACCGAAGTGAGCCGAAGACGTCGCCTGTGAGGCACTCGCTGTGGACGCGGACAAGAGCGGGCTTGTCATACGGTACGGGCCTGCCTGATTCATCCAGTTTTCCTATAGGGCCTTTGCACAGCGCGATGTGCGGCTCGGGGTCCACCTGCGATTCGTAGGCAACCAGGTGGAAATCGCCGTCGACAAGTGAGATGTCAAACTCGACCGCCCGCTCGATCAGGCGGTCCCGACGGAGGCGATATTTAATGAGGTCGGCTATTGTGCACATCTTCAGGGCGTGGGTCGCGCAGAATTTTTCCAGGTCGTCGGCGCGCGCCATTGTTCCGTCGTCGTTTATGATTTCACAGATAACACCGATGGGTTCAAGCCCGGCCAGGCGCGCCAGGTCCACCGCCCCCTCGGTCTGTCCGGCGCGAACCAGCGCCCCGCCGGCGCGGGCGCGAAGCGGAAAGACATGGCCCGGATGAACGAAATCGCCCGGTTTGGCGTCGCGCCGACAGGCCAGTTCGATTGTCCTCGCACGGTCGGCTGCCGAGATGCCAGTTGTGACGCCCGCGGCTGCGTCAATCGTTACCGTAAAGGCAGTACCGAAACGCGAGGTGTTGTCCGCCACCTGGGGGTGTAATCCGAGCGTGTCGGCTTTTTCGCCCGTCATGGGAAGA
>JAXHSV010000044.1:0-16543 GCA_034190305.1 Planctomycetota bacterium | reverse complement strand
CCCGCCGGAGCCTTGGCGAAGGCGGGAGGCAAGCCCTGGGTTGCAATGGCGAAACAGAAATCAGCCCCATCGGGGCGCTCGTGGGTATCGGAGACTTCACGAACGCCCCATCCGGGGCTTGGAAATTCGGCGTCTTTCTCATCCCCGGCCTTCCGGGCGAGGCTAAGAAAGTAAGAAAAGGTGGGTCATTGGCTGTGCCTCGACCCAGACTACGACTACTACGACTACGACTGCTATATTTGCCCATACGGGCCCGTTTGGGCTGTCACGTTTTCGTCCGTACATCTACGTGGTCGCAAACACCGCGACCACACCACCCGCCGCCGAAGCGGGCTTGACGATGAGTCCCAAACGTGCTGCAGAGCTGACGCAGACGATGTATGAAATGAGCTTCAAGCTGCCCAACGACCCCGTGTTGCGCCGAATTCTACTGCAGATGGATGCCGACCAGCAGCAGGTCTACGAACTGATCTATTGAGTTGGGTGTCCCAATTCGGAAGTCAGGAAATAAGTAGGTTAGCAACAAAAATAAATCGTAAAAAATTTTTCGCAGCAATCAGGCTCGATTGGAAACTACCCCCTATATAGTATCTCCCCAGCAATTCTTCACACTTCCAGAAAGGTCTTCAATTTGAGCAGTCCTTCTTCGATTTCGCCGGTGTCGATTCCCGAATAGGCCAGGCGGATGTATAGTTCCGTCTCGCCGGGCAGGGGGCGTCCGAAATGGCGTCGCGTGCAGAACGAAACGCCCGTCTCGGACAGGACGGTCTTCCTGAGCTGCTCGTAATCTGTCAGGCCTTTGTTCTTCATCGCGGCGGTGACGTTGGGGAACAGATAGAACGTGGCGTTGGGCTTGAAGCAGCGAGCGCCCTCGATGGTGTTGAGGATTTCGACGGCCTTATCGCGGCGTTCTTTGAGGGTTTGCAGTATCTTCTCAGGCCCGGACTTGTCACCCGTCAGGGCTTCGATGGCGCCGTACTGGATGAAGTGGTTGGAGCATGATTCATCGTTGACGTTCAGTTTGGCGATGGTGTCTATCAGGTCTTTAGGCCCGACGGCCGCTCCAAGCCGCCATCCCGTCATTGCGAATCGCTTGGAGAATGTGTAAAGGATCAAGCATCTCTCCGCCATACCGGGCAGGGACGCCAGCGAGCGGGATTTCCCCTCGTAGCGGATGTCGAAATAGGCTTCGTCGCAGAGCACGAACAGGTCGTGCTTATGCGCCAGTTCAGCCAACTTCTGCAACTCCCGAAGGGAACATTCCGCCCCGGTCGGATTCTGCAAATCGTTGAGCACCAGCAGGCGGGTCTTCGGCGTGATTGCCTGTTCAATCTCGCCCAGCGCCAGTTCGAAATTTTTTTCGCCTTCGACGTACCTGTAAGGTTTCGCCACGCCGCCCTGGAACTCTATCTGTGATTCATAAATCGGATAGCCCGGGCTGGGATAGAGCGCCTCGTCGCCCGGATTCATCATCGCCAGGAAGAACTTGTGGATGACGGGTTTTCCCCCCGGCTGGATTGCGACGTTTTCCATTGAATATTCGCCGCCGTGGGAGCGGCTGACGTCTTCTGCCAGAAGTTCCCTCAACGGCGCGATACCGTAGTTCGAGCAGTAACCGGTATTTCCGTCTTTCATCGCCCGTACGGTCGCTTCGATGATATTCTCCGGTGTTTTGATGTTCATGTCGCCGAGGTGGAAGGGATAAATCTTGTTTCCCCCGGCAGCGAAGTCTGCCGCTTCTGCCGAGACGGCAAAGGCCGTCTCTGTCCCTAACCGTGATAGACGTTTTGCAAGTTTCGTTGTCATAGTTCCGTATGTTTAACTCATGTTCAACATACTGTCCAGACTTTTTGGTCTGCGCCCCCCTGCTGGGGCGTGCCCTTTAGCGCGCGGAAGGTAAGTGTACAGAACTCTTGATTTACAGGAAAAATCCTGATATGAAGGTCCGTTCCGAAGCAGGGAAGAAACACCGCCTGAAAGGAAAAACAGGAAAATGCCTTTTATCGCCAACACAGACCGGCAACGTGAAGAAATGCTCAATGACCTGGGCATGACAGCCGAGGACCTCTTTTCCGACATCCCCGCCGATCTGCGATGCCGTCGGCTGAACATCGGGGCGGGAATGAGCGAGCAGGAAGTCCGCCGGCATCTTGCGGGATTGTCCGACAGGAACCGCTCCGGGCTTATCAGTTTTCTCGGCGGCGGGTTTTACGATCATTTCGTGCCGGCCGCTGTCGAGGCGCTGGCTTCGCGGAGCGAGTTCTACACCGCTTACACGCCCTACCAGCCGGAAGTCTCGCAGGGAACGCTCCAGGCGATATACGAATACCAGTCCGCCATCTGCCGATTGACCGACATGGAGGTTGCAAACGCCTCGCTCTACGACGGCGGAACGGCGGTGTACGAAGCCGTGATGATGGCGATGCGGGTTACCGGGCGGAACCGCGTTATCGTGGACCGGACCGTCAACCCCGTCTATCGAAAGATGCTGCGGTCGTACACCGGAAACCTCGGTATCGAATTCGTCCAGACCCCGTGGCGCGACGGCCTGGCCGACCGCGAAAAAATCCTCGCCGAACTGGACGACAAGACCGCCGCCGTCGTTCTCCAGAACCCGAATTTCTTCGGTTGCCTCGACGATTTTACCGACCTTGCCGAAACCGCTCACAAACACGGAGCCTTGTTAATTGTCTCGGTCTATCCGATTTCTCTGGGCATCGTCAAGCCGCCGGGTCAGATGGGCGCCGACATCGTCGTCGGAGAGGGTCAGAGCCTCGGTCTGCCGCTGGCCTTCGGCGGACCCTACCTGGGATTCATGTCCACGCGACAGAAATACGTCCGCAAGATGCCCGGAAGGATCGTCGGAAGAACGGTCGATACCGACGGGCGGGACGGATTCGTGCTGACGCTTCAGACGCGCGAGCAGCACATCCGACGCGAAAAGGCCACCTCCAACATCTGCACGAACGAGGGGCTGTGTGCGCTTACGGCGACTATCTACATGAGCCTGCTTGGGGCAGAAGGTCTGCGCGAACTGGCGCAGACCTGCGCCGATAAGGCCAACTACACCCAGAAGCGACTGCTGGAAATACCCGGCGTAACGACGCACTTCCCGAACCGCTGGTACTTCAACGAGTTTGTCCTTCGCCTGCCGGTCGCTGCCGAGAAGATTATCCTCCACCTACTGGAGCGGGGCATAGCGGCCGGTTTCCCGCTGAGCCGATACTACGACGGTATGGAACATTCGCTTCTTATAGCACTTACCGAAAAGCGAACGAAGGAACAAATCGACCTGTTGGCCCATGTGCTGGAGGTGTCGCTGTGAAATTGATTTTTGAAAAGTCGGTCCCTTCACGTCGGGCGTACAGACCCGCCGATAACGACATAGACGCTCCCGCCGGCATCCCGGGCCGCTATCTGCGAGACGAACCCGCGGCGCTTCCGGAACTGTCCGAACTGGACGTTGTGCGACACTTCACCGAACTTTCAGGACGAAACTTCGGCGTCGATACCGGGTTCTATCCGCTCGGCTCCTGCACCATGAAGTACAACCCGAAGGTAACCGAACGCATCAGCCACTATCCGGGTTTCGTCCATCTGCACCCACTGCTTCCGCAACTTCCCGGAGGTCAGACGCTGGTACAGGGGGCGCTGGCTGTATTGCACGACATCGACCTGATGCTGCGTGAGATTTGTGGTATGGCGGCTTTTACGATGCAGCCTCTGGCCGGTGCGCACGGCGAACTGACCGGAGCGATGATAGTGGCGGCCTACCACGCCGACAAAGGTAACGACAAAACGACCGTTCTTATCCCCGACAGCGCACACGGGACGAACCCAGCCAGCGCGGCAATCGCCGGATACGACGTCCGGACCATTCCCTCCGACAAGACCGGCGTGATGGACGTTGACTCGCTGGCGGCGGCTATGAACGATAAGGTCGCCGCCGTCATGCTCACCTGCCCGAACACACTGGGGCTGTTCAATCCCCGTATAGCGGAAATCTGCCGAATGGTCCACGAAATCGACGGGCTTGTCTATTACGACGGCGCCAACCTCAACGCACTTCTGGGCAGGTGCAGGCCCGGGGATATCGGTTTCGATATCGTCCACGTGAATCTGCACAAGACCTTCGGTACGCCCCACGGCGGCGGCGGACCGGGAGCAGGACCGGTCGGCGTCTGCGAAAAACTTACGCCTTTCCTGCCGACTTCAGTCATATCCGACCGTCCCGACGGGTCATGCTGGCTCGATTACGACAGGCCTGAATCCATCGGATACATCGCGCCGTTCTACGGTAACTTCGCCGTCATACTCAAGGCGTACATATATATTCTCATGCTCGGGGCCGAAGGGCTGGAGCGAGTCTCGGAAAACGCCGTCCTGAACGCCAATTACGTTAAGGAAAAACTCAAACCGTACTTCGACCTTCCGTTCTCTCAGACCTGCAAGCACGAGTTCGTCCTGTCGGCGTCGCGCCAGGCGGCGAAGGGCGTCCGCGCACTGGATATCGCCAAGGCGCTGATCGATCGCGGAATTCACCCGCCGACGGTCTATTTCCCGCTGATCGTTCCCGAAGCAATGATGGTCGAACCGACGGAAACGGAAAGCAAGGAAACCCTGGACGCCTTCATCGCCGCGATGATCGAAATCGCCGCTCTTGCCGAAAGCAACCCGGAAGAACTCGCCGGCTGTCCGCGGACAACGCCGGTCGGGCGACTCGACGAGGCGCTGGCGGCGCGAAAACCGGACCTGGCGTCGCTGGGAGATCCGACAAAAAGAGAAAACTGAACCACAAAGAACACGAAGAACAGAAGAATTAAAATTCATTTTTATTTTCTTTGTGCTCTTTGTGTCCTTTGTGGTTCATTTCTGTTAGAGGAATCACCTATGTCCACATACGATGTAATCATTCTCGGCGGCGGACCCGGCGGATACACAGCCGCACTGCGAGCGGCGCTGCGCGGCGCGAAGGTCTGCTGTATCGAGGCCGATAAACTGGGCGGAACATGCCTGAACGTCGGCTGCATACCGACCAAGGCGATGCTACACGCCAGCGAGATTTTCCACAACATCTCGCGCGCTTCGGAATTTGGTTTTACCGAAGCCGGCGCCGTCGTGGACGGGCGGGCCTACATGGCCCGCGTCGCAAAGGTAGTCGCAGGGCTGAGAAAAGGCGTCGAAGGGCTGATGAAGGCGCGAAAGGTGGATGTTATCCGCGGGCGGGGACGGCTCGTTGCCGCCGACGTCGTTTCCGTCCGGACCGATGAGGGGACGGAGCAGGTCCGGGGAAACGCGATTATCATCGCCACCGGTTCGGCGCCCGTGAGACCCGACTTCCTGCCGTGGGACTCGCGTCGAATAATGACGACAAACGAAGCCACTACCGCCGAATCCCTGCCCGAAAGCGTCATTATCATCGGCGGAGGGGTTATCGGGTGCGAACTGGCTACCGTCTATGCCGAACTGGGCATACCGACAACGGTTGTCGAAATCCTCGACCGTCTGGTCGCCGGTATTGACGCAGAAGCATCGAAGATTATCGCCCGCAGCCTCAAGAAGCGCGGCGCGACGGTCCTGACGGGCAGTCGAATTGTCGGCGTAACGGCGAGCGATTCCGGCGTGTCCGTCGAACTGGAAGACGGAAAAACCATCGAATCAGCCGCTGCAATCGCCGCTGTGGGGCGCAGACCTAACACCAGCGACATCGGCGCCGAAGAAGTCGGTGTGGAGTTGTCCGGCGGCGTGATTAGCGTCGATGACCGATGCAGGACAAGCGTTAAAGGGATTTTCGCCGTCGGCGACGCAGCCGAGACTCGCCATTACGCCCATCTGGCTGCACGAATGGGCGTTATCGCAGCCGACAACGCCACCGGACACGACGCCAGCGATGATCGGACAATCGTACCGACCGGCGTCTATACGCACCCGGAAGTCGCAGCCGTCGGCCTGACCGAGGAACAGGCCCGCGAAGGTGGCTGCGAAATTCGCGTCTCCTCCTTTGGCCTGCGGGCAAGCGGAATGGCGCACGCCTACGGCGAGGTTGACGGGCAGGTGAAGATTATCGCAGACGTGCAAACAGGCAAAGTGGTCGGTTCGCTGGTTATAGGCCCACACGCCACCGACGTGATAGGCGAAATCGCCCTGGCCATGCGGTGCGGACTGGCTGTCGAGGATATAGCCGGGACAATCCACGCCCATCCGACCTTCGCCGAGGCGGTCGCCGAAACCGCTGAAAACTGGCTTGGCTTTCCGATCCACACGCTGGGTTAACGACCACGTAACAAGCAATGTTGGAATTGATTTATTCAGATCTCGGGCGCCGGTCCTACGAAGCGGCGCTTCGGATTCAGCGCCGCCTGCTCGATGAGGTAATCTCCGGCGGTGACGGGCCGGCGCGCCTGATGCTTCTCGAGCACGATCCGCCGGTAATCACACTCGGGCGAAGCGCAGGCGGCGGACATATCCTTGCCTCGCCGGACAGGCTTCGACGCGAGGGTATCGAAGTCCGCGAGTCCGACCGCGGCGGGGATGTAACCTACCACGGGCCGGGACAACTCGTGGGCTATCCGATTATACAACTGGCCCGCAGGGGCAGAACCGTCCGCGGTTACGTTCGCAGCCTCGAAGAGGTCATCATCCGCCTGCTGGGGCGCTTCGGTTTGGAGGGCCGGCGACCGGAGGGTCTTACCGGTGTGTGGGTCGGCGATGAAAAAGTCGCCGCCATCGGCATCGCGGTGAAGCGGTGGGTCGCGTGGCACGGCTTCGCGCTGAATGTCTCGACGAACCTGTCACACTTTGATTTCATCGTGCCCTGCGGCCTGGACGGTTGCAAAGTTACAAGCATGGAGAAACTACTGGACCGGCCTGTTCAGATTTCGCAGGTCAGGCGGTATTTAATAGAATGTATGGGCGAAGTATTCGGGTTCGACAGTGTGCGCGAGGAGCAGGGATGTCTTCGGATGTAAAACCGATTAGTCACAGCCGTTTTCCATCGTGGCTTCGGCGGCGCATCGGACCGGCGGGGCGGTCCGGCGAGGTTCGGCAATTACTGAGCGATTTGCATCTGGAGACGGTCTGCACCGGTGCGAACTGTCCTAACATTTCCGAATGTTTCGGACGCGGCACGGCTACGTTCATGATCATGGGCGCCGCCTGCACCCGTTCATGCCGATTCTGCGCGGTCCCGTTCGGCGGCGGCTATCCGTTGCGGGACGACGAACCGGAGGCGGTGGCCGAGGCGTCTGTGAGACTGGGGCTAAAGCACGTGGTAATCACTTCGGTAACCCGTGACGACCTGGGCGACGGCGGAGCGGAGCACTTCGCAAAAACAATCCGCGCCGTCCGTCGCCGCCTGCCGAAGGCGACTGTCGAGGTCCTCACGCCCGATTTCCAGGGCGACCGGGCGGCAATCGATGCCGTCCTGGCCGCCGGGCCTGACGTATTCAACCACAATGTCGAGACGGTCCCACGGCTGTATCCGAAAGTTCGCCCGCAGGCCAGGTACAAACGAAGCCTCGACGTGCTCGCTTATGCGAAGCGCGTTATGCGTGGTCGCAAACACCGCGACCACGGCACCGGGTTGACCAAAAGCGGCATGATGGTCGGGCTGGGCGAGATGAGCGACGAGGTTCGCGGCGCGATGCGCGACCTGCGCGACGCCGGATGCGACATCCTGACCATAGGCCAGTACCTCGCCCCCTCGCCGGAGCATACGCCGATTGACCGCTTCGTCGAACCGGCTGAGTTCGATGCCATGCGGGCGGAGGCCCTTGAGATGGGTTTTTTAACCGTCGCCGCCGGACCTTTCGTCCGTAGCAGTTACCGAGCTGAAGATGCCCTAAAAGCCGACAGGGATGCAGGGGATAAAACAAATTGATATTTTCTAATCCCGTGCATCCCCTGTATCCGGCGCTTATAAAAAAACACCGTTATAATCCCAGCAGTCTTATGGTGTTTTCGCGGGCGACTTTCTGGAAAATCTCCTCGCTGATTCGCTTTTCGTCGCGGAACTTCAGCAACAGGTCCACCAGCGGCGTCGGCGTTCCGGGGGTGGTGATGTCGGTTCCGAACATCAGCCGGTCCTGGAATTCATCGAGAAATTTCGCTGCATAATCCGGGTCACGCGCCAACGCGTTGCAGCCGGACCCGGCAGACAGGTCGCCGTGGAGGTTCGGATACCGCCGGAACAGTTTCGGGACGACGCCTTCTTCTGTTACGGGGTAATTGGGGTATTCACCGCGGTCTGCGGGCGTGGCAAGCGGCGCCATCTCCGCCCAGAACGCCTGCGAATGGCCGAAAAACTTCAGGTCGGGAAACGCACGCAGAGACCTTTCAAGTTGCGGAAGACCCGGGTAGTCGTACAGACCGTAGGTCCCGCCGATCTTCGTGCTGACATGGAACGTTACAGGCATGCCTGTCTCCTGGGCGTGCCGGAAGAGGTTCTGCACCATCAGGTCTTCGAAGGACAGATTGGCGGTAATCTCGCCGATGCCCTTGCAACCCTTATCGCGGTATTGCCTCAGGATGTCGCCGAGTGGCGCATCCGGCGAATTGGTCATCGCTCGCGGGTCGAGGTTGCAGAACGGGACGAACCGATCGGGATACGTTCGGCAGAGGGCGATTATCTCCTCGTTGGATTGAGACTCGGTAATACCCTCTGGACTGACCATCGGCAGAAGAACCGCCTTTTCGATACCGACCGCATCGTGGTGTCTGATGAGGTCTTCCGGCATGGTGAACACTTCTTTGCCGTCCAGCATGGGGCCTGGAACTTTCCTTGTGTGTCCATGGACGTCGATAAACATGGATTTTTCCCCTTTATTTCGCGTTGACGAGGCGGTCGAATCCTTCCTGGTCAAGTGCATCGGCGCATTTGGCGGCAGTCTGCTCGATCGGATCGTCGGCGGCAAGTTTTTTATTAATCAGTTCGCGGGCGCGTCTGTGGTCGCCCTTACTTGCGCAGGTAAGTTTGACCACACCCAGAGCCAGGATTGCTTCGACGCGAACGGCGCGGTCGGCATGGTTTTCAACAAGGTTGAAAATGTCTCCAGGGTTGGGTCCGAATGCTCCGCTCTGTCGGCGTTCGAGTTTCCATATTACGGCATAAAGATCGGTATAGATTCCGCTGATGTCCCGCAGGCCCGCGCGGTATTCCCGGACCGCCCTGATACGTTCGGGCTTTTCCCACCTGTCGTACAGCTGCTCCAGCAACTCACACACGCTCTTCTGCAGTCCGATGCCGGCCCGCACAATGTCAACTCTGGCCCGCTCGTTAATCAGATGATTCGCCATCGCCAGAGTATCAAACATACATTTTTCGGCGGCTGGGTATCCCTGATGACCTTTGCCGGCGTAGTGGACGAACAACATCTGCGGAACTTCAACAAGGCTCTGGAACTGGTTCGCCTCTGCCGGCCAGTAGGGAATCTCCATCTTTTCCGGCGAGTAGTAAGTCATTTCCTTTTTGGCTGCGCCCGCGGAAATGGGTCCGGCGATGCGATTTAATAATGCGACGTCGTCGTCTGTCAGGCGGTATTTGTCCTTAGCCACGTCGTTGTAATGTTTGAATATATCCTTCAGCGCTTCGGTGTTCTCGTCGTATAGTTTCCAGGCTCGCTGGTAATCATCGGCTGCGTTCCCTTCGGCGGCGGGTTCAGCCGGCAGTATGAGCGTGAGGGATTGACGAGGCTTTTGCAAGGTCAGCATTCCCTTCCCCAGCGTCGCTCGCGTCGGCGGCGTCGGCGAAGAAAATAGAAGCGATGCAACAAGCACGCCGGTTACAACAACGCCGAAAATACCCGCCAAAATCCATCCAAGTTTGTTGCCCATATGTCGTTCTCCGTGAAATACAAATTCAACCACAAAGGGCACAAAGAACAGAGAAGGCAAAAAATCTTTTTCTCTTTGTGTCCTTTGTGCTCTTTGTGGTTCATTTCCTTTTAGGCGGCAGGTGGATTGTACCGAGGTTTTCCGGGCTGTAGAAATATCTCACCGCGCCGGACCAGCTGGAGGCTTCGGCTTCGGCGGTGGCGAACCGTGTGAAGTTGATTCCCCAGACCGGCGACAGTCCGTCGGCACCGAAGGAATCCAGCGGGATCGCCAATTCGACGACCCAGAGTTTTTCGCCCCTTTTGACGGCCGATTGAAGTCTCACCGGCCAGGGGCGGACCTTATGCTCTTCGGCGCCGATGCCGCGTTCGGCGAGAACCACGCCGTTGCTCTTGACCACGAGATGATACAGGTCGGCGGCGTTTTTTGCTCTCCCGCCCGGATCGACAATCACCTCCACCATGTCTTCACCGGCGGCGAGGAACTGTTCGTACCGGACGATGTTATCGGCGCGAGCGCGGATTTTATCCATCTCCGGTTCGTCGCATCGGAATGCCAGGTAAAGGTTCCGTTCATCGCGGACGGCGAAGACCGCCGTTTGCCGCCGGGCGAGTCCTTTACCGCCCCTGCCTCGCCGCCCCAGTACGATGAAATTTCCGGCAGTGTTACCGGGTCGAACAGGCCAGTCGCTCAGTTTCCCGTCAATGTCGATAGTGTTGGTCAGGAAGCCGGCTCGGATGAACGGAACACTCGCGGGAATTCCGGACTCCTGGTGCAGATCGGTGGTCAGTATCAGGGGGATATTTATTTTTGCGTCCGGGCCTGCGGACTGACGGTCGCCTTCGGCGGACAGTTCGACGACAGCCAGTTCGTTTCCTGCCAGTCTCCGGCTGAACCGGTCGGTCATCGGTTTCCATCCGACCGGCAGGTTTGCGATGCGAATTTGAACTTCGACCGGATGGGCCCGTTGGTTATAGAGTTCGGCGCGGATAACGGCGCGAATACTTCCCCCTGCGAGCATTTCGGCGCGTGAGCGAATTCGCTCGACGCGGACCCGGCAGGTGCGCTGCTGGAGCCGCTTCCAGGAGAGTTGTTCAGCCAGTAGTTGGCGACGGGAAACCCTTTCGGGATGCACCGCCGAGAGGACCTCCTCTGCCAGGAGTCTGCGGGCGGCTACCCACATTTGCCCGTCGGCGACCCATCCGTCCGGGCGGGCGTCGAGGTAATGGTCCCCCGCAGCAGCCAGACCGGCGTAACGGACCATTGTGTCGATCATTATTCTCGCCACCGCCTCCCTGCCCCTCTGGCGGAGCAACCAAAGATAGGCTGAATCCTGCAGTCCGCGGCGTAGGCGCTTGAGGCGCACCGAAGGAAGCACGGCATTGGCGGGAGAGTCCTTTCCGGGATAGAACAGGCGGTCTTCGCCGCCGCCGCCCGAGACCGACCAGTTGAGCACTTCGGGTATGAAGATGCCTGGGCAGTCGTATTTCATCGCCACCCACGCCAGGGAGCGAACATCGGCGGGTGAGCCAAGCACGCCGCAACTGCCCAGATATGGCGGCCTGCCCGGACGCAGCCAAAGCCCTTCCAGCAGATGACTCTGTCCGGACAGACGCTTCGCTTCGTTCGGGTCTATAAGATGCGCCGGCGGGGCGTACATGTCCGCCAGTGAGCCGAAATCATCAGGCTTCTTCCATACTGTCTGAGCGGGCGGGTCCGGTGGAAGTTCAGTCAAAATCGGTATTTCAGACCCGGCAGAACGAACCAGACGCGCCAGGACGACGTGGCGCTCGTATGCCGACCGGCCGGCCGGGTCCGAACGAGGCCAGACGAACAGGCGGTCCGCAAAACCGAGTGATTTAAAATGCTTTACCGTCTCGGACATGACGGCAGAGGCGGTCTTGCGGTAGGCTTCGGTGCCGATGCCTCCGTAATTTGTCGTCTTGGGCCAGCCGTCGCCTCCTGCCGCCCGGAAAGGTGCAGGCCAGGCGGCTACGCCGATACGGTCGGCAAAGGCGGTCCCGTCCAGGTACGGTTTGACAATGTTGTCGTACTGACCCCACTGAAGCGCCACAGCCCCGGATGCGTCGCGCTTGATTGTCGGATGGATCGACTTGTCGAACAAGTCGATTCGGTGCTCGTGCGCCAGGCGCATCAACTGGCGGATAATCGTCAATCCGGCGCGGACGTCCTGACGCGAGGCGTCCAGGCGGACAGGCACTGACCCACCGAAGGTAGAAAAAATCGTCTCGTAGGCAAAACCGCCGAGACACGCGACGGGACGAGCGTTCGGCAGGACAAAGTCATACACCTTCAGCGCCACTTTCGCACGCATCTCGCCCTTGTTGGTCGGTACTGTAACGACGCCGGCATAATCGCCCGGCAGGGCGTCGCGCGGAACGGCGACATCCACCCAGACGGCCAATCGCTCGCCGGGACCGACCTTGAATGACTCGTCCGGTCCAATCGGCTCAAGCGAATCGTAAAACCGCACAGGTTTGACTGGCGCGTCGGTCAGGCGGAGATACCAGGCGGGATAACGCTCTATTGCCACCGGAAACATCCGGAACAACCTGATGTTGTCGGCGTTTATCTTCTGCCGGTCAGACCCGTACAATGAACCGACCGCCATCCGCACCCCCGTCAGACCGTCCGGAGGCGCATCCAGAACCAACTGGAAACTGACGGTTTCATTGGCTGCCGAGAAGATTTTCACCGTCCGCTCACCGGCATTCCAGGCCGGGTCCGCCTTATCCGCCACAGTCTGCTCGGTCAGGTGGACCATGTCCCCCGCAACCCAGAGCCGCCCGGGATTGCGCCGTACGCAGCCGGCCAGGCAAAGGCACGCCAGAAATAACGTCAACCGTTTAAACATAGATACAGGATTATACTCGGTTCTGTGGGGGAAATGAAATGGCGGATGTGCGCCTCGCGGGCATCGGAAGCAGGAGAATTAGAAAACAGGGAAACTTCAGTCCGGTAAAGCGGGTGGTCGTTCCAGCGAATAGAGCGTAAGCGTCGATAAATCCTCGACGACCTTCCAGCCTGAAAATAATTCCCGCAAACGCTCGGTGGACATCTCCGTCGGCCAGCCGTAAGAATTCGCCAGGCGGTCTATTTCCACCCATGACACCAAAACATGCGTAACGCCCATCCGCCGAATCTCCTTGGCTACTTCATCGGACGCTCGGACGGGCGGGGGTTTCCCCGAACTGCTCCGGCGTAGAATGCCTACAAGCGGATGTTCGTCGAAGACTGTCGCATAGACGCTGTGAGGCGGGAAGTAGAATGCCCGCACTTCGCCGATGAGCATCGTCGGCCCGGATATGTCAACCTGTCCCCAGCAACGCTGCCGGAGGGGATCATAAAAGTAATTCTGGGCGGGGTTGCGGAAGTAACTCCATGCCGATGCGAGGTTCCACCCTCCCGCTGCGACCAGCAGCGCTATGGCAGCGGTCTTGTGCAACGTCCCGGCGCGGGCCAGGCGCCCCAGCCCTCCCGCCGCCAGCAGCGAAAGCGGTACAATCGCCAGCGCGATGAATCGCGCCGGCATGTCATGAGTGAAAAACGCCCAAACGAGCATCTGAATCAGCAAAACGCCCAACACCGCCCATTCCCAGGGCTGCGACATTCGAGGCCTAAGAAACATCAAAAACACCATTGCCGCCGCCAGCACCAGCACTCCCGCCCCAATCGCCGATTGCGTGTCATAGGGTTCTCGGCCTATCAGAAAAGCGAAAAATCTCTCTGAGCGGGAGATTTGTCGCTCCGGAGGCTTGTAGTTCGGCGGGACGGGAACAGGTCGATGATAACCCGGCGCGTGCCCGTCGCGCCACCGGGAAGCAGATTCGTCGGAAAAATGCCCCTGCCCGAAAAGGCCCATCGCCAGGGGAAAGACCGGGTTTCCGGTAGCGGCTGTGTTGCGTAAAAGCCAGGGCGAAAACAGAAGAACCGCTGCGCCGCCGGCAAGAACAACGTGAACAATTCGCCGCCAGCGCGCCACCGAAGCAATCAGCATCACCGCCAGTACGGGACCTGCCGCCAGGCCGACGCTCAAATACTTCACCGCGCAGGCCGCTCCAAGCATCGCGCCGGTAATAACCGCTATCCGCGCCGAAGGTTTTCCCAGCCACTGCCGAAGCCACAACATCGCCAATGCCAAATAACAGAACTGCGCCGGTTCGACCATCGCCAAACCCGAAAGGTAAATCACCCATGGCGAGGTCGCCAGCAGCACCGCCGCTGCACGTGAGCGGAATCTTTCATTTTGCACAGGCTGAAAGCCTGTGCCACTTAATACGCCCGCCACCATGATCACGCCGAACAGGCCCGGCATCATCTTCGCCAGATGCACCCCCTCGTATGCGCCGCCGCGAAGACACATCCCCAGCAGGAAGAGCATCTCGACTCCGAGCGGATAGTGACTATAAACATTATGGTTCAGCGTGGCGACCCGGCCGGTGTGATAATATTCGCGCGGAAGCTGGAGGTGATATTCCAGCACATCATAGGAGTCCATCGCCAGGTTTCCAAGCCAGCCTGGTGACATGACCGCGCCGGCCAGCCAAAGCCCCGCCGCCACCGCAGGGAGTATCCACAATAGGCTCTTGACGGTGAGCATTAGGCGCTGCCTCGTCGCCGTCAGCGGTCGCCAGGCCTGCACCACCGCCAGAATCACCCCGGCGCCGACCACAGGCCACCAGAAATACATCGTCAGCGTTCCCGGCAGGGATGAACCGACAATGAGCACCACCGTCGAAAGCATCCAAAGCCCCAGCGCAGCAGCAGTAGCCAGGTAAAACAGCGTGCTTTTCTGCGAAGCGCCGGTCGGTGATTGCTGGGGTTTGAAAAACCGCAGGACCGCCCACCCGAACCCGCCCGCCGCCGTCAGCACAAGCATCGCTATGATCCCGTCGGTCAGGATCACAACCATTGCCGCTGCGAAGTCCGGCACCGTTCCCAGCGACGCGCCGAGCGACGCCATCGCCACAATCGGCAGCACCACCGCCAAGACCCACGCCGGAATTTTTCTGTTTTCGCTCTTTTCAGTGTCCACGAATGTACACGATATACCGGCGATTGAGGTTTGACAACGTTCGGAAAGCAATCACCAATCCGCAATCGAGGACTGGCATTCGCAACAGGCATTGTTTATACTCGCCTTTTCGTGAAAGGAAACCGTTATGAAACGAAACATCTGCATTTTTGTCCTTACGGGACTTGTCTTCGCTGTTTTTTGCTCCGGTCAGCAGTCTTCGACCCTTCCGGCCACCAAGCCGACCGGACCGGCCGCTGAATTGGCAAAGATGAAGTCGTTTATGGAAAGAAGCCCCGGCGACGAGCGCCGGAGCGATTTCGCAGAGGTGCTGAAACAGCGCCTGCCCAAGGCCCTGGCGATCATGGACGAAATGGAGCGGAAATATCCCAAAGCCGAGGAAATTCACCAGGCCAGATTGATGGGTCTCGTCGCAGCCATTCAACTGTCGCGACTCAACAACGACCCGGCAGGAACCGAACGGGCCAAGGCAATCGGCGCAAGGATTATAGACTCGGATGCTCCCGGTCGGTTCAAACTTAACGCCGATGCGCACCTTCTGCTGCTTAACCTCAAGCCGGTCGTCGCCACAACGACCGCGCCTGCGACAAAACCCGCACCCGTCGATGCCGCCAAAATCATCATGCAATTCGCGCAGCGCTACGCCGGAACCGACCAGGCCGTCGATGCGATTACCGCCGGTATGCAAATCGGCGCCCTCGTCGAAAACCGGAAAGTTTTCGACGAACTGTTGGAAAAACTGGCAAAGGATTACTCCGACCATCCGCGAGCCAGAAGCATCCTCCGGCAATTGGGAAAAAGCCCCGACATCGGCAAACCCTTCACCGCAACGCTGACGAAACTCGACGGGACGAAACTGACACTTCCGGACGACCTGCGGGGAAAGGTAGTCGTTATCGATTTCTGGGCCACCTGGTGCGGGCCCTGCATCCAGAGCATACCACACTTGAAATCGCTGTACGCCAGGTACAAACCACAGGGCGTCGAGATCGTCGGCATCAGCCTCGACCAGGACCTCCGTAAACTCAATGTATGCATAGAGACAAATCAAATAGGCTGGATTATCACGTACAGCGGCAAGGGATGGGAGGATCCGACAGCCGGAAGATACGGCATCAGCGCCATTCCGAGCATTTGGGTAATCGGAAAAGACGGAAAGATCGTCTCCGACGATGCTCGACCAACCCTGGAAGAGACAATCAAAAAAGCGTTGTCGGCGGGCAGGCCCGCGCCGACGACCAAACCGTCGGGTAAATAACGGGGCGCCAAAGGCGTGAACATTCGGGTGAAAATGCGTCTGTGGGCTGTGTTGCTTGTCTTTACCGCCGGGCTGCTGTGCGGGTGCAAACACTCCGCACAAACCGACGATTCGGCGCAACCGCCAAGCCCTTCCGTCCGGGCGGCAAGGAATGAGCAAATTACGCCACTCGAAAATGAACTGTACCTGCGGGACAAACAAATTGAGGAACTCCGCGCCCGCAACGACCTTCTCTCCGAACGAGTGAAAAAACTTGAATTCCTGAATGAGCAACTCCGGGAGCAACTCAAAGCGGTAGGCGACGCCCCTCGCCAGCGGGACTTATACAAACAACAGGCCACCGAAAACCAATTGCAGATCGGCCGCCTGCAACGTCAAATCAAAGAACTGAAACGCGC
>JAXHSV010000043.1:0-16641 GCA_034190305.1 Planctomycetota bacterium | reverse complement strand
TCCGGCAGATTCGCTTCGCTCATCTGCCGCCTTGGGCGGCTACTGTTTTTCCGCTCGCCAGGTCTGTTTTTCCGGCTGGTGGTGGTCTTCCAGTTCCGCTGACGGACTTTCCATTTTGCCTGCGCGATATCGTCGCCTCAGGAAGTCCCGGCGGACGGCGCGATAAGGCTTGGTGATTTTTCGATGCAGGCGATGCCACATTCCCCGACGGCGCGAGATTTTCTCTTCCTCATCCGTCAGTTCGTCCGGCGCCAGTCGGCGTTTTTGTTTGCAGAGATGGTAGATGTCTTTTCCCTGGAGGTATCGGACGAGACTTGCGGCGATTGCCCGCATCGGCCAGGGCCAGTCGTCGCGGCGGCGGATCGCGATCTGGAAATCGATCAGGTGGGCCGAACCGTCGTGCGATACCAGCATGTTCGAGAGTTTGTTGGCATCGACGTATGCGACGCCGCGGGCGTGGACGGCGTCGAGGATTTGCCGCATCCGGTCGAAATAACCGGCAGGGGGTTTATCGAGGTGATCCAGCGGCACCGCGTCTATGTATTCGACGGCCAGTCCTGTCGGTCCGACGCAGCCGAGGAATCGCGGGACGCCGGCGGCGCCTTCCAGCGCTTCGTAAATTGCTTTCTCGTGCTCCCGGCTGAAGCGTCCAAGCCAGTCCATCGCCAGGCCGAAAAACGGCTGGGCGCGATATGTCTTGACGACGATTTTGGGAATTACTGGTGGTACGGGCGTCTCGCCCGTACCTGACGCCGAGGGCATACCACAGGAATCTACGAGCGGGACGCTCGTAGTACCTGAAGGCGCCACGGGCGAAACCCATACGGGCAAACTGCCCGTGCTACCGATCGCTTCGTACATCGCCGTGGCTGCGAAAAAATCATGCTTGAAGACGCGCAGGAGCCTGTAGGCTACGCCGCCGACACGAATCTCCGCTGCCGGCGGGGCGGGCAATGCGAACAACTGGGTGTTGGATATTTTTCTGCTCACGGCGTCGAAAAAGGATTTGAACCACAAAGAACACGAATAGCACAAAGAAAACAACTTTTTTCAATTAAATTGCTTCTTATTTTTCTCTTTGAGTCCTTTGTGGTTTATCTGTTTTCCTCAACGGCCTGGCGGATGTCTTCGGCGAATTTTTTGGCTGCGGTTTCGATAGCCTTTTTCCAATCCATTCCGGCGTATTCATCCTGGCTGAAGGCGTAGATAACGGACCGGCCGGCGTTGACGATTGCGCCCGTGCCGTCGGATTTGAAGGCGGCGGCGCAGTCGGCTGCCGATGCGCCCTGTGCGCCGTAACCGGGAACGAGGAATATCTGCTGTGGCATTATTTCACGCAGGCGAGAGGCTTCGTCTGGATAGGTCGCGCCGACGACGGCACCGACGCAACTGTAACCGCTGCGGCCGATAAGCCCTTCACCGCCGCCAATAGCCGCAACCTGTTCGGCGATGTGTTCGTAGAACTTTTTCCCGTTCGCATCGGGGAAATCCTGGATGGTCGCCGCCGACGGGTTCGACGTCCGCACCAGGACGAAGACGCCCTTGCCGGCATCTTTGGCTTTGTCGATAAATGGTTTCAGCCCGTCGGCGCCGAAGTATCCGTTGACGGTAATGGCGTCAGGCGTTCGCTCCACAGGTCCGTAGGGCGTAAAAAGACTTCCGAGATGCCCAGCCGCATACGCCTGGGCCGTCGAGCCGATGTCATTGCGCTTCACGTCGCCTATGACGATCAGGCCGTCATCCCTGGCCGATTCCACCAGCAGTTCGTACAGGTCCACGCCGACCGAGCCGTACTTCTCGAAATACGCCGACTGAATCTTCACAGCCGGGACAAACGGCGCGACGATCTTCAGAACCTCCAGGCAGAAGATGTTGATGAACTCGGTTTGCTCGATTTCGTCGCCAACTTTTTTTTGAAGTTTTTTCGGCAGGCGGTCAAAGGCGGGGTCGATCCCAACGCATACCGGCGAACCTTTCCCGTCAATCGCCGCCAGCAATCTGTCTCCGAAATTTTCAGCCACTTTGCGTTCCTTTCTTCACGCCCGATGCCATACCCCCACCACCATGAATCAATTATTGCGCCGACTTTGGCGAGAAATGAACTGGCTCAGGAGGGGAACTGCAAAAGAGTACTTCCCATACCGGTTCTTGTACACCAACCCGGCCTCACTGAGCGACGCAAGCATCTGATTGACATGGCTGCTGCTAAACGGCTTTTCCAGTTTTTGCTTCGAACGTTCTACTACCTCCTGTACCATAAATTCCGAATCGCAGTTTTCAAGTGTGGCTATTACTCCAAGCAATTCTCGCTGTCTGTCGGTAGCGCGCGCCCACCGTCCTGCAAAGAAATCGGAATCCAGTTTTCGGACTATTTCGTCCACCGGAACAGATGGTTCCTCCCCGACGCCGAACTTCTGTATAAACACGTCATACACCTCTCGGCATATAAACTGGATAAAATACGGATAGCCGTCCGAAACTCTGCAAATAGTATTGACTGAATTACCGTGGAACCTGACGGGGCAGTTTGTGCTTTCTATTGGTTTGAGAATCGCATCCCGGCTGTCTGCTTCATTCAGCCGATCGAGAAAAACGACTCGGAACATCCGCTCGGCAAACGTCCGCGCCTCGACAAGTTTGGGGAATAACGTGGGCAGCCCCGTCAGAACGAGCATAAAAGGGATGTCCTTTTTCTGAATTGACTGAAAGACATCGAGTAGCAGCGATAGCGGATACTGTTCCTTGACGGAATGATCAGCAAGATTCTGGGCCTCATCATAAGCGAATATCAAACCACGGCGGTTTTGCCCTTCCAGACAACGCCACACAACCTCGAGGACATTCTTTATCTTGTCGGAAACCAGTCCGGCTGTTTGTTCAAAAATCTGAACCAGAGTTTCATAGTTCAGTGTATGCCGAACTTCTTTCTTTTGCGGAATATAACCAATTGACGAAACTATCTCCTTTCCTATTACGATTGAGGATGTTACCACCGAGAGGTCTGTCAGAAGACGTATTGCAATGTTTTCCTCACTGAGGCTCGTCGATTCAGAAAGATCAGTCCCTACCCAAAGCCAGCCTTTCTCAATCGCAAGCGGTTTAAACGTGTCCAGGAGCACTGTCTTTCCGACGCCTCGAAGACCTGTTAGTACCATGTTCTCAAGAATCGTATCCTGCCTTAACAGTCGTCGAAATTCCTGGCTTTCCTTCTCCCTGCCAGCCAGATATGGAGGCATATGACCTGCTCCAGGACGAAACGGGTTCTTGAACTCTTGTGCAGGCAGATTCACAATCTATTACTCTCTTTTGTATATTTATACATTGACCTAAATTTAGTCGAGGCTTTAGTTTTTGTCAAGTGTTTTTTTAAAAAACGTGGCAGTCGAAACTGCTTGTTTGGACAAGTCGGTTTTGTTAGGATTACGGTGTAAGGAATTGAACATGATTGAGACGGCGAATCTTCCGGAAGTGATAGCAACCCTCAGCGCCCGGATCGTAGCAATCCGGGACTCTCTTTGACCTGCCCGCCCGCAGGGAGGAAATGTCGAAAATTGAGAGGCGGATGTCTGCGCCGAATTTCTGGGATAACGCCGAATCGGCACAGAAGGTCGTCGCGCAACTCAAGGCTCTCAAGGCCGTCGTCGAGCCTGTAACGGAACTGTCAGAGCAGGTCGAGGATTTGCAGGCGCTGCACGAACTGGGTGCCGAAGCTGGCGATAGCGATACGCTCGCCGAGGCGGTTGCCGAAGCCGAAAAACTCACCGCCGATCTCGACCGGCTTGAACTGCGGACGATGCTTTCGGGTCCGCACGACGCAGGGAACTGTTACGTTTCCATTCACGCCGGCGCCGGCGGGACGGAAAGTTGCGATTGGGCGGAGATGCTCCTGCGAATGTACCTTCGGTATTTTGAGCGTAGCGGATACAAGATCGAGCAGATCGACCGCCTGGACGGCGAAGAGGCGGGCATCCGCTCGACCACTCTGCACGTATTCGGGCCTTACGCTTACGGGTATATGTCCTGTGAGCGGGGCGTGCATCGCCTGGTGCGGATCAGCCCGTACGATTCGGCTAAGCGGCGCCACACGTCGTTCGCCTCGGTGGACGTCCTGCCGGAACTGGACGAGATCGAAATAGAGATCGACTGGGCAAAGGAGGTCCGCGAGGACACCTACCGCGCCAGCGGCGCAGGCGGGCAGCACGTCAACAAGACGTCGTCGGCCATTCGCCTGACGCACCTGGCGACGGGAATCGTCGCGCAGTGCCAGAATGAGCGCTCTCAGCACCAGAACCGCGCCCAGGCCCGCCGAATGCTCGTGGCGAAGCTCTACCAGCACTCCCAGGCCCAGCGCGACGCCGAACTGGCGAAAATGTACGGACAGAAGGGCGAAATAGCATTCGGACACCAGATTCGATCATACGTGCTATATCCCTATCAACTCGTCCGCGACGAGCGGACCGACCTGAAGGTCGGTAATACCGACGCCGTCCTCGACGGGGAGCTCCAGTCGTTCATAGACACAGCCCTGCGCTACAAACTCCAGAACCAGAACCGGAAACGGTAAAGGCGCAGACGCCGAGACCCCCCGAACAAAAAAGTAACCCGCGCCATAATTTACCGTTGATTGCAAGTTGGCGCACAGTTATATTACAAATTCTTTGGCGCGGTCTGCGGAGTTACCGGGTGAATTATCAGCGAGGTTGCATGAAGACACTTGTAAGCATTGCGGTGTTGCATATTGCGGCGATGTGTGCGCTGGCGGCGGATCAGCCGGAAGTAACAACCGTTTCCAGAGCGTTTGCGCCGTACGTCAAGTCGGGATATTGGGGGCAGGTAACTGCCAGCCTTCACAATCCGACCAACGAGACGGTACCGGTCAGGTTTGTCTATTTTGCCGAAGATCCGAGCCGGGGACGAATTCGCTACACACAAACCGTCAACCTGCCGGGCCGGACCTATCGAAATATCTGGCTGGGTCAGCGCATCGGTAAAATGAAGAAGAAACGCAGCCAGGCTGAAAAAATCGTGCATCAAGAGCAGGCTTTCAGGCTTGAAAACGCTCGAACCAATGAAATTCTCGATAGCGACTTCATACTGGTTTCCCCGCTGTCGCCCACGCAGCGCTGTCTGGCCTATGTCGATCCTGAAGACCAGCCGGGACAGGATCATTCTTACCTGAGCAAAATTCCGGGTGAACTCTTAGGCGAAGTCGCTCTGGTCATTTCACGCCAAAAGCAACTACCCGACAGGTGGTATGGATACTCGTTGCTGAAGATGTTTATTATTTCATCGGCTAACCCGGCTGAATTGTCGGACAGTCAGATTGGTGCCCTTCTTGACTGGGTCGGACATGGTGGAGTGCTGCTGGTTACCGCTCATTCAGTTGCCGACCGCACGCTTACCGGCCGGATGGCCGAAGCCGCCGGTGTCGTCGTTTCCGGGACCCATCAGGAGTATCGGCTTGAGGCGTCCGGCACCGGTGACGGAGATAAATTTCAGACAGACCTTAAGACCCCGATAACGATGGCGCATTTGTGTCCGACGGATGCGAAGGTGTTGTGGCAGGCCAACGGTATGCCTCTGCTGACGCTTCGGAGGCATGGGGCGGGGGTTGTCTTTACCCTGGCTGTGCCTATAGGCGCTTTGACGACGAAGCAGACCGGACCTTTGTGGCAGACGATTTCCGGGCGGATGGGGCGGGTCCAGCCGGTATTACCGGATGCTTTCGCCGCATCGGCGGAAAGCGAGTTTGCTCGGATTGCCGGACGGGAAAGCAGGGACCGGCGCACGCCGGCGTGCATAATCGGCATTCAGGCTGGGCTTTTCCTGCTGCTGGGGGTATTCCTTTGGCTGCGACGTCGCGGCGAGTTGGGATGGGTCGTAATGATCCCTCTGGGGATGCTGTGCGGAGTGGGTTTGCTGATATGGGGTATGACGTTTCGGGACGAACCGAGGGTAAGTTTTCTTGCGATGGTCTCGGCCAGGTCGGACGGAAGGGGGCACGTTCAGCAATTATCAACCTACTACACGCCGGAGAAGGACCAGATCGACTTTTCGTCGGGTTCGCCGTTGGGAACTATTCGTCCGATGGCGTCAACGTCGGCTTCGTTAATGGAATCGGTGGAGATCGCCGGTAAGCGGACAATGGTCCTGGAGGGCGTGCAGATAATGGGGAACAGTTCCCGAAGCGCTTACGCCGAGGCGCCGGTTGACCTTCCGGGTCGGATGGTCGCCGAGGTGCGCCTGGGGCCGAAAGGATTGGAAGGGACGATAACCAACAACACCGGCGAGGATATCTTCGACGCCGTATTAGTCACCGGCGGCGCGTCCTATGCCGTCGGGCGTCTTCCGGCGGGTAGCACCACCGCCGTTGTCGTCAACGACCCGCCGCTTCCGAAGGATAGCTATACAGGAATGAACGTTCGCAGCAAAACGGACCGTTTACGTAACGACCTGATTTCCGCGTTGGTTAGTCCACCGTCCGGATCGCAGCGTTATCTGTCGGCCCCGACGCCCATGATGCTTGGATGGTTCAGGCGACCGCTGCTTAATCCACTCGGTGAGTCCCGCAGACAACAGGCCGAACCGAATGGTTTGACGTTACTGACTTGTCCGATGCCGTTGTTGAAATCGCCGTCCGGCACAAAGGTCGTCGTTCCCGGCGGGCTGCTGAAACTTCACATCGGCGGGCGCCCGCCCGTCTGGGTTCCGAAAGAGAACCGTTTCAACACGTCCACCCTTCCCGGTGAGGTGGAGTTGGATTTCGTCCCGCCGGAAGGTACAGGTGAAATTATCGACGCTCGCGCTGTGATGCGACTTGCGATGAGGGCGCCGAACTGCCGAATAAGCATTTTCGGCTTCGTCGGACCCGAAGGTCAGGTTCCCGAAAAAACGTTGATAAAAACGGTGGACCGTCCCGTAGGGGCGTATAAAATCACGGTCGATTCGCTCATGCCCGTTGAAGGAAGGTATAAAATCACCATTAAGATCGGACCGGTTGAAACGTCTAAAACCGGTGCGCAAGAGCGTATCTCGACTTTTTGGAAAATTGAATCGCTGAATCTTACCCTCGAAGGAATGAGTAAATGAGTGTTTCAGATAACGAGGTCATTCTCCGCACTGAGGGTTTGACCCGGCATTACGACGAGATAAAGGCCTTGACGAACCTTGACCTTGAGATTCGCCGAGGCGAGATTTTCGGTTACATCGGGCACAACGGTGCGGGAAAGACGACGACCATTCGCATCCTCGCCGGATTGCTGCGCCCCAGCAGCGGGTCCGCCAGCATCGCCGGCGTGAACGTCGTGGACGGAAGGGACCGCATCAAGCGCCTTGTGGGATACATGCCCGACAACTTCGGCGTCTATGAGCAGATGCGAGTCTGGGAGTACCTTGACTTTTTTGGAGCGGCCTTTGGTATCGGTCGCCGTCGCCGTCGTGAGCGTATCGAAGAGGTCATTGACATGACCGAGGCCCACTACATGCACGATCGGTTCGTCGATACCCTTTCCCGCGGTATGAAGCAGCGTGTCGGAATCGCTCGGACGCTGATGCACGATCCTCAGGTGTTGTTGCTGGACGAACCGGCCAGCGGGCTGGACCCGCGCGCCCGCGTTCACATGAGACAACTACTGCGGCGCCTCGCAGACGCCGGAAAGACGCTTCTGGTTTCTTCGCACATCCTGCCTGAACTGGCGGCGGTGTGCGATTCCATCGGTATCCTGCACGGCGGCGTGCTGCGCGCGGTCGGTCCTATCGCCGAAGTCCTGGCATCGCTTCGACGCCACCGGTTGATGGAGGTCCGCCTGCTCGGCGACGTTGAAAAGACCGTCGGCCTGCTCAGGGAAAACGACAAATGTAAAAACGTCGAACGGTCCGAAGAGTCCGACAACGTGGTGAATTTTAACTTCACCGGCGACGACGGAGAACTGGCGACCATACTGAATGGATTGGTACGGTCGGACCTTGGTGTTGTAACCTGCCGGGAAGTGCCCCTGACGCTGGAAGAAGCCTATATGACTGTCAGCGGTTTTGAGGGCGAACTGGAAAAAGAGGGACAGGAAGAACAAAGCAGTCAGCAATCAGCGGTCAGCAGTCAGTAAAAAACTGAATGCTGATTGCTGAACGCTGAACGATGATTGCTGAACACTGAATGCCGAATGCTGAAAAATGAACCCTATCATTAAAAAAGAAGTTCTCTTCGCTCTTAGGACGAAGAAGGCGATCGCCATGCAGGTGGCGTTCCTGCTGGTTATGGTGACTTTACTTTGGTTGCTCTGGCCGGCGGACGGCATCCAGGACCTTGACGGTCAGGAGGTCCGGCGGTTGCTTATGGTCCTGAGCATCGGCGAACTTGCGATGGTGATACTGATAGCGCCGGCGTTTACCTCTACCTCGGTTACCATAGAACGAGACCGTAACACTCTCGAAAGCCTCCTGGCGACGCCGATGAGCCCGCTGGCGATCGCGGTGGGAAAAATGGCGGGGTCGCTTACGTTCCTGGTGCTTCTTGTTTTGTCGGGCATACCGGTGCTGGCGACGTTGCTGCTTCTTGGCGGCGTCGAAGCCAGGGAGATACTGGCAATCGTTGCGGTGCTGCTGCTGTCAGCGGTGCATCTGGGAGCGATAGGATTGCTGGTCAGCGTGCTTTCCAGCCGGAGTTATCGTGCAATAATTGCAACATACTGCCTCCTCCTGGTGGTCGTTTTCGGTTTTGCCGGACCCGCCTGGCCTGTCAGCGGAACGCTCATCCGCAGAGGCGGATCGATAGCAGCCGGAATAATGCACGTATTGGCGAGCATGAGTCCGCTGGAGGCGATGCTGTCGATTCTGACGCCGCAGGGTCCATACGTAATCGGCGCCAAAGGTTGGCCGGCATACTGGCAATTATATATTCTCCTTAGCATCCTTACGACCGTAGCCGTAGCGATGGTGTTGTTGAGGGGTCTGAATCGTTCCCTGCTGCCGGCCCGTCCGCGAGAAGGTCTGAAAGTAGTTGAGCGGGGTCATTTTACCGGAAGGAGCGTCCTGTACCTGTTCTTCTTCGACCCGCGTAAGCGCAAGCGAAATATCGGTTGGTGGCAAAATCCCGTGCTGATAAAGGAATGCCGCTCCCGCAGGACGCTGCAACTGCACTGGTTGGCGCGGGCCACCGCCGTTTGTCTGATGATCAGCATCGCGCTGATGGTGCTGGTGAGCGTCTTTGTCCAGGCATTCGCCGAAGAAACCACCTCCACGGTCTCCAACATCGCTACGGCAATCGGAGTTCTGATGGTGGTGCTGATCGTACTGGTCGGACCGGCGATGACCAGCGGAGCCGTTTGCAGCGACCGAGAAAGCGGACTGTGGGACCTCATGCGCTCCACGCCCCTTCCGGCATGGAGGATCGTCAGCGGGAAATTCCAGGCATCGCTCATCCCTCTGTTGCTGATGATTGTCGGTACAGCCCCGGCGCTGGTAATCCTGCTGGTTTTCCAGAAGGCGCTGATGCCGAATATTCTCAGAATATTGGAGGTTGTCGGAATGACGGGGCTGTTTGTAACGGCGCTGGGAATGTTCTTTTCAAGCGCGTGCTCCAAGACATCCACTGCCACAGTTTGGACTTACGGCGTGGTCTCGGCAATGAGCCTTCTGACGATGCTGGCGCTGCTGGGAGGCGGTGTCTTCGGTCCCGGTTTTATCCAGACGGTTTTCGTCGTCAATCCCATAGCCGCCGTGATGGACGCAGCAGGACACCATGCTATTCAGGATTACAACCTCCTTAGGCCTTACCTGCGAATCGTGGCGGCGTCATCGGGGATACTGTTCGGGCTGACCGTTATCAGAGTATATCAACTTGGAAGAGCAGACTGAAAGAAACTCCGAATATCGAAGCAATATCAAATGACCAGAATTCCAGTTTCCAAAACATTGCGCGGGGTGGTTGTCGGCGGCATTGCTTCTGTGGTTGCTTTGCTGTCTGTCTGGGCGGTCGCTTTGTGTGCCGACGAGGCTGATCGCAAACCGCTACCGGAGCCTTTTGTCCGGGGCGAGATGAAGAGGCAGGACTTCGGTTCGGACCGGACGGTCCGGCTTCTGGCCGAACTGGTCGAAAACGGTATCGACCCGCTTGAACGGGAAAAGGCGGTAACGGACCTTGGTCGGACCCGCAATCCGGCTGCACTTGCACATCTGGAGCGGGCGTTGTCTGATAATGACCGGTGTGTACGTTCAGCCGCCGCTTTGGCTCTGTGTAATTTTACATCCGCCGAGGCTGTCGGCCTGCTCACCAAAGCGCTGGAGCGAACGGATTCATCAGGCGACGATTTGGAGGGGGCCTTAAGGGCCGCCAGAGAGGTCCGATGGCAGGGACTTTCCGTGGCGCTGGTCAAACTTCTCGATCACTCCGCCGGCGCCGTTCGCGCCGAGGCACTTAATGCACTTACCGACCTGTCCAAGTCAGCCGATGCGGAGACCTTACGGAAACTCCTTTCTGATGATAACATTTCCGTCCGCCTGGCGGCGGCGAGAAACGCCGCACTGGCTGAACCCGACGCGATCCTGGCCGAAGCCCTGTCGAAACCGGCCCGAAGCGACGCCCCTGCCGTTCGAGGCCTGTGCCTTTCCGCACTTGGACGCCATGCGCCAAAAAAGTACATACAACTGCTGATAGACGGCGGAAATGATAAAAACCCGTTTATCCGACGCGGCGCGGTGGAAGGTCTCACCTCGGCCGGTGAAGCGGAAAAAGTCGGCGCTTTCCTGAACGACGACTCGACGCCGGTGCGACTGGCGGCGGTCAGGGGCGTCGGAAAACTCAAGCGGACCGAATCCATCGACCGGATATTCGAGATCATGCTCCAGGCCCCACCGGACGAGACCCATCTGGCGGCGCGAGATGCGCTCATACAAATGAATGCGCCGGAAACAGTTTCCGCCAGGGCGGGCACATTTATGAAAGAGAACAGCACGGATTATTTCGAACTGCTCGAATCGCACAAAAAACCAATCCCTCCTGACGAGGTTTCACAACTTGCCCGTCGGATAGAAAAGGCCCGCCGGAATCTCAAGGCGCTGAGTTACCTGCTGGGGTCGGCAAAGAGCACCCGGGACTACGAAGCGCACCTGGGCCTGCTGATACGTATGGATTTCAAGGACCCCGTTTTGGAACAACTGGCATTGTCGATGGGGCGGATCGGCGACCGTCGCGCCGTCGGTCCGATAATGAAGCAACTGACCGCTTGTGCTGATTTCTCGGAAAAAGCGCTGAAGTCGATGTTCCTGAACCCGCTGAACCCGATACCGCTGCCCGAAGACAACTCCGCCGCTCTGCTGCACGCAGCCGTAGCGCTAAAGATTTCCGAGGCCCTTCCTGTATTGATTCGGTTCAGTTCTATGGGCTTCGGCCAATTTCGCGCCAAGCGGTCGGCCTGGACTGCGGATATGCTTATGCCGGAAATGACGGATGAGCAGACGCGTCCAGCCGTTGTCGAAGAACTACAACGCCAACTGAGCTGGAAATATGCCGCAGGCGATCACGAGAAAGGCTCGGACGAATACGACAAGGCCCAATCTCGAAGGTTCACGGTTCTGCGGTGCCGGTTCGAATCGGCCAAGTCGCTGGGAAAACTGAAGGCTGACGAGGCGGTGGATAACCTTCGCTGGATACTTACCGAAGACCGGCCCGATATGCGCGTAATGCAAGCCGCCGCCTGGGCCATTCAGGAAATCACCGGCAAGACACCGCACGTCGGACTTCCTCAACCCCGACCGGGCGACTGGATTATCAAAGATTATTGACGCCGCCCGCCCGCCCGCGCAACTACAAGAGAGGCATCCGTCCCGGATATTGACAATTTTATTTATCAGGTGCACTATCTCGGTTTAATATTGGTCCGGAAGCTGCGACTGCCCCCTGGCTTGTGATCCGGTTTTGCTCCGAATCAATAAATACAAAGGAAGCATCTGATGAGCAAACAGTCCGTACCGTCCGACATCGAGATTTCTCGTGCAGCGACGCCCAAACCCATTACCGAAATAGCCCAGGCTGCGGGAATAGCGCCGGATGAACTGGAGCCTTACGGTCGAAACAAGGCCAAAGTATGCCTGAGCATCCTGGACCGTCTGGCCGAGAAACCCGACGGAAAGTACATCGACGTAACGGCAATTACACCGACCCCGCTGGGCGAGGGTAAGACGACAACTGCCGTCGGACTGACGCAGGGAATGGGGGTAATCGGAAAGAACGCCTTCCTGTGCATCCGTCAGCCGTCGATGGGTCCGACCTTCGGCATCAAGGGCGGAGCCGCCGGCGGGGGCTACAGCCAGGTAATCCCGATGGACGAGTTCAACCTGCACCTGACCGGCGACATCCACGCCGTCAGTATCGCCAACAATCTCCTAGCAGCCGCCATCGACGCCCGCATCAAGCACGAAGACCACGCCACCAACAAGAAGTGGGCTAATACCGGTCTGCCTCGCCTTAATATCGACCCGTGGGGAATCACCTGGCGGCGGGTTGTGGACGTCAACGACGCCGCCCTCCGCGGATGCGAAATCGGGATAGGCGACAGCTGGATAGACGGACCGAGGAGAAAAGCGCACTTCACCATAGCCGTCACCAGCGAAGTAATGGCTGTACTGGGCCTGGCGAGTGACCTGAAGGACCTGCGCGCACGCCTGGGAAGGATGATAATCGGGAAAAAAAGAAACGGACAACTCCTGACCGCCGAGACAATCGGATGCGCCGGTGCAATGGCCGTACTGCTCAAGGACGCCATCAAGCCCAACCTCATGCAAACCCTCGAAGGTCAGCCTGTCTTCGTCCACACCGGCCCGTTCGCCAACATCGCGCACGGAAACAGTTCAATTGTCGCCGACCGCATAGCGCTGAAACTGTCCGATTACGTCATTACCGAATCAGGTTTCGGCGCCGACATCGGTATGGAAAAGTTCTTCGACATCAAGTGCCGATACTCAGGCCTGAAACCGGACTGCGTCGTGCTGGTCGCCACGATCAGGGCGCTGAAAATGCACGGCGGCGGACCGGAGGTTACGCCGGGCCGACCGCTGGCCGACGAATATACGCACGAGAACCTCGAACTGCTCGAAGCGGGTCTGTGCAATATGGTCCGTTGTATCGAGATAGCCAAAATGTTCGGCGTGCACGTTGTCGTAGCCGTCAATCAGTTTCCCACCGACACCGACGCCGAACTGGAACTTGTACGCAAGGCGGCAGACCAGGCCGGCTCCGAAGCCGCCGTCCTCTGCAACCACTGGGCCAAAGGCGGACAAGGCGCAGCCGAACTGGCAGAAGCCGTTGCATCAGCCTGCGAAAAACCGTCGGAATTCCACCCTCTGTATCCCGACGAGATGTCCGTCAAGGACAAGATAGCGACGATCTGCCGGAAGGTGTATCTCGCCGGCGCTATTACATATTCCGACCAGGCGGAAGAGCAAATAGCCCTTTACGAAAAAAATAACTTCAATCACCTTCCGATCTGTGTGGCCAAGACGCACCTTTCGCTGTCGCACGACCCGAATTTCAAGGGCGTGCCTCGCGGCTTTACCGTCTCGGTCCGCGAAGTGCGAATCTCTGCCGGAGCGGGATTCCTCTTCCCCCTGCTGGGAAAAATGCGGACAATGCCGGGCCTGCCGAGCAGACCGGCGTTCATGGACATCGACCTGGACGAAAACGGAAACGTCGTCGGAATGTACTGATGTTGTTGTAGCGAAGAAAAAAGGCGGACCTGTAATCCTGCCGATTCTTCCTCCGTTATGGCAAGACGTGATTTGTTAACAATGCTCAAACATTTTTGGAGATACCTGAAAGATGAAAAAACTTACAGAATTGTTCGCCGAAAAGCAGCGCACTATTTCATTTGAGTTCTTTCCCCCGCGGACGGAGAAGGGAACTGCGAAACTCTACGAGACAGCCGAGGAACTGGCGAAAGTCGCGGACTTTTTCAACGTTACCTACGGCGCCGGCGGCTCCAGCAGCAAGGCGACCTTCGAGATCGTCGTGGAACTGCAAAAGCGATTCGCCCTTCCGGTGGTCCACCACTTCACGTGCGTCCAGCACACCTACGACGACATACGCGGCGCCCTGGAACAATTCAAAGCCGCCGATATCAGAAACATCCTGGCATTGCTTGGCGACCCCCCGGCGGACAATGAAGATTACAAACCAGGCCCCGATGAACCGAAATTCGCCTATGAGTTGATAAAGATGATCCGCGAGCATGATGATTTCTTCTGCATCGGCGCGCCGGGCTTTCCCGAAGGACACCCCCGGACGCCCACAAAAAAACTCGACAGCGAATACCTCAAGGTCAAACAGGACGCCGGAGCCGAGGTCGTCTTTACGCAACTGTTCTTCGATAACAACATCTACTATGAATTCCGTGACCGCGTCCGCGCCGAAGGCGTTAACATGCGATTGCTGCCGGGGATGCTCACCATCACCAACTACCCGAAACTGATCGACTTCTGCAATACGTGCGGCGCGACAATACCGGATTTCATCAGGGATACATTTGAACCGATTGCAGACGACCTGGAGGAAACCCGAAAAAAGGGCATCGAACTGGCCGTCAGGCAGTGCCAGGACCTCTGGGACAACGGAACTCCAGGGCTGCACTTTTATTGCCTCAACAAGACCGAACCGGTAACGACGGTCTATAACGCGCTGAAACTGTAAAAAAACCTGAACCACAAAGGGCACAAAGAAAAGACAGGGAAATTTGTTTAAGTAAAAATGTTTTCTTTGTGCCCTTTGTGTTCTTTGTGGTTAACGTCTTTTTTCAGCAAGAGGAGATGAATGTGTCCGCGAAGATAATCGACGGAAACGCAGTCGCCGAGGAAATCAGAAAACAGGTAGCGGCGGATGCAGGAGAACTGGCAGAGGCCGGCAGGAAACCTCACCTGACGGCTGTGCAGGTAGGCGAAAACCCTGCCTCGAAAATCTACACCAACATGCAGGCCAAGGCGTGCGAATCGGTCGGTATCGAGTACGAACTGCTGAAACTGCCCGCCGAAATCTCACAGGACGACCTGCTGAGGAAAATCGCCGAACTGAACACCTCGGCCGAGACGACCGGAATCATTCTTCAGATGCCCCTGCCGGCCCAGATAGACGCTCGCAAGGTGCAGGTCGCTATATCACCGGCAAAAGACGTCGAGGGCATGCACCCGGAGAACATGGGAAAATTGTTCTACGGTGGCGGGACGGTGGCGCCGTGCACGCCGATGGCGGCGGTGGAACTGCTCAATCGCACCTGCGGCGACCTTGCCGGCGCCGAAACGGTCGTCGTCGGACACAGCGAGATCGTCGGAAAACCCATCGCAATGATCCTGCTTCAAAGCCCGAACGCATCGCCGACCGTTACCGTCTGCCACGTCGCCACGAAGGACCTTTCTTCTCACACCCGCCGGGCCGACGTGCTGATTGTCGCCGCCGGCGTTTCGCAGGCCCGCTGGGGCGCCTACCGACGGCGAAAAAAAGCAGGCGAAGACGTCAAGGTTCCCGACCTGAACCCGCTGATATCAGCTGACATGATTAAACCCGGCGCTGTCGTCATCGACGTAGCCATCAACCGCATACCGAAGGGGTTGGACGAAAACGGCGAACCTGTCAAAGACGACAAAGGCGAAAACGCCATGCAGACGGTCGGGGACGTCGATTTCGAGGCTGCCGGCCAAATCGCCGGCGCCATAACGCCCGTACCCGGCGGCGTCGGACCCGTTACCGTCGCTATGCTACTTTCCAATACCATCGCTGTCGCCAAGGCGCTTGGCTGAATCATCCCTGGTTTTGTTTTAGCCACGCAAGGGGCGTTCGCGCTTAACCCACTGGGAAATCGGGCGTTTTTTATAGGCCAGCCCCGTTGGGGCGGTCGTGGGATAGCGTCAAATATTGTGTGTAATACCAGAACTGGGATTTGGTCAACTCAGGTGGGCGCAAGCACTGGATTGCGCAGACGTGACAATACTCTTGCAAAGAGTTCTTTGAATGGATAACCCACGGCAAGATGAAGTACAACCCTCCGAAACGAACAAGTAATTCTCGCTCCAATCTTCAAAAGTATAAGGCGAATAGCCCCGGACTGGGATCGGGACAATTCAGTCCCTTCCAGACCAAGCCGACGAAGCGATTCGAGCAGCACGTATGCGGCTGATGAAAGTAAAAGCCTGAACTGATTGGCCACAAAGCCGTGGCAGCTCGTTCGGTCGGCGAACAGGTCAAGTTGTTGTTCCTTGATCCGATTCTCCATATCACCACGCTGACAATACACCTGGTCATACAACAACTGCGGATCGCTCGGCGGGTTGCTGACGACGAATCGCTGATTGGCGCCTCCGCTACCGTGCTCGGCCTTGATGACTACACGACGCCTTCTGTCCCAGGTAGCCGCGCAGTATTCAACCTCGGCGAAAATTCTCTGCTTTTGCCCTGTAAGTTCAAATTGCTCTTTTGCACGCTGTAGATGCGGCTCGGTAAGCCGTTTGAGGACCTCGTTCTTGGCAAGGCCCACGATGTAGTTGATAGCGTCAAGTATTTTGTGTAAGTTCCGAAAGCGGACAAACGCAGGTTTTCGCAAAATCGGTCGAAGAGCGGACATTACAGCCCAGCCATGGCTATGGCTGGGCTGGGTCTGGCGTTAT
>JAXHSV010000042.1:0-16702 GCA_034190305.1 Planctomycetota bacterium | reverse complement strand
AGATCGTCAAACACCATCAACATCTCCACTGTGCAGTAGCCTGTAGCCTGTAGCCTGTAGTCTGTAGCCTGTAGCCTGTAGCCTGTAGCCTGTAGCCTGTAGCCTGTAGCCTGTAGCCTGTAGCCTGTAGCCTGTAGCCTGTAAAAAAGAGGAAACTACTCAATGCCAAACCTTTTCTTCTTTTCCCGGCTACTGACTACCGACTACCGGCTACTAATTTATGCCATGTTGTGTTTCTTCCTAAGTATCAATTCCGCCGCCAGCAGCAGCACCACCAGTATTATCGCCAGCGGAACGTCCCACAGTTCATGCGGAACATCATTGAAGACGGTCAATTTTCCCGACGGGATCAGCCTTATGAGGCGGTCGCTGTCATGGACCACCATAAAACGTTCCTCTGAGGCGATGGTTTCAAGCATGACCGGAGCAGCCTCGGGATGGATGAACTCTTCTGCCGGAAGCGTTACCGTAATCGTTTTTCCCGCTACTTCGTCCTTATAGGACGGATCGTCTCTCATGGCCGTCAATTCAAAAACACCGACATCCTTGAGTGTTACTGGTGCTTCGTAGTGTCCCCTGGCCTTTTTCCTTGCGTCTGGCCTGAGGGTTATGGTCTGCACTTGCCCGGTAGTGGTCTCGACGATGTCCACCTGAAGAGTTTCTTTATCCAGCGGTTTATAGTCTTTGTCATAGGCCTCGACCCTGACGGGCATTTTTTCGCCCACCGCGAACTGGTCGGCGCCGGTGGTAATAATAATTCGTTTTTTCTGCAGTCTGCCGGCGGAGAGGAAATCCACCACATTGGTCCAGAATTTCCGGTAGTACATCCCGTCATCAACCGCCAACCACCGCCATGACTCGTCGAATCCGAAGTACAGGCTCCGCCCCTTACCATAGTACTGAACGGCGATGAGCGGGGTAGCCTCACCGTCGGGACCTGACATTCGGTCGGTCGGATCGCCGCTGATAGCCAGCGGCGAGGCAAGAGGCTTGAGCGAAAGAACCGGATGCGCCCAGTACACACCCGGAAGTATCCTCCAGATGGTTTCATTTTCCTCGGCTCGCTGGCCTAATCGCGTCGCCGAATGCTCCAACCCCAGCGGTGTCGGAATCAGAGACCAGGCGGTCGGACGGTCGCGAGCGATGTGTGCGGCAATATGACCCGAACGCTGACCGAGAACCACAGGCAGCAGATCCGACAGCGCTTTGAACGGTCCTCTTCCGGTCAGATTCACGTCGCTGTGCTTGTTGGAGGCGATGTAGCATAAGCCTCCGTGATGGTCGGAGACGAAACTCTCCAGCATACCCACGAACTGCTCGTCAAAACCTTCTTTCGTATAGGCGGGGTCGTAGAGGATTACCGCATCGTACTTAAACAGTTCCGGGCGGGTTCTGGGGAGTTGCTTCAGACGCATTTTTTCGCTGGAGGCTTCCTGGTTGAACTTCGCTTCGGCATTCTGCTGCCAGGCGCTGAGGGCGTAGCGATCCGGACTGCGAAGCAGCAGGTTGCGAAGATACAGGAACTCCCATCCGGCGTCTCCGCTGACGAAGAGGATTTTAATCTTTTCCTCGGAAACCCGTACTTTCGTCGTTGCGGCGTTATCCTCGTCGGAAAACTCGCGGTCCAGAGGTGTTACCTCCGCCTTGTAGAAGAACTCACCCAGATCACCTGCCTTTTCAACGACTAGCGAGACCTCCTGGGTCTCGTTGCCGGTAGAACCGGCGGCGCCGGCGAGAGTTACCTGTTTGGACACGCCGGTATCTGTCCAGGTTTCGGGGGCCTCCACATTACGATTTGTGGTCCCATCGCCCGTTACCGGCTTGCGAAACAGGCGGATTTCGACGGTCTGGCCGGCGCAATTGCGATTGGACAGATACGCCGTCATTTCAATCGCCGAGCCTTTGCGAACTTCCGTCGGCCCCTGCAAACGCACCACCGCAACATTCTGAGGCGGAACCGGGTCGCCGACGCCTATGGAAAAGACGGGAATACCTCGCTGGCGAATGTAGTCCCGGGCGGCGCTCAGACGGTTACCGGTATCGCTGCCGGTGGTGGGCTGACCGTCGCTTATCAGGACGATGCCGGCAACGCGCCGACCCTCAAGCCGGTCGGCGGCGTCGCGCAGCGCGGAAGCGAGGTTCGTTTCGTATCCGCCGGACGAGAGACCCTCAAAGGCGGCTGCGATCTCATCGGACGCCGCCGCCTGACGGACAGGATCATCTCCCGCCACCTCAACCTGGCCGATCAGGCGTGTGTACCTGCCCTCTTCCGTACCGCTACCTGGCTGGGAGGTGGAAAACCGCAACAGCACCAGCGGATGGTCCTTCGCCAAGACCGCCAGCGGACCTTTTCGGGGTTCCCCAAATCGCAATACATTGCGATTTGGGGGCCCCTGACGGGTGAGTATCCGCCGGACAATCTCCGTGCGACTTAAGGAATCCAGTTCGTCCCGGTTTACGCCAAGTTTATCAGCCAGGGCGCTGCGAAGCGAAGCGTCTGCGTAACGGTCCGCCAACGACATCGAAAGACTGTCATCGACTAGCACCACTACGGTGGAGTAAAGGTTCTTTTTATATCGAAGAACCAGTCCCGGCTGAAACAACAAGGCCAGGATAAGCACTATCACCGCTATACGAATACCTGCGATTGTCAGCTTTGTCCGACGGCGCGTATCGCCCTCTCGCAGGTAGCAGACCACAGTCAAAGCCACCAAGGCCGAAAACACGACGAACAACCCCAGGATAATCCAGTTGTTGTACTCGGCTGCGAAACGCGGAGACCAACTGTCGGCTCCGGACAGCCGGCCCGGTTTCAACCGCAACATCCATTCGAGAATACTTTTCATACCAGTAGCCAGTAGTTAGTAGCCAGTCCGTTTTTTTGTCTTTCCACGGTAATCCGGTATTCCGGTAATCCGGTATTCCGGTCTCTATTTTTTATAGTGCCCGAAGCGCTGAGCGAGGAAAACCTCGGCGGCAAGGATGAGCAACATTGCCGCCAGCGCCGCTTTCCAGTATTCCTGCTGCGCCGAAGCGGCGGCCTCTTTCGGACCGGCGGGCGTAAGCCTGTCGAGGTACCTGAACTCCAAAGGTAACTGCCCTTGCAGTTCCTTTTCCGTAATCCTGGCCAATCTGCCTTCCAGCGGGTCCACGTTCCTGGCAAACAGTACGGTTCGCACCTCGTCCGTTACGTCCAGTTTCAATTGATATATCCCCATGTGGCGAGGGTTTTGGTAGGTAACGACCCGACCCGTCTCAATCCGCTGTCCGGCCAGGGCGATTACATCCTCTGCCGGGAAAGCGGGCGTTTGCAGCGTTATCCTTGCAGAGGCCATTTCAGGCGCAACGGTGTAATCAATCTGCCTGCCCACCAAAGAAGTGAATTTCCGCCCGCCCCGGCGGGAAAGGTGCTCGATCATGTCGTTGATGAACGCAAGGTAAGTCAGGTCTTTGGGCCAATCTGTCCATTCCTTGTCTGCCGATGTGCATATCATCATAACCTCGCCCTGTCCATAGGCTCGCGCCACGATCGCCGGACTATGCCGGCCTGTGGCGCCATCAGTGTTGTCGAACCTCGCCAGGACGCGCACCGGCCCGATCTCCGCCAACGATGCCGGCAAACCGGACTGCTCCATTGGGGTATAAGCGTAGAACCGTACCATCTGCGTGAACTGACCTCTCCTGCCCTGGAAGGTCCGCATTACCGATTCGTTGGAGATGCTCTTGGGGGAGAGGCGGACGAATTTCATCTTCTTGCGGGCATCCCCTGCCGGCGCGGCAATTTGAATGGGGCAAAGCCCTTTGCCGCGATCGTAGAACGGACCGTTGTAAAAGTCGGGATTGACGCGATCTCCGGTGAATATCGCCAGTCCCCCGCCGCTGCGAACGTACCTGCTCAAAGCATCCAACTGCCCGTATCCGCTCCCTCCGCCAGGGTCCACAGTCAGCGGGAACTGGCCTACATTGGCCAGGATCACCACGTCATACGTCTCAAAGTTCACCTCGCCGAGGTGCTCACCGGAAACCACGTCGGTCTTATTTCCGTAACGCCCGTCGCCGGTGGGGTCCATCGCAAATGCCAGGTAAAACGACTCGGCGCCGACCGGGGCGCTGATGTCCGGTTCGCCATCGACAATAAGGACTTTCCTTGCATCGCGGACGTCCATCGCCAGGAAGGCGGTGTTATCTCCGGCGAGGCTGTCTGCCGGCAGATGCGCCTCTATAACCGCCGAGCCCGCGTTGGAAAAATTATAGGAAATCTGAACCGGTTCGGTCTGTCCCGGATCGATGGAGCGAATTGTCCGCACCGGAAGAGTTACTTCCGGACCTTCGGTCGAGCGGACAACGAAACGGACCGCGACATTTTCCGCCCGTTCCGGGCCGTTGTTTCGCACGCGTAATTGCACCCTGACCGGCACCGAAGCAACAGCCAACTTGTCCAGCATCTGAATATCAACAGCTGTCAGGTTCCCAGACGCGGCAGCGCCGTAGTTCATCAACACTAATTCGACTTCCGCATCGGCCAGGGCATTGAACTGGCGCCGGGCATCTTCGATCATTCCGCCGGAGGAATAATCTTCCCGTCGAAAATCGCTGAGCACGTACAGACGTTTTTTTGTCTGGGTTTCCTTCAATATCTCCACAGCGGTCCGGGCTGCGTGGTGTAGTTGAGTGGTTGTATCGGACGGTTTCAGCGACCTGATCCTGGTCGAGAGAACTTCCGGATCGGTCAGAAAATTCATGTCGAAAACCGCCTCATCCCGTTCAGGTCGGCTGGTAAGCAGCACTGCCACCTTATCTGTGGTGGGAATCTCTCCGAGCATGTCAGCCAGATCGCTGGCCGCCTTGGTAAAAGCGGTGGTGTCAGCCAGTTTCTGACCCATCGAGACGCTGTCGTCAAGGATGAATACGTGCGAAATCTGCGCCGGCATACCGACCGGCAGAATCTGCATCGGCGAACAGCCAATGAACCGCCCGACCGCCACCGCCAGCAGGAAAATGGCCAGGCAGCGCAGAAACAGGAGGATCAGTTCCTCAATGCGGATGCGCCGACGGTTCTTACGGACCGATTCAAGCAGGAACCTCATAGCCGCCCAGTCCAGAACCCTGAACCGCCGACGGTTCAACAGATGAATAATAATGGGCACGGACGCCGCCGCCGCACCACCCAAAAACAAAGCCGGATGAATAAATGGCATTTCGCTACCTCACGGGCCGCAGAGACGCAGAGAACGCAGAGTTTCATTATTATTTTGAAAAAACCACTCTCTGAATCCCATCGACAACCCGACTCTCATCAAAATTAATCAGCAACCCAACATCCGCTCCAACAGCCTTCAGAGTACTGATTACCTGGGCTACATGCCTGGAGTTCAGCCTTTCCACGCTCTTCAGTTCAACTACAACTTTTTCCTCAACGAAGAGGTCTATCCTGTGCTCTCCAATCTCCACACCGTCATAGAAAACCTTTGCAGACCGCTGCTGTTCAAATTTAAGGCCCTGCTTCTTGAATTCTTGCGCCAAGGCCCTTTCGTAAAGAATCTCCAAATACCCGGGGCCGAGTTCCCTATGCACGCTAATAGCACAACCTATGATCTTTTCCGTAAGTTCCTTTTCAGGATATTGCTTAGTCGGAAAATTAGTTCTCAATACTCGTGCACGGTTGCGTTCGCTCACTCGCACCACTCCGAATCAGGTTTTTAAAACATATCCCTTTCTCTGCGTTCTCTGCGTCTCTGCGGCCCATTATCTTTTAGCACCTGTTTTCCTGCCCGCAACGGCGCGGGCTGATAAAAAGGCCAACAGGGCGGCGTCCAAATGGTCGGCCGTTGAAATAAGTTTGTAATCAATCTGGGCGGCTATGCAGCGACGCTTGACATTCGCGCAGAAATCACGTATCGCTTCCAGGTATCCTTCCCGCAGCGCTCTCGGCTCGACGGTCAGGCGACCGGTGTTCTCCAGACCGCGGAACATGGTGTTTCCCTGAAACGGGAACGTCAGTTCGTCCTCGTCCATTACGTGAAGGACCATCACCTCGTGGTTGTGATGGCGGAAATGCCGGAGGCCTCGGATCAGCCCGTCTATATCCACGAACAAATCACTGATAAGACAAACCATTCCGCGACGGGCGATCTTCTCAGCCAGGTCATGGCAAATATGCTCAATGCCCGTCTTGGCCTTCAGGTCGGCTACGTCCAGCGCATGAACGAAGCCCTTAATCTGATTAGGATTGGACGAATGGGGTATATACGAACGCAGGTCCTCGTCGAACGTCGCCAGGGCGACGGCGTCCTGCTGGCCCAGCAACAATTGCGCAAGCGACGCTGCCACGCACGCCGAATAGTGATACTTGTTCATACTGTCGCGCTTCACGGGCGAGACGCCCGCGCCACCGTAGCGCATCGATTCGCTGACATCCACCAGGAACGTCGCACGCAGGTTGGTTTCTTCTTCATACTGCTTGATGTAGAGCCGATCGGTCTTTCCGAGGACCTTCCAGTCCAGGTGCTTCAGATCGTCGCCGGGCGTGTACTCGCGATGCTCGGCGAACTCCACACTGAAACCCTTGAACGGGCTTTTGTGCATCCCGGAGATGAAACCCTCCACCACCAGCCGCGCCTGCAAGTCAAGCCGGCGAATCTTGTTGAGCACCTTCGGGTCGAGATATTTTTGTAATTCAGTCTTTGCCATTGTTAACTCGTTGATCAGTGGATCAGTGAATCAGTGAATCGGTTTATTCGTCCGACCATCCCACTGCGGAGGACGGCGTAAACGAACACCTCTGAATCAGGATGTCTATTCTGTTGGTTTGTCATTTTTCCCGATAAATCGTCGTCGCGGCGACGACGGCTAAACGGACTACCGACTAACGGATACTATTTTTTCAGCACGGCGGCGGTGTCGGGGCTTCCGGCGATTGCGCCTTCCCTTGCGGGAATCGCGTCGATCAGCATGTCGATGATCTTGTCGGTGGTGAAACCTTCGGCGTCGGCGTTGAAGTTGGTGATAATTCGATGCCGCAGGACCGGTTTGGCGACGGCCTGGATGTCCTCGGTGGAGACGTGGAATCGCCCGTGCAGCACGGCGCGGACCTTTCCGCCGAAGATAAGGTACTGACAGGCCCTGGGCCCTGCGCCCCATGAGACGTAATCGGTGATAAATCCCGGCACGTTGCCTTCGTGGACGCGCGTCGCCCTCACCAGCCTCATCGCGTATTGAATCACGTGGTCAGACACGGGAACACGGCGAATGGTGTGCTGAATCTCGATAATCTCCGGACCATCAAGGACGGGCGCCAGTTCGACATCCTCAATCGCCGTCGTCAGACGAACGATGTCGAACTCCTCATCCCATGCCGGATAATCCACGAAAATTTTGAACATGAACCGGTCCTGCTGGGCCTCGGGCAGCGGGTAGGTTCCTTCCTGCTCGATGGGGTTCTGCGTAGCAAGCACGAAGAACGGGTTCTTCATCGGCATGCGTTTTCCGCCGACGGATGCCTGTCGCTCCTGCATAGCCTCCAGCAGAGCAGCCTGCGTCTTGGGCGGGGTGCGGTTGATCTCGTCGGCCAGGATGACATTAGAGAATATCGGGCCCTGGAGGAATTTGAAATCGCGCGTGCCCGTTGCGCGGTCTTCCTGGATAACCTCGGTGCCGGTGATGTCCGACGGCATCAGGTCGGGCGTGAACTGGATACGGGTGAAATCCAGTTTCAGGCACCTGGCCAGCGACGAGACCATCAGCGTCTTCGCCAGTCCCGGAACGCCCTCCAGAATGGCGTGTCCTCGGGCGAAAATACACATCATCAACTCTTCCAGGACCTGTTCCTGACCGACAATCGCCTTGGCCATCTCCGTCCGAAGCGTCTTGTAGGCATTCGTAAGCTGCTGGACCGCAGACAGGTCATCCTGATTCATCTGGTTCTGTTCTGTCACATCTTGCTCCTTAAATTAGCGTTCAGCGTTCAGCGTTCAGCGTTCAGCGTTTTTTTTTCCTTTGCTGATTGCTGACTGCTGACTGCTGATTGCTGATTGCATTTTTACTTCTGACAAATCGGCAGGTATCCATAGGGTAACTGGAGGATGACCGTAGCCAGGGCCGTTCCATAAGTCGTACCGACATTGTCGCCCATCCATGAGCCGTCCACGTTCTGAAGTTTCATAAGGCGATCTCGTATCTGTGGGTAGTAGTTTTTCCAGTCCGCCCTTCCGCGTTGATACATCGCCTGCGCCATATAAAAGTGGGTGTAGAAATAGTGTACGCCGTCACGGTTCACGTCTAGGTTCCGCTTGCAGTAAGTGACCAGTTTTTCGACCATTTGCGCCTCTTCTCCGGATCCGCCGGAGCGCCGATCATAGATGCCGGCGGCATAGAAGCATGCGATAGCAGCGGCGGATATCGCCGGGCGCGAAGAACCCCTGCTGCGGAGCGAATAGCAGATTCCGCCGTCGTCCATCTGGCATTTCTTCAGATACTCCACCGCTCGCGTGATGGTGCCGGCGGGAACCTTGATGCCGACATTTCGGCAGGCGCGGAGCGCCTGGAGTTGCGTAACAGTTACCGAACCTTCGTCGGCGTTCTGCGTGGGCGTGTATATCCACCCTCCCTGACTCGACTGCGCCCTGGCAGTCAGCGCCACAGCCTTGTCCAGCACCCTGCGAATCCGTTCGCTAGTTTCCTTGTCGAGGTCCATGCCATAACACTGGGCAAGGAACAGCATGGAGAACCCGTGCCCGTACATGCTCCTGCTTTCACCGGTCGGCCCGCATATCAGCCCGTCTTTTCCGCCCTCGGCGAGACGAAGGACGTAGAACATCGCTTTCTTGACCTGCTTGTAATACAGGCCTGTCTCCGGCGTGGAACCGGACGCCATAAACGCCAGCCCGCTCAACGAAGTCATCACTGCCGGATACTCGTAGTACCCGTACCCGCTGAACCAGCTGCCGTCGGTTCGCTGAGTCCTCCTGAGGTACTCCAGACCTTTATCTATGGACTTGACCGTTTCGGTGGTCATCATTTTAGGCAATGCCGGGCTAGGCGCCGCCTGTGCATGGTTCGGCTGGGGGACGGTCGGATTTCCCCCGTCGCGCCACGGCGCAATTATCAGCACCGTTACCACCATCGGTATCAGAATGTTCCTTTTCTTTCGTCGCATGTGTGCTTTTTTTTCTATCATTACTGTTGCTTTCCGTAAATCTCCAGCCCCGTATGTGTTTCCACCTCAAGCCGCTCCGTCGTTATCACCGGCGCCGAGAGCATCATGTGCCGGAACACACGCCGCATGTGGTGCATGCCCTCCGGGGCCGGCAGGGTCAATCTTTGAACCACACTACCTGTCTTCGCGCCGATTATCATTGCTACTGAAGTCTGACGGAAACTACTCTCCTTGGTGAGGATGCTGATGTAGTTTTTACCGATTACAACAGGCAGAACGTTATAGTTCCTGTTTCTCGCTCGTCCCGGCGGGACGAGGTCCGCAGACCACAATAATTCAGCCGTTGTAATGTCGAAGGCCTGCAGGCTCGGGCTGCGTTGGTACATGTGTGCGGGTGACATATTTACGGATCGACCGAATCGTGAACCGGCCACAACAACATACAGGCGATTTCCGGAAACTATAGCGGCAACCGGGAAAGCGGCGGAATCGCCGACTACCGGTTTGGTCCGGAAACTCCGCACAATCCGCCCGTAATCGGTAAGGCTTCGCAGTTCCACCATGCCGCCGTCGGCGCCCGGCGAAACCAGCACATGCGTCCTTGTAACGCCCAGTATACTCGGTGCCATAGCCGCCGCCAAATCGACCTTCCATATGGGCTGGTCGATTCCCAGGACCGGCTCAACGAGACGAAGCGACTTGCCGTCACAGACCACTATCAATCCTTCCGCCGTCAGTTGCGCCTGGTCTGTGTTCCGCCCCAGCGAAATGTCGCCAAGCAATTTCCCCGTAACCATGTCAAAGACGCCGGCGTTCCCGGCGCTCCTGCCGCCGCGGGTCAGCAGAATCCCTCCCGCCGTCTGCGGCGGGCCCAACCAGGAAAATCGGCGCCGCCCGGGCATCTTGTGTTCCCAAAGTTTTTTACCGCTGTACATGTCCAGCACGTAAATACCATCGATGTTCGCCAGGACCGCCAACCGATCGTCACCCATCGTTATCGAGTGAATTCGCGCCATCGTTCCTTTGCGATCGTCGTGATGCCAGAGCACCTTTGCCGTTTTGACGTCCACGCCGACGAATCCGCCCCGGCTGCCCACTACGAGCACGGTCGAGTCGGTGGTTAATCCGGCTACAAGAAAATATATGTTCCTGGGAGAATACGCCTTCGTTATATCCAGCACAGGAGGTGTTTCCCACTTAATCGCATCCTTGAAAGACCCTTCCGACGGATCGAACATGGCAACTCGCCCGTCGGACAGCAGCAGGAAGAGGTTATCGTCCAGCCTCACAGCCCGTCCGTCGGCATCGCGCAGGATCATGGCCGGTTCTTCTGCACTCTGTCTGAAAATTCTCATCAACGGCGGATTAATCGGCCCCGGCGGCGCCGGCGGAACCGGTTGGAGCGAGCCGGGCCCGAAGGACAACCGCTTCAACACCTCGCCCGCAGAACCGGAAACACCCGCAAAGGAAACAACGGCTTCGCCCTGGGCCTCTTCCAGCCCCTGAAGCCCAAGCCACATGGCGCGGGGGTTTATCTGCTTATACACCATCGCCAAGCCAAGGTGCGCAGAAGCGAAAAGTCCGCTGTCGGGATACTCGCGCCCGACTCGAATGAGGTTTTGTCCGGACCGGACCAACATGTCTCGGCGGTCCGACCCTTTCAGGGATAAGGACTTAAGGTAGTAGGATTCAGCCGCCCGCAGCAGCGCCATCGGCGCGGTTTTACTGTGGCGCCAGGTATCCGCCACGCGGACCATTGCCTCCGGCTCGTTGGAAGCCACAGCGCCGGCCAGGGTCGAGGACGCCTTCGTGTCGAAAACCCCGTAGCATTCCTGACCATGCCTGGCGATAAGGTCTTTTATCATGCGATGTCCCAGTTCGTACCCGTCGAAGCGTTGAGTATCCACATTGTCGCGAACGAACGGGTCGGCCTCCTTTCCGATCTGAACGTCCGCCAGATCGGTCCCGGAGTAAGAGATTGTGATTTCCTGGGCAAGTTCAGCCGCCTTGACGCCCCCGCCGACATTACCGTAATACTTCACCAGCCGGACCAGCATTTCCCCCCGGCTGCGATCGCTGTAGGCATATTCAAGAGCCTTGTTGTAAAAACCGAGCGCCGCCACGGGGCTGGACGACCCATGGTCAGCCAGAGACACGTACGTCCGGTAAAGCATCTGCGAGGTCCTGGACAGCAGGGCGCTATTACCCTTGTCCTCAGCGATTTTGCGAACCTTCAGCAGGCCGGTCAGCGCCTCACGTGGCCTGCCTGCACTGAATGCGTTCACCGCTCGCTGATAAAGCAATTTCTGAACTTCCTCCGGCGAGGCGCCGGTCATCCGGGAAGTGAGTTCGGCGCGAGTATCCTCGAAGTCGGAATATACCGAAACGCCGGCGGCATTGGCCGCTATCAGTTTCCCGTCAATTCCGATGATATTGCCCAGAATCGCATCGGGTTCCACCAGCGGAAGGCGTGTTATGTGAAAATCAGGCAGGGACACTCGAACGACCTCGCCCCGTCCTGAAGCAAGAACAGTATCGGGTGTTACCGCCGGTCTGCCATGAATGCCGCTGATTCCTTCAGACTTCCATATCTCCAGCCCGTTCGTTGCATCGATTATACGAAGCCCCTCGCCCGACAGGAGCAAACGCGCTGCGTCAACGGCGGTCATATCCCGCTGAGCGGTCCGCTCGGCGCTCCAGTCCAACTGACCGGTATCGGTGCGGAATGCCAGGGCTTGTTCGCAATCAGCAGGAAGGCAGATCGCCCTGCCCCTCGTTACTATTATGGGATTTGGCGGAGCGGACAGACCCGAATTGCTCCGGTACTGGTATGCCCAAAGAGGTTTTCCGGTATCGGACTGAAAAGCGGCTACAACACCGGCGTTGGTAACGACAAAGACTCGGCCATCCGCCACCGCAGGGGGGCTGCTGCGACTTTTCCCAATATTGCGATTGCGGCCGGAAAAGATGTTCTGCACAGGCGTCTGACCGACCATCATCTCCCACTTAAGCCGACCGTTTTGTGCATCCAGGCATACGAGATAATGCGACTGTGTGTACTCGACGAGAACATACAGCCGACCGGTGGCATAGGTCGGGGCGGTCAGGAATTTTCCTCCTCGAATAAGGTCGCTGTCACCCTGTCCGTCGCCGATCTGCCAGAGCTGCCGGCCTTGTTCGGTAATTGAAAACGCCGCCAGAGCGGAACTATCCATTCCGGACCGACCCATCCTCCGAAACAGGTTATACGACATGCCCGGTATTAACTTACCCGGTGCGTAAATTCTTCCTCCACCGGCGGTTACCGTCCACAAACCCGTATCCTCTACTATAATTGAACCGGTAACGCTATAACCGTAAGAAACGTTGGTCTTGGCGGCCTGACGGAATAACGGAAACTCGAGCGTCTCCCACAATTTCTCGCCGGTCAGCAGGTCATGTACGCTAATTCCCGTTGGAGTGCGGTACATCACGGTCTTATCGACAACAATCGGATGGATCATTGCCGGCATAACCGTCTCTGCATTCTTGTTGCCGATCCGGCGAACAAGGACCACCCGCCCTTCCCGCAACGACACAGTCAGCGTCTGGGTTACCCGGCCACCGCCGCGAAAAACCGGCACGTTTGGCTGGATTATGATATTGTGCTTTTTACTGATGTCGCCTTCGATTGTACTCCATCGCGGGCTAAGCACAGGTCGGACCGGGCTCATCACGGCAACCGAATCGGGAGAGCCGGCGAGCGAAGGCCAACCTTCCTCATAATAGCGAACCTCGGTCAGCAAAGGAGACTTGGCAAACATCCGCCGCACAAATTCAACGACGTTTTCGTCCCGTCCTCCGAAGACGGCGACGGTATTGGGATACTTCTCGGCCAGCAGTTCCGCCGCCTTTGTTGCGTGGGCGGATTCACCGGCGAAGTGATGCGCCACGGCAATCCTGGCAAGCAGCGATGCCTCATTCTTCAGCGCCGTCGCGGCGACATTAGTCCGGTTGACTTCAACGACCCTGCGCCAACAGCGCGCCGCCTGTGAAAACTCGCCACGGTCGAACAGGACCGCGCCGAGCAGACTCAAAGCGCGGGAGCCGTAACTTGTGTACAGGTAACGGTCTATAATGTTCCGCAGAGCAGACTCGTCAAGCCGATCAGCTGCAGAGCGAAACAACCGTTCCGCGCGGGGATCATATAAGCCCCGGTAGAGTTTCATTCCTTCGGAAGGCATCCGTCCTATCACTTCGCCCGCCTTGACCGACAAAGAAACAAATCTGCGGGGATCCTCGGTGGATACGAAGCACTGTTCAGTACGGTCCAGAAGGGCCTGGAGTATCTCGATTGCGCCGGCATAATCCTTTGCAGCGATCATTTCCCGGGCGCGCCCGATGTATCCGCTCATTTCCTCATCGACGTTAACCAGCGGGAGTACTGCCGGGTCGGGCGGCTTGGGATCCTCAATCTCAGCATTGCCTCTGCCAAGAACAACCTGAATCCTTCCCTGAACTTTGACCTGCCCCCTGGCGGCCGGCGCGGAAACCAGCCACGCCGAAACGGTAAAAGCGAAGGATATAAACAATGTCTTGCTCTTTCGGCTCACTTTTCTGCATGTTCCCCGGAAAAAAACGCTTTGCCCGCCGGCGCCAAGCGACGCCGACAATGAGAATAAGACATTACAGGCAAGAAACTTATAACTCAAACTGACCGATTTTGTCGTGTATTTATTGTAACTTTTTGCTTTTCAGCCCGTTAGGGCGAAAAGATTTGTAGCCCGACCCCGTGAGGGTCGGGGTAAAGACTGCCGCCCCTAAAGGGCTTACATCTCATCGGCGGCGTCCCAAACCCCGCCCTTACGGACGGGGCTACAAATCCTTTGTCCACAAGGGACTACAAAATCGGTCAGTTTGAGTTTATAATTTACCTGCCTGCCGGCAGATATTATATAAAGCGCAGACGAATACATAAAAACACTTGCTCATCTTTAGTCGTATCAAACCCGAAAAAGTTCCCGTGGTTTCATAGAATTTCCGTTTCCCGCCCCGCCGTTCCGAATGGGCGCATACTGCTTCGGATGTAACGACATAAGGGGTGCCGATTCACGAGATATTATTTCAAAGAAAATCACAGAGACGGCACGCGCCGAAACGCCTTTATCTTTTTGACGGCCTTTGCCAGAAAATCGGAGGCCGACTTCAGCATCTTCTCACCACTGGCGGCATCGGCCTTCCTGGGATCATTTTTATAACCGTATGGAACCTGCCTGTCCCAGTAGTCCGAGAATGAGATACCGGGCAACTCCGGAGGAATAATCGGGCCGGGGGCTTCGACCCGATCGATTCTGACCAGTTCCGGAGCGGCAGCCATTGCCCAGGACGTCTCCATCGCCCCGCCGTGACCATCGAAAGCCTTTGCGTTCTCTTCACCGATCGCATCGGCAATAAAGACGCAGAATATTGAATAATCCACCATACCTTTACTGCGTTTTTCCAGCCACTGCTCCCGCAGGCTGCTCGTTACCTGGCAGCCGCCGTGGGCGCTGAAGATGATTATCTTCTTGAATCCGTTCCGGGCCGCCTCATCACAGATGTCTTCGAAGATCGCTGTAACCGTTCGGGTAGAAAGTGAGATTGTCCCCGGGTAACACTTCATCGACTGTGCGGGAGTGTAACAGAGTCTCGGAAGTACGACCGCCGGTTCGATCTGAGCGGCCCCGACGCAGACCGCTTCGGCCACCAGGGCGTCGGTTGAGGTCGGAAGGTGAGGCCCATGCATCTCCAGGGAGCCGAATGGTAATATCGCCACATCGGTAGTCTCGGCCATTGCGGCTATTTCAGGTCCGGTAAGTTCATTCCATTTAACGCTCATGTTCGACATTACTCCTTTCTGTTAATCGCCAAAAATATAAAACAGGCCGACATTAATTTTGCTCTCTATTTTTTGCTCCTTCGACTTTCCGTCAAACAAACGCGGACAGATTCGCGCGTGTTAATCGGATTCGCCGGTATCGTAAATGACATATTCGATGGTTTTCTTTATGCCCGGGTAACATGTCCTGCTCGAGGCCATGTAAGGATAGTCCGCATAGACCAGCAGAATATCTCTCGTCCCTTTGATGTTGACCATTGTGTTGCTGAGGGAGCGGCGCTTTCCGAAATCGACCACCAGTTTGAAATGCACGCCGTCGGTTCCCCTTGCCAGCCACCTGTGGGATGAATGACTTTGGCTGCATAAATAGCACCAGCGCCCCTTCCTGACCACCGTCGTGAACAGTTGTGTGTCGATGTCGCGTTTGAACGGGTCTTCGACGCCCGACACCGTCAGGCGCTCCGCCGTCCATGTCCCGCCCCTGTCGGAGGTCCTGAACCGGTAGGCATTCCCGGCCTTTTCGCCCACCCCTACGCTCGAATACAAGACAATATCGCCGCCGACCACCATCGCGGTTCCCATGAGGTGGTCGCCCCTGCCGATGAGTTTCTTTGTCGGAATGTCGTGCTTTACCCCGTCCCACCCTTTATCCTTGTGAAAGATAAAGTAACTCAGTGAATCCAGGTTTTTCTTTTCGGCGGAAACACCTTCGCAGAACAGCCATGCCGTCGAATCATCGACCGCCAGAAAACCCGACATCGGACGCCCGCCGAGGTCGGGCGTCACGACAGGCTCCGTATTCGAAACGGGATACTTCTGAAGATCAGCCCAACTGCTCGCGGTTACTTCGGCGATGTGGTTGCTCTTGCCGCTTCTCTGGCAGTAGAAGACCCTGTATTTCCCGTGGGAGTATCCCCAGCAGGGATGGCCCTGATAGATTGTCATGTTGCGTACGTCGAAAACGTCGGCCGCAGGGCTGAAGGTCTTCGTTCGGGCGTCGTATATGGAGAACCTTACGTTCTCAACGGTCTTTGGGCCTTTGTCTTTGACCATACTGGGCGCATAGCGCTGCCAAATGATGATATATTTATCGGGATTGTTGGGATCGGGGTGTGCGTCCAGCACGCCATGACAACCGAATACGCCGATAGCCTTCCAGTCATACCGCCTCGCCGAAGCAGCCATGCTCGACTTGACCTTTTCCATTTTTATCCCTTCCCGACCGTTGCATCCATAATGGTTCAAGGCCAGGACGCAAACGGCGACAAGAAGAATCGACGTAGCAGTGATACGTACAGTTCGTAGCATGGCGCTTTCTCCTTGCGTATGCTCCCAGTCGCTCCCTATATGCTCGATCGACGAAATCGTCAAGGGGCTTATATGCCAGTAATTGTCCCAACGGTTGTGGTTTATTTGTCAAACGATACACCACGGAACCAAGGGACTTATACTGGGCGCACAAAGTTATTGCGCTTGCGAATAGGGACACAATGCACCAAAAGAACGGTTCGCATTACCATGAACGGTGTAGCCGTTAATCAGCCTAGCGCCTTAACTTTGTGCGCCCGGTATAAGTTCCGAAAGCGGACAAACGCAGGTTTTCGCAAAATCGGTCGAAGAGCGGACATTACAGCCCAGCCATGGCAATGGCTGGGCTGGGTCTGGCGTTATAACTTGTTCGTCATTTCTGA